>JAEUIP010000060.1:0-15416 GCA_016795075.1 Planctomycetaceae bacterium | reverse complement strand
GCAGTTGGCAGGGAATCCTTCACTAATCGATCCTGGGAAAGCGTTGCCCCAAAAAGCCGATGACCAGTGGACTCCCGCCATGGAAGCGGCCATCGCTGGCCTAGCGCCCGTGGATCAAGAACTTGCCAAGAAGCAGCGAATGTGCGCAGTCGCGGATATGGCACTTGGTTCTATGGGCGTACCCGTTCGCGTCGAAGTCGAAGGTCAGGTGGTATTTCTTTGCTGCGAAGGATGCCGCAGTGCGTTGTTGAAGAATCCTAGCGAGTACTTGAAGAAACTAAGTCGCTAAGATCGAGCGGCACATCGAGTTTCTGTCAGAAGTGTTTTTTCTTGGCGAGGCCCTTGATGCGAGCGTTGATCGACTTTTGTGTTCGCGAACGACTGCTGGTCTTGGCCTTGATTGTTTTGACCTTCTGGCTGGGTTGGTACTCGGCAAATCAAGTCCCAATCGATGCCATACCAAATGTTGGCGAGAATCAAGTAATTGTGATCGCTGACTGGCCAGGACGATCCCCCAAAGATGTCGAAGACCAACTGACCTACCCAATTTCCGTGGCCATGCAGACCGTGCCTGGCTCGCGAAGCGTGCGCGGCAAGAGCATGTTCGGATTCAGCTTCGTCCAGGTCACATTTGACGATGGCGTCGATTTTTATTGGGCCAGATCCCGTGTTGCCGAACGACTCACGGCGATTTCCAATTCTTTGCCTGACAACGTGACGCCGACACTGGCGCCGGATGCAACGGCGCTCGGCCAAATCTACTACTACGTGTTGCAAGCGCCACCGGGCGTTGACCTCGCCCAACTTCGTTCCCAACAAGACTACGTGATCAAGTACGCATTGCAATCGGTCGATGGCGTTGCCGAGGTTGCTTCGATTGGTGGTTACGTCAAACAGTATCAAGTGGACGTCAGCACCGAAAAGCTTCGCTTTCACCAACTGACTTTGAACGACGTAATCGGGGCTATTCGCGACTCGAACATCGATGTCGGCGCCAAGGTCATTGATGAAGGTGGGCTCGAGTATCTGGTACGTGGAAAAGGGTTTCTCGGTGCGAAGCGAACCGAAACCGAAACGCTCGAACAAATCGGCCAATCGGTCATTGCGGCTCGGCAGGGGACCCCGGTGCGCGTCAAAGACGTCGCCTGGGTACAAGCTGGTCCAGCGTTGCGGACCGGTGCCCTGGACCTGAACGGCAGCGAGACGGTGGGAGGTGTCGTGGTCATGCGGTTCGGCGAAAACCCACTCGAAGTCATCAAACGTTTGGAAGCAAAAATCAAACTACTGGAGGCCGATCTGCAGGGGATTAAAATCGTCGGCATCTACGACCGAACCGAATTGATTCACGAGACGATTGCCACGCTCACCGACGCGCTGATTGAAGAGACTTTGATCACCATAGCCGTCGTGGTTCTTTTTCTCCTCCATTTTCGCGCCAGTCTAATTGTGGCGATTACGTTACCGATGGCCGTATTGATGTCGTTTATTGCCATGCGTTTTTGTGGCGTGGATGCCAACATCATGTCGCTGGCGGGAATCGCGATCGCCATCGGAACCATGGTCGACATGGGAATCATTGTCTTGGAAAATGTTTACGTGGCTCTGACGGAGTGGGAACGTGATGGACAACTCGGTGGTGAACCAGAAAGGGTGAATGTCATTCGGCGATCTTCGTCGGAAGTGATTCCCGCGGTGATGACGGCGGTCAGCACGACGATTGTTAGTTTTCTACCCGTCTTTTTTCTAACCGGTCGCGACGGACGTTTGTTTTCTCCAATGGCGTGGACCAAGAGTTTTGCCTTGGCAGCCAGTTTGTTGGTCGCGGTGATTGCCGTGCCGATGTTGTGTCGCATCTTTTTGCGGAGCAAGCGTTGGTCGAATTTCAACTCCATGGTTGTGATTTCAGCGATGGCGGGATTAAGCGCCGGCGTCACGTATTTCGTGTGGGGGCCCACTTTGGAGGCCTGGACCGGCCGCAAAGCCGATGTATTCGCGCTGCTCGCACTCGTTGCCGGCGGACTCTTGGGAAACTGGATCAGTCACGAACGCCTGCGAGAACTGGATGAAAACCCCGTCAGTCGACTTGTGACATGGATGTACGCAGGTCGTCTGCGTCTGGCACTCCGACATAAACTACTGATGTTGTGTTTGCCTTCAGTCGTGATGGTCGCAGGGCTAGTCGCTTGGCTTGGCACCGCCATGGTCCTTCAACCCGTCGAGAAACTGGCGACGCTGATGGGCGCGAACTTGAGCGAATTGCCAGGTTATCCAAAGTTACAATCCGCCATTCCCGCGTTGAAGTCTTCCGATTGGATCGCGTTGGATGAAGGAAGTTGGTTTTATATGCCCAGCTTGTATCCGGCAGCCACGTTTTCACAATCGTTCGAAGTCTTGCAGAAGCAAGACATGCTGATCAAACAGATTCCCGAGGTCGCCAATGTGTTGGGAAAGATTGGACGAGCGGAATCAGCTCTAGACCCCGCACCCGCCACGATGATCGAAACCTATGTGATGCTTCGACCAAAATCGGAATGGAGACCTGGCGTAACCTCGCGAGACATATGGGATGAAATCAATCGTGTGGCTACCGTCACGGGCGTCACACCAGCCTCGGCCCTGCAACCGATCGAAGGGCGGGTCGTGATGTTACAAGCGGGTATTCGCGCAGCCATGGCGGTGCGTATTTACGGACAGAACCTCGATGAACTGGCCGACGCCGCTTTAGCGATCTCGGCGCATCTAAAAGACAATCCGCTGGTCAACCGCAACACCGTGAGTCCCGATATTGTGCTAGGGAAGCCCTATATCGAGTTTGAAGTGGACCGCGAGGAAGCGGCGCGATATGGCATGACGGCGATGATGGTCAACGAAATTGTGGCCGCCGGATTGGGCGGAATGGACGTTACCACGACCGTCGAAGGTCGCGAACGCTACGCGGTTCAAGTTCGCTACGAACGCAGCACTCGAGAAAGCCTCGAGGGACTGGGGCGAATCGAAGTCGTCACACCGACCGGAGAAATCGTACCGCTGGATCGCCTCACAAACATCGAAACCGTATGGGGGCCAATGTCGATCAACAGTGAAGACGCTCGACTCGTCGCCCATGTGGCATTTATGCCTTCCGGGGTCAGTGGCCCTATTGAAACGGCGAACCAAATCCTGACTCAACTGCAGAACGATCGATCGCAGGGCAAGTTGCAACTTCCCAAGGCCAACTTTGAATTGCAAATGGTCGGGTCTTTTCAGAATCAAGTCGAAGCCAATCTGCGTTTGATGTGGATCATACCGATGGTGATCTTGATCAACTTGCTGCTCCATTACGTGCACTTCCGCGACTTGCCCCAGTCGCTGATCGTGTTTTCCGGGATTCCCATTTCCGCGGGAGGGGGGATGATTGCGGTCGCCCTGATGGAAATCCCCATGAACACCGCCATGTGGATCGGCTTCATCGCGTTGTTTGGATTGGCAGCCGATGATGGCATTGTAATGATGACTTACATTCGCGACGAACTGCAAAAGAAACGCTGGAACACCATTCAGGAATTACGCGAGATCATTTATCACGCGGGATTGAAACGCGTGCGGCCGTGCGTGATGACCACGGTCACAACCCTCGTCGCGCTCGTCCCGATTCTGATCTCCGATGGCCGAGGCGCGGATGTCGCCAAGGCCATGGCCATTCCAATTATGGGCGGTATGTTGGTCGAACCGTTCGCCACGTTTGTTGTGCCAACACTGTACTGCTGGTTCCTGGAGTGGAGATCTCCCGAAGGCTGGGCCGGTCCTGAACATGCCCTGCCGGTCGAGCCCAGCTAACAATCGCTACAATCGTTACTATCGGTTCTGGCTCGGGTCCAAATGTTAGAGACTACTCAGGATTCGATTTCCCGCATTGGATCGGTTGTGACTGCTTTTCCGATGAATCGTAGGGACAATGCGGCGGAGGGCTTCGGAAGCCTTCGCCCCGTAGTCGATTCTCGAACGGAGTTGATGATGCACCCAGGTTCATACTGGAGCGAAATAGGCCGATTCAGTACCCTGGTGGGATTCGTTAGCATGGTGCTGGGGTTTGGCTGCCGAGCCAGCCAACCGGTCATTTTCTCAGCTTCGCAGCCATCACCGACGATTGTCCACCGACAGACAACTGCCGAACTGTCGGCGATCGCGAAACCAACTCCCGAACGGGTGACCGAGACAACTTCCCATGCACCGCCGATCCAGCAAGTATCCTTTGCGACGAGTCACGGCGGGCTCGCCGAGCTGATCACGATGGCGATCTCACGTAATCCGGAAGTCGAAGCCGCCCGAAAAGAACTCGAGATGGCCTCGGCCAAGATTCCACAAGTAGCGAGTTTGGCCGATCCCATGGTCGATTTTGTGACTTGGCCAATCTTACCGAACGTCGAGCAGCAAGTTGGTGGGCGCATGATTGCTGATGTGGGTATCTCCCAGGAGGTACCCTGGGCCGGAAAACGCGAATCGCGCGTCGGACAAGCATCCGGCGAGGTAAGCCGATTGCAAAGCAAGTTGATCGCCATCGAACTCCAAGTTGCCAATGAAGTGAAACAAGCTTTTGCCGATCTTTGGCTCGCGACTCGGAAGCTTGAGATCGCGAAAGACGATCATCGGTTCTTGGAAAGTCTGTCGGAATTAGCCGAGACGCGTTATGCAACCGGGAACGGAGGACAACAAGATATCTTGCGAGTCAAATCCGAATTAGGGCTGAATCAAGCCGAGCAGTCTCGCATGATTGCGGACCAAAAGATGGCCAAGGCCGAACTGGCGCGTGTCCTCAGCAATTCTGCGGAAAATTCTTCGACCACTCCCTTCGATCCATCGGCATTGGAGTCGATCGGACTTCCGGAATGGTTGCCGGAGTCCCCGTTGCCCAAGTGGGATGACGTTTCCGCACAAGCCTTGGCCGCCAACCCAGAACTCCATGCACGGTGGGCTGAAGTGCAACGCGACCAATGGCGAGTCAAGGAATCACGACTCAACTACTACCCTGATCTCACGTACTCGGCCGGATGGGGAGCGATGACGACCAATCGGGCGATGTCTCCCGTTGCCGACGGGATCGACAATTTGACGGCAGGTGTTAGCTTCAATCTACCAGTCCGACGGGCTGCTCGGGATGCAGCGTTGCAAGAATCCGAATCCCAAGTTGAAAAAGGGATTTCTGAATGGCAACAACAACGAGACAAAATCACGCGAGATTTGGAGCAAATCTATTCGATTCTAGAAAGCTTGGAATCGCAACTCGAACAATATCGCAACACGATCTTGCCGTCGTTGGAACAGGCCCTGGAAATTTCAACCACTGCTTACGAAGCGAATCAGGTCACTATGAGCGAACTCATTGAACTTCGCCGCGAGCTTTTGAAACTGCGTTCGCAAGAACGAGAAATACAAGCCCAGCGGCAAAAACGTCGAGCGGATCTCAGTTGGTTGATGGCCGAAATGGATTGGCAATAATCCAATCCAATTTAATCTAAGTCGAGGTTCCGCTCAGATAGTCTCGCAACTCCATTTCCAGATCAATCTTATTCGATTGGGCATACGAAATCAGATTGAACAAGAGCCGAGCCATCTGCGTAGCGTTGGGTTCAAGGGTTTGGGTCTGTTGTTGCAGTTCCTCCAAAGTCGGCGCAGGTTGTTGTTTGGCAAACGCCGCGGCTCGCATGATCGTTGGCAGCCCATTTGGGATGCTCTTCTTCCGCTGCGGTTCTTGAGCCTTGATCGCTTGCCAATTCGTGACGACTTCGTCCGCAGTGGCCACTTGCGTTTCGCCAAACACGTGCGGATGCCTACGAATTAGTTTGTTAACGATACTGCCTTCGATATCCTCGTAGCGAAACCGACCGGCCTCTTCAGCAATGACTGCGTGAAACGCCACTTGCAACAGCACATCACCCAATTCATCGGCCATCCACGCTGGATCGCCCGACTCGATCGCTTCAACCGCCTCCGCCGCTTCTTCCAACATATAAGGCCGGAGACTTTCGTGGGATTGCTCACGATCCCACGGGCACCCTTCCGGAGCCCTGAGCGTTCGCATGATATTTAACAATTCTTGCATAAAAAATCGCCGAATCCCGCAAAAATGTGCAAATCAATATCCTTGTAACATCCCGTTAAGCCACGAAACCCAATTGCGGAATGTGAAGGTATGGTAAGATATCCAGGTCGATGGCGACAACCCTAGAGGAAGAATCGCAAACGGGCGATGATCCGAAACAGAGTTGGCCCCGCGACTTGAACGAACGAAGTGAAAACCGCAACTTGGAGAAACCATGCAAATCCAGATTCACAAAGGCAAGCAGGTCGAAGTTGGAGAAGATTTCCACGAATTTGTTTCCGCCGAAATCGAAACCAAACTCAAACGATTCGAGGAACGGATCACGCGAATTGACGCTCACTTTGCCGACGAGAACGGCAGCGGCAAGACCAGCGACAACGACAAACGTTGCGTCTTGGAGACACACGTGAACGGGATTCAACCAATCTCTGTCACGGCCCACGCCGCCTCGGTCCGCTTCGCACTCGAAGGCGCGATCGACAAGATGAAGACAACACTTGGCCGAACACTCGACAAGCTATCCCATACCAAGGGACGAACCGCATTGGGCGACATTCCTGAAGCGGAAGTCTAAATCGCTACCATTCACGTCTCAAACGAAATCAAAAGCCCGTTCGGAATTGTGGACATGCAGTTCTGAACGGTTTTTTTTGTAGTTTCTAAATTGGCAACCACGGCATTCCGAATGGAGCCGGTCGAAGCGTTAAACGACATCGGTTTTGCCTACGGATGGCAATGCCGATCTGCGGATGAAGATGGACGAGGAACCACGTTGGACACGAATATTCCGTCCCGTGGTCGATGCAGACAACCGAAAACCGATCGCGAGTCTGTTCTCTCAACCGTACTCAAGGGTTTTGACAACCGCAGTCAGTCTATGCCATCCACAGGCAAATCCGACCCATCTGCTAATCGTAGACAGTAACGATTCCTACCCCTCAACGACCCGGAGCAACGCTTCGCGAAACTTGGCAGGGCTAACATTTGGATTGAGTTTTTTCGCTTGAGCGATCAGTGGCCCCAGGGCTTGCTTTTTGCCTTGACGATAATCGTCGATCGCCGCCGCATGTTGAGCCACGATGTCCGCAACCAACTGTTCGACTTCATCGGAAGAAATCGACGCAATTCCTAATCGCTGTTTTGCTTCCCCTAAAGATAACGGTTGCTCCAGCCAAAGCGCAAAGATCTCGCGGGCTCGAGCATGATCGAGTTCGTTGTTTGCCACCGCGGCCACCAATTCGCCCATCTGTTGAGCGGAGATCGGAAATTGGGTGATCGCGCGCTGCTGCTCGTTCAACAGCCGCATGATTTCCTGAGTGATCCAGTTGGCGGAACGCTTGCCGTCTTGACTGATCCGAGCCACGATCTCGAAATACTCGGCCATGTCGCGGCCCTGTTCGACAATCACCGATGCATCATAGTCGCTCAATTTCCAAACACGAATCAAATCGGATTTCCACTGCTGCGGCAAACGCGGCAGCTTTCCACGACGCTCGGCGATTTGTTCGACGGAAAGGACAACGGGAGGCAGGTCCGGGCAGGGAAAGTAGCGATAGTCGGCGGCTTCTTCCTTTTCGCGTTGGACCGTGGTGATCTCTCGATCCGCATCCCACCCGCGAGTCTGTTTCGGTCTTTGTCCCATTCGTTCGCCGGTTGCCCGCCAATGCTGCAATTGCCGATCTCTTTCGAATTCGATGGCCCGTTCCACATTGCGAAAACTATTGAGGTTCTTGATTTCCACGATCGGCGTCGCAACGGTCTCGTTGCTGTTATCAATCCGCAAGTTGACGTTGGCGTCCACTCGCATCGATCCTTCTTGCATGTTGCAGTCCGACACGCCAATGTACAACAGAATCGTGCGCAGTTGCTGCAAAAAAGCTTTTGCCTGTTGCGCCGAACGCAGGTCCGGTTCCGTCACGATTTCCAATAAAGGAGTCCCGGTACGATTGAGATCGATCCACGTCCCGCCATCGACGCCTTCACCATGAAGACTCTTGCCGGCGTCCTCTTCCAAGTGCGCACGATTGATACGAACGCTGCAGATCGTCTCCGCGTTGGTCGGATCGCGAAATTCCAAACGGCCTTTCCGAGTGATCGGCAGATCGAATTGGCTGGTTTGATAACCCTTGGGCAAGTCCGGATAGAAATAATGCTTGCGATCCCAACGACAACCGGAAACCAACTCCATTTCAAGTGCCAGGCCAACATCCATCGCCAAATCGATTGCCTGGGAATTGATCACCGGCAACGTCCCCGGCAGGCCTTGGCAAATGGGACAGGTCTGGGTGTTGGGTGGTTGGCCATAGCGAGTGGAACAGCCACAGAAAAGTTTGCTGCAAGTCGCCAATTGGACATGGATTTCCAGACCAATGATCGTTTGGACTGAAATTGCGGAGGGGGTCGTCGTACTCATGCCTCGGCTCCCAACTTCGCGGATTGGTTTCGTTCGTGCAAAGCGTTGGCGACGGCAAACAACCTGGACTCGCCACACGGGGGTGCATGAAATTGAACGGCGACCGGTAGACGGGATTCATCGGGCTGGAAGTTGGTAAGTTCAATCGGCACGCTAATCGCTGGCAAACCCGCCAAATTCGCGCTGACGGTGAATTGGTCTGTCAGGTACATTGCGATGGGATCTTGGCGATGGGCTCCAATCGGAAACGCTGGAGCAGGTGTCGTGGGTCCCAACAACACATCCACCTCCGCAAACGCGGCCGCAAAATCCTGACGAATCGCCTGACGCATTCGCGTCGCTTGTTGGTAGTACTGTTCCGCATATCCATGACTCAATGCGTAGGTCCCCAACATGATTCGTCGCTTCACCTCCGCTCCAAACCCTTCGCCCCGTGACGCGGCAATCACTTGTTCTAAGGTCGCATTCTTTTCAGGCACTTGGGCGCGATGTCCAAAGTGCATGCCGTCGTAGCGTGACAAGTTACTGGCCGCTTCGCATGACGCAATCAAATAATACGTCGCAATTGCTTGTGCTTGTTTTGGCAAAGAAACTTCGACCAACGTGGCACCAACCGACTTCAAGTATTCCTTGGTTTCTTCGAGGGCGCGGCGAACTGTGGGAGCCAAATCTTGCTCGGCGTGTTCGCGAATAATGCCAACTCGCAATTGTTTAAGCGACTTGTGACCAAGCGTGGCTTCCACTTGCTGAACCTTTTCGCGGGATAGCGAGGTCGCATCGAGGCGATCGGAACCTTGAATGACTTGGAACAGCAACTCCAAGTCTTCCGGTGTCGTGGCGATTGGACCGATTTGGTCCAAACTACTGGCGTAGGCGACCAAGCCAAAGCGACTGACGCGACCATAGGTCGGCTTCAGACCGTACACACCGCAGAACGCGGCCGGTTGCCGAATCGAACCGCCCGTGTCCGATCCCAATGCCAATGGCACCATACCCGAAGCCACCGCCGCCGCACTTCCACCACTTGATCCACCAGGGCTGTAACCTTCGAGCACCGCGTTTGGGCCACTGGCAAAGTGGGGATTCCGCGTCGGACCATAGATCGAGTATTCCGTCCCCGACCCCATCGCGTACTCGTCCATGTTCGTGCGTCCAAGCAAGATCGCGTCCGCGTCAAGCAATCGCTGGCATACCGTGGCCGAATAGGTCGGTCGATAGTTGGACAACATTTTCGAGGCACAAGTACAGAGCTGCCCTGTAACACACAAATTGCTCTTCAGACCAATCGGTACGCCAAACAACGGGCCCGTGGATTCACCAGATACACGTTTGTGATCCAGTTCGGCGGCTCGCGTCAGTGCGGCGTCACTCCATACTTCAACAAACGCATTCAAGGTGGGATTGCGCTGGGCCACTTCGGCCAAGGATCGCCGTGTCGACTCCACCACCGACAAATCACCAGACCGAATTCGGCGAGACAATTCGAGCGCCGGCAAGTTCTCCTGTTGCGTCATGCCCTACTCCAACACTCGAGGAACTTGCAGGTAAGGACTAGCCGCTTGCGGCGCATTGGCCAACGCTTGTTCCAGAGTCGAACTCGCCTGCACGTCGTCCGCTCGCATCACGTTCGCTTGGTCCATCGCGTGAGTTTGCGGTTCAAATTCCGTCAAATCCAGACGAGTCAACGACCGAGCATACCCCAACACCTTGCTCAAATCGCCAACCAGGCTGGCCCGGTCTACCTCAGACAATTGCAAGTAGGCCAAGCGTTCCAAATGGCGAACGACATCCATCGTCACTTCGCCTGTCACGTCCTGTGGTTTCGCATCCATCGTCTTTGAATTTTCCTCACGACCGCTTGGGTTTCCGCAGCGAACGATCTTCCTTCCCCCCAGTGTAACGATCAGCGAGCAAATCGAGAACCGGAACCAGAAACTTGCCTGGGAAGCGAGCAAAAAAATAGGAGTACAAGTCTTCACCTGTACTCCTTTCAAGTTTCTTGCTGCAGACGTTATTCGATCCAGATCGAATTTGCCGGACCGAATCAATCCCTCACTAACGAGTAGCCACGTAAACGGGTGACTCGGAAGCAAAATCCAAACTCAATGGTTGACCGGCCTTCAGTTGAACCGTCTCGCGTTTGACGACTGGTTCGCCAGCTTCTTCCCACTGCACTTCGATTTCGTAGTCGTCCCAAACCTGGCCAACCGCCAAAGCACTCGTGTAGAAGTACCGCAAGTCGCCACCACTGGCAGTATCCACGCCAGCCAAACGAACTTTTGCGTTCGCCGGAACCCGTAACGTGATCGAGGTCACCGGAGCGATTTCACGATTGAAATCAAAAGCCAGTAACGCGGGCTCTTCGGGAACCAAGTCGATCACTTTGGTTTGAGCAACTTCTTGGCCCTCTTCCACGGTGACAACGCGAATTTCGTAAGTGTTCTTACGATTGTAGCTCAAGTTCTTGGCCACGAACTTCCGCTCGGTGCCTTGAGTCTTCATGCGTTGATCGTTCACGTACACGACCGCTTCGGCTGGGACATTCAACGTCAACGTGGCCGAGCCCGTGCGTTGATCGGTCACCGATCGAACCCGACCGGCAACTTCATGAACCGAACGGCGAATACCAGCCGATTCAAAATTGTCACGCAAAGAGCGGCGAGTCTGAGGATCAGCACCCGCTGGATCAGCGCCCGGAAGTCCTGTTCCCGGTGTTCCTGTGCCTGGTGTTCCAGTTCCCGGCGTGCCTGTTCCCGGTGCTCCAGTTCCCGGTGTTCCTGCACCTTCGCCAGCGGGTGACGATTGAACGGGTTCACCTAGGTAACCATCCAAGTACACGTCCGGGCGATAGCTGGTGGCACCACTGTAGCCGACCGAACCGCCACTAGAACCGCCGCTCGATCCTCCGCTGGAACCGCCCGAACTACCGTAAACGATATAGCCGCCGGACGAACCACCCGAACTGGCGTAACCACCGGAGCTCGCGTAACCACCGGAGCTCCCGCCCGACGATCCGCCATTGAATCCGCCGCTGGATCCACCGGAGCTGCCGTGATAATGATGCACACGGTGGTGGTGGCCATGCAGGCGATCGTGGATCCGACCGAATAGACGCCGAACCGGACCAGTCCCGCCGGAACTGCCACCGGAGGAAGCATGACTCACGTAGCCATAACCACCGGACGAAGCATACCCGCCTGAACTTCCGCCGTACGATCCGAAAGAGTCGGCAGCAGCGGTCTGGATCGACAGAACACACGCTATCGCTCCGCTGGCGATCATTGAACTAACCCGAAACCATTGATAACACCGTTGCATTCAACAACACTCCTTCTTCCCGAACCAAGTTCCCAATCGCAACCATCCCAACCGCCACAACCCGGCAGTCCCATACTGCCGGCGTGAGATAGTCGCCAATAACGATTAGGGTATCTAGGTAAGGTAGCTAACAAAAGCAGCTTTCGCAAATCCCATGCGACCAAATTGGCTAATTTTGCCTATTTTAACCATCCAATGACCGCCGCGGCCGGGAAGATCGTCAGAAATTCGGTCCAAACAAACCTAAGTGAGCGAGAACGCCTACTGTCGGGAAGATCTAGGTTTCGTCGCACCGGTCGAGCGGGTGTCGTCCAGCCACTTGCCCGTAAGGCCAACAGCACCTCGGCCGAAGTCTTCAGCCCCCAGCTTGGGCTGACTGCCGCCGCAAGTTGCCACGCGAATAACACGCTAATTATCGAATTGGACGCGAACCCGCCGCTTAAGAAATCGAATTAGCATGCGCGATGTCCGTACCAAGGTCCTAACCGGGGTCTAACCCCGGTCAGGATGATTGCCGTTCACTTTTCCTTTAACCGCGACAGAGCATAGCGGGGCGAGGAGCCACTTTGCCCAATGAGTTCGGCACGTCGCCCAGCATTGCGTCACCAGATCGATTTGGACTTGGAAATGGTCCGTCGACAAACGGTGCGCGGTTGAGTTTTTTTGTTCGGGAGCTTTCTGCTTCTTCACAACGTCAGCCCCCGTGCAGAACAAAGCTTAGAACAACGGACCTTTACCGGTCGCTCGTCGCCAGGCCGACAATTGACCGAGATGAATATTGAGGTGGGCGACCAACAGGAACCCAGCCATATCGGCAACCGTGGGCAGTTCTTTTTCAAAGAACCCAAGCTTTTGCGGAGCCGCCAATTGCTCGGGCGTCGCTTGGTCAAACAATTCGACGGCATGACGATACGAATTCAAAAAGTTACTAACCAACTCGTCCTTGCTCGGATAGTCGGCGCGGTTGTCCGACACGGGCTTTTTCGTATCGGCTCGTTCGTTCCAATCGGCTGGGCAAACGCCCTTGCCGCCCAACATCTTGCTCGTGTAATCGGCCGCAGTCGCCAAATGCATCAATAGCCAACCCGGAGGATTCAAACCCACTGGCCGGTCGGCCATTTGACTGCACTCGATATCCCCTAAAACTTGTTGCGCGTATCCCAACGACGCCAAACAATTCAATCCAATCGCACTCATGTTTTTTCCAACTTGCCAAAAACTAGTTACGTGGTCCACTTGGACAAACGTCCCAGCCCGTTGCGGGACGCGTTACCGGGAAGTGTACCAGAAACCAACGCCAGGAAAATCGGCGATTTATTTGTCATCTCTCATTATCCGCCGATCGGCATGGCCGTCCGTGGGTAAAAAGAGGCTGACCCGAGTCCAACCATTTTCGGAGAAAGCCAAGGATAGGCTCCCATCTTCTGGAGTTCATGTACAATGCCATTCGCGAAGTATTGCCGACTCGCAAGGAGCACGCTGTTTGAATCCCTACACGACCGACACGACTCCTGAAGCAGAGGCGGTTCAACTGGAATTGATCCGACAAATGACGCCCCAACAGTGCCTCGACCTGTCGGTCCGCATGACCAATCGACTCATTCGCGAGTGCAAAAACGCCATTCGTCGCGAACACCCTGAATGGAACGAACAAGAAATCGGATTGGGCTTTATTCGCCAGAACTATGGCGATGAGTTGTACTTGGCCGTCAAGGCAAGCCTGTCGGAGCGCTCGAATGAACCCCGCTGACGATTTGTCCGCAGCCCTCGATCCGGTCTGTCGTTTGTTTGAATCGCTGGGGATTCGTTACGACGTTGGGGGAAGTTTCCGAACGACAATGGGACGATCCAACACGTTTGGTCAAATTACGTCGTTCATCACTTGAGATTCAATACATTCAGGCTGGGGCGGAAAAAATGAATGTCGCGGATTTGTGGAAAAACTATTGAAGTCATTGGAAAAAGGATAAATCATGTTTGTGAATCTATTCGTCCTGAATCTGATTTTCGTGTCTTTCCTCCCCGCAGACGAAACGGTCCTCTCGCTGGGGGACTCGTATACGATTGGCGAAGGAGTGGAGGCAGAACAACGTTGGCCCGTCCAAATGGTCAAAGAACTAGGAGAACACGGCAAGCCCTTCGCCGCTCCGCAGATCATCGCCAAAACGGGATGGACCACGGACGAACTTCAGGCGGGGATCAAACAACAGGAACTCGCGGACCGCTACGATTGGGTAACGCTGTTGATTGGCGTTAACAACCAATACCGCCAGCGCGACGTTGAAGAATACCGGCAGCAATTTCGCGAACTCTTGACACTGGCGATCGAAAAGGCGGATCAAAAACCAGAGCGAGTAATTGTCTTGAGCATTCCCGATTGGGGCGTCACGCCATTTGCGACGAAGCGCGGTCGTGATCCCGCGACAATCGCTCAACAGATCGATCGGTTCAATCAAATCGCTCGTGAAGAAACCGAACAGCGGCACGCGCATTTCATCGACGTCACCCAACTCACCCGCGAAGCAGCCAACGAGCCCGAGAAATTTCTCGTGGCGGATCAACTGCATCCCTCGGCAGAGATGTACGGGAAATGGGCGAAGCTGGCCGCGGCCGTGATCCTGACCGCTGACCAGGAACAAAAAGTACCAGCCAAATAGTGGGCGCCCGCTCCGCGAACCAACGGTGGGGCCTCGGATTCATTCCGATCTCTCGCGGTATCGCAGTACCGAATTTTCAAGCCCAACCATGCACCGAGTCCGTCTTCATCCGCAGATCGGCATTGCCATCCGTAGGCCAACGTCGTGACTATGAACGTTTTGAACGGCGGTCTGTTCTCTACATTGTCCAACGAGCTCTACGCCCGACTAAATGTCAATTATTTTATTCAGGTTTGTTGCGAATATTCGCGACGGTGGTCGTGAAGGAGTCACGAAGTTTGGCGAAATCCCATGGCGGTGGAAATGAAGAAAAATGAAGCACGGGGTTGGTCGGTTAGTGGTTCGGCGTGAGCGAATTGCGTCCGTTTTCGTGGGAGAAATGCCCGGAACGAGTTTGGGGCGAGTTATCCAACCGAGTGAACCTCGAGCTGCTCTTGACTGTCTGCTAATGGATGCTATTCTTGGGCGTCATTATTACCACGATCCCCTGTAGCTCAGTTGGTAGAGCAGCGGACTGTTAATCCGCGTGTCCCTGGTTCGAGCCCAGGCGGGGGAGCTTTGCTCTTTTCTCATCCGGCAATGGCATGATTGGTCCGGAATGTTTCGATGTATTTCGTTTATGTTCTTGAAAACGAAGCTGGGAAGTTCTACATCGGACAGACGGACGACTTGGATCGAAGGCTGCAAGAGCATAACGATCCGCTCCGGTCCAAGTCCAAATTCACAGCCAAGCATGGAACGACTTGGCGACTTGTTTGGTCGGAACGGCACCCCGACCGAGCGTCAGCGATGCGACGCGAAAAACAAATCAAATCCATGAAATCGGCCAAGTGGATTCGGACGACGTTGTTGGCGGCACCTCCAGCCGACTCCAGCGGTAGGTAGAGCAGTCCCGACAAATCGGGATTAATCCGCGTGTCCCTGGTTCGAGCCCAGGCGGGGGAGCTTT
>JAEUIP010000609.1 GCA_016795075.1 Planctomycetaceae bacterium | reverse complement strand
CCCTGCGAATCAATCCCTTGATTGTTAAAACCTCGGGGGTGTCCACCTGGCCGGGTTTCTTGTCTTTGATCGACTTTACAATCTTTTTGTAGAACTTCTCAGCATCGGCCTTCTTCAAGCCGAAGGCTTCGTTAAAATCCCTGACGAAATCAGCAAACCGTATGGCGTCATCATCGAACACCGCAATGTTACCCGAGGTTTGGTAGGCCACATGCACCTCATGGCCCTGATCCACCAGGCGAATAAAGGTGCCCCCCATCGAGATCACATCATCGTCCGGGTGCGGGCTGAAGATCACCACGCGTTTCGGAAATGGCTTAGCGCGCTCGGGCCGGTTGGCATCATCTGCCTTCGGCTTACCACCCGGCCAACCTGTAATTGTGCGTTGGAGCTCATTGAAAATTTTGATGTTCACGTTATAGGCCGAGCCCCATTCATGGATCACATCCGACATGCCATGTTCCGTATAATCCTGATTGGTAAGTTTGAGTATCGGCTTCTTCACGGTTTGACATAACCAAACCACGGCCTTGCGCAACAGCCGGTCATCCCACTGGCATGAATAC
>JAEUIP010000608.1 GCA_016795075.1 Planctomycetaceae bacterium | reverse complement strand
ATGAAGCCATTCAACTCTTCTCGGGTGAGTTTGCCGAGAAAGCCAAAGAAATTTGGCTGGTGGACGCCGCGCCTGTAGTGATCGACAAGTTGAAAGAAGCAGTCAAGAAGTTGGATTTGTTCATGCAATCGCAAGGGCTGAAATATGCCCCCGAAGAAGCAAGCAACCTCAAGGGCGATGCGGCGCGCAGTATCTTCATCGAACGCTTTAAGGATGTACAACGCTTCAAGACCCAACTGGATCAATACACCGACCTGACTGCCGAAGATAAAGCTGTCATTGAAGGTGTGCTGCCTGAAGAACAATTGTTGTCATTCCGCGGTGCGTATCTGGAAACTGCCCAGCGGTTGAAAGAGAAGCAGGATAAAGATAAAGAGAAAAAGAATCAGGAAGTGCAACAACTGGATTTTGAATTCGTGTTGTTTGCCTCTGCAATCATTGATTACGATTACATCATGAAGCTGATCGCCCGTTATACAACGGGGAAACCTGGCAGGCAGAGCATGACCCGCGAACAGTTGATCGGGTTGATCGATTCGGATGCGAAATTTATGGACGAGCGCGAAGAC
>JAEUIP010000607.1 GCA_016795075.1 Planctomycetaceae bacterium | reverse complement strand
TGCCGATCTGCCTTGAGTATCTCGCCAGATACGGCGCCCATGCAAAAACGGTCGTGCCGCAATTGGAGGAACTGCGCCGCCGCGTCGTCCAATCCAAACGCGGTAAAGAACAAACTGAGCAAGTAAGACTTCTTGATCAATACATCGCGAAGATCACGACAAGCAAGACTTCTCCGACGATAATTGACCTCAAGAATTTCGATTCGCGTTCCAAAACGGCGAAGTAAACGTCGAACAGATGCGTTGCCTGACGCAAGCTAGAGCACTCCGCCGCATCAGCCGTTGAACTACAGCAAGACATCGCGCACGACACGGCTCGGCTCGACGCCGGTCAGGCGGAAATCGAGTCCGGCGTAGGCGAAGGTGAGTCGCTCGTGATCGATGCCGAGTTGGTGCAAGATCGTCGCGTGCAAGTCACGCACATGCACCGGATTCTCGATCGGATGGAAGCCGAGTTCGTCGGTGGCGCCGTACGTCATTCCGCCGCGAACACCGCCGCCGGCAAGCCAGGTCGTGAAGGCCTGTGGGTGATGGTCGCGTCCGAGCGAACGTCCGAGAGCGGCGCTGGCCT
>JAEUIP010000606.1 GCA_016795075.1 Planctomycetaceae bacterium | reverse complement strand
GGGGGTGGCCGAGGCGGCGATCGACGCGGAACGCTTCGGCGTGATCGGCGCGGCGGGGCTTTTGTACTGCGAGTTGGAGGAGTTGCACGAGCCGTTCAAGTCGTGGATCAAGCAAGAAGACTTTGACATCAAGCGGTGGTCGAAGCTGGCGATGGGCGAGATGTATCCGCTGTGGATGCTGAAGTACCTGCCCAACATGCCGGCCTGCCACATCGGCATCCGTTACGACGCTCGCGGGCCGAACAACACGATTGCCCAGGGCGACGTATCGTCGCTGATGGCGATCGCCGAGGCGGCGGAGATGATCCGCCGCGACCTGGCGGATGTGATGATCGTCGGCGGCACGGGGTCGCGCGTGAACGTGACCGACGTCGCCTGGCACGCGGGGGCGCGGGTGTCGCGCGATGAAGCCGCGAAGAATGGGGCCGGCGATCCGGGCACCGTCTGCCGGCCGTTCGATCTGAAACGGAGCGGCATGGTGTATGGCGAAGGCGCTGCGGAGTTCGTGCTCGAAAGCCGCGAGCATGCGGAGCGGCGTGGCGTGCGGCCGCTGGCGCGAATTGCCGGCGCGGCGTCG
>JAEUIP010000605.1 GCA_016795075.1 Planctomycetaceae bacterium | reverse complement strand
AGCGACAGCAAAATTGATTTTGTGGTGGTGGGCCCCGAAGGCCCGCTGGTGTCAGGCTTGGTTGATCGCTTAAAGGCCGCCGGCATTAAAGCCTTTGGGCCCAGCGCGGCAGCAGCACAACTGGAGGGCTCGAAAGGGTTCATGAAGGATCTGCTGGCCGCCAACAATGTGCCGACGGCGTGGTACAAACGTTTTACAGATGCCACCGAAGCCAAAAAATTCGTCCGCGAAAAAGGCGCGCCTATCGTCGTGAAAGCCGATGGCTTGGCGGCGGGCAAAGGCGTGACGGTGTGCACCACGGTCGCGCAAGCCGAAGCCGCTATTGATGCCGCCATGACCGCAAAAGAATTTGGCGCGGCAGGCAACGAACTTGTCATTGAAGAATGCATGGAAGGCGAAGAGCTGAGCTACTTTGTGCTCAGTGACGGCTTTGCCACCCTTTCGCTGGGCGGCGCGCAAGATCACAAGGCTGTATTTGATGGCGACAAAGGCCCCAACACCGGTGGCATGGGCGCGTATTCCCCGGCCCCCGTTCTGGATGCGGCCCTTGAGGAGCGCATTTTGCGCGAGATCATCAA
>JAEUIP010000604.1 GCA_016795075.1 Planctomycetaceae bacterium | reverse complement strand
ACTATGGGCTTAAAAGCTGGACCTATCTCTTCGGCAATTCGGCATTATCTGCGAATGTGTTTAAAGTCATCTACCTTGCCGGTACTGCATTGGGCGCCATGGTGGGACTGGGCGCGGTAATGGATTTTTCAGATATGATGATTCTCGGCATGGCCTTCCCCAACATCATCGGATTGTTGATTATGGCCCCCGAAGTAAAACGCGATATGCAAGCCTATTTCAGCGACCTCAAATCAGGAAAAATCATCAAATACCGCTGATAAGATGAATGGCATTTTCCATTTTCCATTTTCCATTTTCAATTTCTCATTCCCCCGCTTTCCCGGTGAGCACATGAATGAACTCGTCTTTACGGCGTCGTGCAACCAGTACTTCGCTGCCATCTTCCATCACCACATATCCACCTTCTTCTTTCACAAATTTCTTCACGTAAGCCAGGTTGATGATGTGTGACTGATGGGTTCTGAAAAATCGATCGCCGGGTAACAATTCTTCGAACTCCTTGAGTGACCTGGGCACGGTAATTTTTTCCTTATTCGTTAGGAAAAAGTGGGTGTAATTGCTGTCGCTTTCGAGCC
>JAEUIP010000603.1 GCA_016795075.1 Planctomycetaceae bacterium | reverse complement strand
AAGTTCGACGTCGCGCAGCTTTTCGGCTCCTGAGGGCCGCTGTTTTCGCGGGAAAATGCGATGTTTTTCTCATTCGAGAAAAATTTGGTTTTCGTTGCTTGACACCAGACGCGAAACCGATAAATTACACGAGTCGTTCGGGGCAATTGGCCACGGCCACTTGTTCACGAGCGACGCATTGCTTTAACGGCAATGGCAAATGTTCTTTGACAATTTGGTAGTGATTTCAAGATTTTAGCCGGTACAAGACTGTACCCGGCCAGCATCTGACGAACGGGGCTCGAAAGGGTTTCGTCGAAAGGTGTAGGTCGTAGATTGATTTGAATCAGGCTCTTTCGATCTTGTTTATATGCCGGTCTCGCGAAAGCGGGGCTGGTTAAAGCAAATAATTATTGAAGGGTTTGATTCTGGCTCAGAATGAACGTTGGCGGCATGGATTAGGCATGCAAGTCGAGCGGGCGTAGCAATACGTCAGCGGCGTAAGGGACAGGAACACGTAGATTACCTGCCCTCGGGTCTGGGATAGCCACGGGAAACTGTGGGTAATACCAGATGATATCTCCGGATCAAAGGTGTGATTCC
>JAEUIP010000602.1 GCA_016795075.1 Planctomycetaceae bacterium | reverse complement strand
CGACCAGGTTTGGATCGCTCGGTATTTAATGGAACGCACAGCCGAAAAATATGGGGTGGCAATCAACTGGCATTGCAAACCGTTGGGTGATTCTGACTGGAATGGTTCGGGCATGCACGCCAACTTCTCCAATTCAATTTTACGTGAGTGTGGTTCCAAAGAAATTTATTCACAAATCTGCGAAGCCTTTGCACCGTATGTGAAAGAACACATTGCCGTTTATGGTGCCGATAATCATTTGCGCCTTACAGGAAAACATGAAACTCAATCCATTGATAAATTTTCTTACGGAGTATCCGATCGTGGTGCCTCTATTCGCATTCCGATTGCTACCGTAGAGAATGGATGGAAAGGGTGGTTGGAAGATCGTAGGCCTAATTCGGCAGCTGATCCTGATAAAGTAGCTGCGCGCAGTATTCAACCTGTAAAAACAGCTTCGGTGTATGAACAGGAAGTTGTAATGGTAAACGGGAGAGGGAGGTAGACTCTCTCGTTAGTTGAGTTAGAACGGAAAGGGGAAGCGCAAGCTTCTCCTTTTTTTTAATCGCCTGAGATTTGCCTTCTTTTCCTTTTGTGATAGTCATTGAAA
>JAEUIP010000601.1:354-591 GCA_016795075.1 Planctomycetaceae bacterium | reverse complement strand
AAAGAAGTCCAAGGACTCAAAGCCAGTGAACGTTCACTTAAAGAGACTTTGGCACTCGTGAAGAAGTAATGTGGGTTGCCAGTCCACTGGCAGCCAGCGGTTGAACCGACTCATTGTGGGTTGCCAGTCCACTGCTTTTAACATCTTCTCTGTACGTAACTCGTGGAATAGTAGATAGTTGCGGCGAGTGTGGGGCGGTCGTGTTGGTTTGTCATGCCTGCGGAACAAGGAAGCCAC
>JAEUIP010000601.1:0-344 GCA_016795075.1 Planctomycetaceae bacterium | reverse complement strand
AAGTAATCAGTGCGTTGCCTCTAGCAGAAGCCGCCTTTAGTTTACTGAGTGAAGTTACGGACGAGCAGCGGCTGATGGAATTGTTCAACAAGCATCGCGGCAGGAGTTACGAAAGAGTCATCACTTTTCCTGTCATGGTCCGGTTGATCGGCGATGCACTGCTGCAGGAAGGCGGCAGCGCTCATCGAGCGTTCGGACGCGCTCAGGAGGAAGGCAACTTGGAGGCTTCGCTGGTGGCTGCTTACGGCAAGCTGGGGCGAATCCCAATCCATCTCAGTATGGCCTTCCTCACCGACAGCACGGATTCTCTGCGCGCGATGTATCCCAAGCAGGCGCAACGAAAA
>JAEUIP010000600.1 GCA_016795075.1 Planctomycetaceae bacterium | reverse complement strand
ACGATAGAAGAATTTTTGGCACAAGAGGCAACGCGCGGCAACATTCGCTCCGAGCAGTTCAGCACGGAGGCAAGGTATGTGAAAGTGCATGGACACTGCCACCAAAAAGCTTTATCCAATATGCAGCACACTGCCACTATGTTGTCTTTGCCCAAAAACTACAGCCTCGAAATGATTCCGTCGGGTTGTTGTGGCATGGCAGGGGCGTTTGGCTACGAAGCCGAACATTATGATGTGAGCATGAAAATAGGTGAATTGGTGTTGTTTCCTGCTGTTCGAGCTGCTCAAAATAATATGCTTATTGCCGCCGCAGGCACGAGTTGCCGCCACCAAATCAAAGACGGCACCGGACGCATCGCCTTGCACCCTGTCGTTATTTTGTGGGAGGCTTTGTTGCGGTAGGAGGGAAGGGATACGGCAGATTTTGCACTCTCCCGCAAAACCTGCCATATTTTTGTGTAAAAAAAACTATTTTTTTCAAAAACCTGCACAAATTCAGTTGAATTGGGCAGAAATTGTGTTACCTTCCCTAATGAATCAACATCAATATAAAAATTTGGTAGTTGCTGTGATGGACGAACCGACTTATAAAT
>JAEUIP010000005.1 GCA_016795075.1 Planctomycetaceae bacterium | reverse complement strand
ATCGGCTTTCTGCTACTGATCGTGGGTGTTGCGGGATTGGCGATGTCGTACAACAGCTACCGCACGCCAACAGCCGAGTTGGCTCGGTTGGCCAACGAATTCGAAGACGGAAAATTTCCCGATTTCAGCGACTTTCGTCGCTTCGAAGCCGTCACCGCGCAGCTGTCCGTGGATCAACTGTGGAACGAATGGCGTGAAGGCTTAAAATCCAACTTGGGTGAATGGAAACCTTTCCGCACTCGAGTGCTCTTGAACGAAGTCGAAGAGATCGAACGTTATCTCGTCGCTTTTGCGATCGTGACGGGCTTGGGCCTGTTGTTGAGCATTTCCAGCTTTCTCTTCATGCGGAAGTCGGCTGTTCAAAAGCGGTAATTCTCTGGTAGCTTATCCGCCGAACAGCCGTCGTACGGCCAGTGGGCAATGGCCCCGAGCGTCTGAACCTCAAGTTCGTGTGGCAAACTGCCCATCCAGGCATGCCCTTTTGACATTTTCTGCGGAGTTTTTAGCAAATGCCCAGCTGCGTGTTGGCCTATTCTGGTGGTTTGGATACTTCGGTGATCCTCGGTTGGCTGATGGACAAGGGCTATGAAGTCCATGCGGTCTATGTCGACTTGGGACAACCCTGCGAGGATCGCGCCGCCATCCTGAAAAAGGCCCATGATATCGGCGCCGCCTCGGCACGAATCGTCGACGCTCGCGAAGAAATGGTCCGCGACTTTGCGTTTCCCTGTCTGCAATGGCAGGCCAAATACGAGGGAATTTATTTGCTGGGCACCAGTATCGCTCGGCCAATTATCTCCAAGGTCTGCTTGCAAGTCGCACGTGAAGTCCACGCCGACGCCTACGCGCATGGGGCTACCGGCAAAGGCAACGATCAATGCCGCTTTCAATTGGCCGCCGAAGCGTTGAATCCCGACGTCAAACTGATCGCTCCTTGGCGGATGCCCGAGTTCCGTAAGGCTTTTCCTGGCCGCACCGAAATGATTGCCTACTGCGCCGCCAAAAACATCCCCGTGAAGGCGTCCGTTTCCAAACCCTACAGCAGTGACGAAAACTGCTTGCACATCAGTTATGAAGCCGGCTCGCTCGAAGATCTGACCAAAAATGGCGTCGAAACCGTCGAGTTCGGCATGGGTGTTTCGCCCCAAGCCGCTCCCGATCAAGCCGAAAAAGTCACGATCGATTTCCAATCCGGCGTTCCGGTCGCCGTCAACGGCCAAACCCTTTCGCCATTGCAAATCGTGCAAACTCTGAACCAAATTGGCGGGCGGAACGGCGTGGGTCGCATCGACATGGTCGAGAATCGCTTCGTCGGCATGAAGAGCCGCGGCGTCTACGAGGCTCCGGGCATGACCCTACTCTACGACGCTCACCGCTACGTCGAACAATTGACGATGGACCGCGACTTGATGCACCTCCGCGATCAGCTGTCTCCGGTCGTCGCCGAAATGGTCTACTACGGATTCTGGTATGCCGCCAAGATGGACGCGTTGCTGGCGTTTATCCACCAAGCCCAAAAAGTCGTTACCGGCTCCGTCACGTTGCAGCTGTACAAAGGCAACGTGATTCTGGATTCACGGCACAGCCCCAACAGCTTGTACGATGAAGGCATCGCGACCATGGAAGGTGGCGGCTCGTACAATCAAGACGATGCCGAAGGATTCCTGCGCATCCAAGGCTTGCCCGTGCGCGTCCAAGGCCGGGTCACGCCTCGAAAGTACTAGGCGTTGCCCCAAACGCGGTTTGACCCTCTCTGGTCATGTCGGTATTGTCCAAGTTGTTGCCGGCTCGCGAACGGGTCGGCCCCGGGCCTAGCCCGTTTGGGGAAAAGGCCTGATTCGAACCCGTTGAAAACCTGACGACTACCCAATCCCCAATCGCCAAACGCGATGCGGAGCTGACTTCGTGGCGGCCGGGTCACACGACCCCGTCAGCTCACCGGTCCACGGTTGGTGCGGCTCCAACATCCGCGCCAACGGACGCTTGCGGGCTTCATACCAGACGCCACCGTGGCACACGCGCCCGCTCCACGGACCCAACGTCGCGGCGTGAGTCTGGGTGGGCTGCCATACCGTCTCCGGTCCTTCCGCATCTACTTCCGCAATCAGGTACTCGAACCGGTCGCGAGTCGGTCCCTGAAGCGACAAGTCCAACACCGGTTTGGGATCGGCATCCAACTGCACAACGACAAACTCGGTCGCGTTTTCCACCTGATCTTGAATTGCCATCAGACACAGCGGCGCGGCCAACGATCGCGACGCGGGACGACTCACAATCGCCGCGTGTTCCGGATGACGCTGCAACTCGTGCAGGGCCGCCGCCGAACTATCGGTGGCCACCCGTTCGGCATCTGGCAAATGTTGGCCCAGCCAATGCCGACATTGCTCCAACGCCTGCTGTTTGCTCGAGACCACGCGAATCGAGTCCAACGTACCCCAACTGACCAAACAATGCTCGATCGCAACAACCATCGATGCGGAAATACTCAGCTGAGCCGTCGGCCGAATCGGAACTGTTGACAACTCTCGAGTGTCCACAGGACCGGCAGCCGACAAGGCTGATAAACGCCGTACGATGGCCACCACCGAATCACTGACCAACCCGCTGCTGGTGTTGAACAGAGGCACCAGCCCACAACGAGCCTGTCGTGTCTCAATCGCGGCGAACACTTGGTCGATCGTTTCGCAGGGCAGATGCAGCGCACCGTCCGGCTGGACCGTTTGGGCTGCCAGATGACTATACGTGTGAGCAGGGCCCAAAAACGCAACACTGATATCGGTCACTATGAAAACACTTTCCCAGTTCCGCGTTTACAAATCGGTGAAGCCCCAACCCGCGTCGTTCTCGGTGGCGTCTTCACCCGTATCTTGATCGATCAATAGCAACATCGAATACGCCGTGTCGATCTCCTGCGGAGACCACTGCCCCGCTGCCCGTGCCTTTTCTTGCCATGTGGCATGTTCAAGATAATGCAATCGTTCGCGTACCAACTGAACAAAATCGCTCTGCTGCAATTCCAAGTATAACAAGTTGACATGCAACTGGCGCCACAAATACACACCGTGGGGCTCGGACCACGTTTCTATTTGGTTCGAGACGTTCAACGGTGACGGCAATTCTCGACGTAGATCAAACGACGCGCCCGACTCCAATTCCACGCGATGCACCCAACCGTAGTTGTGGCGGGGGACTCGGCCGAACATCGGAAAGTTGGGATCAAGTCCCAATTGGCAAACGACCGGATACAGCGAGTGAGGAAACTTGACCCACTTCGCCAACAGGGACGCGTGCGACAAATTCCACCACACCATCAACGAAAACAGGATCACGACCAACCACTCGGCCGCGGTCGCGCTCGCACGACTCGAACTTGGTATCCGTTCCTCCAACTCCCGCGCTTGATCGCGCCGGTCGCGCCAAAGATTGCTCCATCCGCCCGACGGACCCCACGGCCACGCGCAGAACAACAACCAACCCGCCGCGCAAATCGCCGAAAACGTGCCGATCGTCAACGTGGCCGCGATTCCCAAATGCATCAACAAGAAAAAGTAAGTCGTGGCTCGTCGTGTCCAACCAAACAGGCCGGGGCAAAAGACCAACAACGGACACAGCAACTCCATCACCAACACGCTCCACGTCACGAGCCGCAACAACCATGGCTGCGTCAACCACTGCGTCGCTAATGGCTTCGTTATGAAACTCCATTGCAGAGCACTTTCGACGGCCGAACCCGTCCACCAATCGGCGTTCCATTTTTCCAATGCCGAGTACCAATAGATGGTGATCAGCTGCAACAGGATCGCCGCTGTCGCCCAATTGCAGATCGCATGGCTGCGGACCGGCGGTTGCCCGGTGAGCAACTGGCTTTGGTACCTTTGCGACTGGGTCTGATTGATCCGCTTGCGCCAAAAACCCTGCCGAGGAAACCACCACGCATCCAAACTGAACACCGCCCCCGCCGGCAAAAACAACATCCAAAACAAAAACAATCGCTCCAGCGAATCGGCGCCGGAGTTGAACAGCGGCATGCGATGCTGTACCGAAACCACGACGATCCACAACAACACGTTGGACGTCTTGGTAAACAACCCAAGCCCAAACAAGATGGCACTGGCGATTCCGATTCCAATCACCATGTCGAACCAGAACCGACCACCCAAAAAATCCGTCATCCGTTGCCACGGTTCGTGCCAAGCATGAAATACCGGCACCGGCGACCTGTGGTCGGGCTCCGCTGCCGTTGGCACCGGCGCCACATGCTGGACATGCATCAACGTCAAGTTGGTCTGCTCCGCGACTTGGTCCAACCACAACAAGGACCAATGCCAAGGCGACCACACCGACCGTGACTCGCGATTGGAGAATAACGAGAGATCTTCCGCGGCCCGCGTGTCGACGTCCTCTTCCTCGACGTCCCCTTCCTCGATGCCCTGCGGGTCGACAACCGACTTGGCGGACGCGGCCTCCGACGGATACAAGTAGTCTCGGACCTGGACTCGCCCCACCAGTCCCCAAATCACAATCAATGCCAAGAGCAGGCGAAAGATCGCCAGGACCTCCAAATCAATCGCAAACGAATTGCGAAACCTGGTCATGCTCGCCTGCATCATGTCCGCGATTTCCGAATGTCGGTCGGAGTCGGGTCCACCCGCAAACTAAACTTGGTGCTCCAGCGGCCTTGCGCGTCGCCCGAAATGATCCAATGTGGCATCACCGCCAAGTATGGCGCGGTGCTCGACGGTGTCGTCGGTGTCGTCGGCGTGGGGCTCGACTTTGTGCTCGGGCTCGAAGTGGTGGTCGAGCCCGGTGCTGACGTGCGTGATTGCGGCGTGGGACTGACAACCAAGCGACAAACACTCGGCGTCTTCAGTTGCAGGTCGATCCCCGACCAAACATCACACAAGCCGACCCCCGACGATTGAGGCAAATACAAAGGTCGTTGGCACGAGCCCAGCCGATGCCCGGCCAAGTCGTGTACAAAACGATTGGTGACATCCGAGCCAATTCCCGCCCAATGCCACAGCGAACCAAAATTCAACAACACGCCTTCCGGCAAACCTTCAATCAAGTACGTGATCTCCAATTCGTCGCTACAATCCAGCATGGTCAGTGCTTTGGAAACTCGTAGCGGAAGGTCATGGACCGTGGCCTGTTGTTGCAGGAGAATTTGCATGCGGCCCTGGCCCTGACGCAATTTTCCGTGATAGCTTCGATTGGCAAAGCTATGGTCCGCTCGGTTCAAGAAGTCTTGCACTTCGCCCGATTGAATCTGCGGGTACCAGAAGTACTCGAGAAAACTCGGCAGTCCGCTGGCCAACACATTTTGACCGACGGACCGCGCATCGAGCCCGAACAATTGTCCCCCGGCGGCCGGGGCCAACCACGCCATCAGTTGTGAATTCGCCAACCGAACTTCGGCCTCGCCGTCGCCATCAAAATCGTACAGCAACGCGTCGACCGTTTCGGCAGCTCTCCCCGAGAACTCATCCAGTAAGTTATCCGCCTCGATCAAGTTTCGACGAATCGACTGTTGAACGTCGGCCGACATCTCGTCGTTCCACGCCGACGCACCATCGGAACTCTTCTGGGCTCCCGCATGGAACGCGGCCGAATCGACCGGCGGTTCGGCGGACGGCAGGGCTCCGCTGTGATAACTGGCACAGTACAAGTGCCATTTGGCCTGGGCCAGGGTCGGCTCGTCATGGCCATCGCGCTGGAGAGTTTGCAAGCGGCGAGTCAGGAATTGCCAGCGATGCTGTAACTGAGCCACCGCGCTACGAGGCCCTGTGGCATTGCAAACCGGCTGTCGATCAAGTCCCACCATCATTACATTCCTCCATGGCATTCCCCAGCTACATCGGTCGTGGCCTAGCTAACTCCTGATCGGATTGCCGATTGTAGGTGTCATGCCTGTTCCGATTGCTATTGCAATTGAATCGATTCGGCTTGAGAATACCGCCCACACGGAGGAAACCATGGGTCTCAAGAGTCAAATTAGGAAACTGTTTCGGCCTGCGGGGTCTGAACGGGCTAGCGCGGGAGCAGGAATCACGGCAACGGCCTCGCAACCGCATGATGGTCCGGATCTGGCGGCGGCCATCGCGGCAAAATATCCCGATATTCCCGAGAGCTATCGCGACACGTACCTGGCCGTCAAGTCACTGACCATGACGTCGCCCGAACGCATCTTTGGTCTCTGCCAAGCCGTGGATCATCTTCTCAAGGTGAACGTGCCAGGCGACTTTGTCGAATGTGGCGTGTGGCGGGGAGGCAGCTCCGTGGCCATGATCCGCAGTCTCCTGAATCAACAGGTATGTGACCGCGACCTGTGGCTCTACGACACCTTTGAAGGCATGAGTTCCCCAACCGACCACGACGTCGACTGTTTCGGGAACCCCGCCGAAAACCTGCTCGAGCGCGATCGACAAGACCGCGAGGCACCGACGTCCGTCTGGTGTGAAGCGTCCTTGGACGACGTTCGCCACAACGTAGGCGGCTGTGGTTACCCGTCCGCGAAAGTGCATTATGTCGTGGGAAAAGTCGAGGACACGATCCCTCAGCAAATCCCCGAACGAATCGCGTTGCTGCGGCTCGATACCGACTGGTTCGAATCCACGTGGCATGAACTGGTTCACTTGTACCCGCGTCTGGTACCGGGTGGCATTTTGATCATCGATGATTACGGCCACTGGCAAGGTTGTCGTCAGGCCGTTGATCAGTATCTCGCGGCCCACGCGCCCGACCTGTTCTTGCATCGCCTGGATTACACCGGACGCTTGGCGGTGAAGCCGTCTCCTGTGCAGGGGCGTTTGGCTTGAGTGACGCGAACGCCGAAAATCGCCAGTTGTTGAATGTGGGTTGCGGCCGACATTTTCATCCCGCGTGGCGCAACATCGATGTCGTGAGTTACGACCCGCAGGTCGAAGCCCACGATCTGCGCTTGGGTTTGCCCGCCAAGTCGAACCAATACCACATGGTTTATCACTCGCATGTGTTGGAGCATCTGACTCCGGCGGATGGGCAACGCTTGATCGAGGAGTGTTTTCGTGTGCTCCAACCGGGCGGCGTGTTGCGGATCGTGGTTCCCGATCTCGAACAAATCACATGCGGCTATTTGTCGGCCCTGGAACAAGCCTGGACCAGCACCGCGGAACCCCTGTCGGACGCCGAACGCGAATTGCGGCTGGCCAAATACGAATGGATGAAATTGGAACTGTTGGATCAGTTGGTCCGACAAACTTCCGGCGGACTCATGGGGCCAACCATGCAGTCGGCCAAAGGCGAATTGGCCGCATTCATCGATCAACGTTTGGGCCGCGAAGTTTCTTATGCGCAAGCTCCGCCAGTTGCTGCGACTCCGACCGGCCCGCCGCCGACCGCGACCAACCAACGTCCAACCGCGCGCGAACGTTGGGCAAAGAAACTCCTCAAGTGGGTCTGGGGCCCTGACGCCTGGAAGTGGTTACAAGTGGGACAGTTCTTGGACAGCGGCGAAGTCCATCGTTGGATGTACGATCGACACAGCCTGCGCGAATTGACCAAACGCTGCCACTTGATCGACTTTTGTGTACGTACCGCCACCGACAGCTACTTGCCCGGCTTCCGCGATTATCATTTGGACGAAGTCGGTGGCGCTGTGCGCAAACCGGATTCGATCTTCGTCGAGTGTCGCAAACCGCAATAGCGGCCTTGGCTCATCACATGGAACTTGGTCGCGGGAAGAAGTGCACTGGGGACTTGAGTCACCCGTGACCTTTGTCAGCGGCGTCCAAGTCCTCGCGGCCTCGAGTATTTCGACCTCGCATGGATCAATCGAAGGCACTCGGCGGATCCTGGGAAGTCGGATCTATTTTAGGAACGGCGTTACGCTCTGGAACAAAACTCATGTCGCACGAAGTTTCACCGCTGGACCTCGAATCTCAAGTAGCGATTGTTCTGGAAGCGCTCCGGGCCAGAAACGATGTGTACTTGATAGCCGTTGTTGGGATTCCCGGAAGTGGCAAGTCGACATTGTGTGCAGCGCTTGCTCAGCGTCTACCGGCGGCTCGGGTCTTGCCGATGGACGGTTACCATGTGCCGCGGAGTGAACTGTCGCCCGCCGACATGCGACGTCGCGGCGCTCCGCACACCTTTGATGAGCGGCAACTGCGAGCCGACCTCCAAGCCTTGCGGCGAAATCACGCGGGGAGTTTTCCGGCCTTTGATCACGCGAAGAAAGACCCCGAGCCCCGCGCCATCCACGTGACTCGGGACCACGCACCGATCTTGATCGAGGGGAACTATCTGTTGCTGCGCTCGTGGGGGCTTGAAGACCTCTTTGATTTCAAGATCTTCGTTGCTTGCGACATCCAGCTTGCAATGGCCCGAGTGCAAAGCCGCTTGGTGGATTGCCGAATCGTGCCATCGGTGGAAGCCGCGATTCAACAAGTTCAAACCAACGATCTCCTCAACGCGCATCTCATCCTCCAAGACAATACCCCCACCCGCGTCGATCTCATCGTGTCTCAAGGTTAGTCCGAACCCCACGAGCACGGAATCCCCTCGCGACGCACGCCCCCCACGGGCACGTTCCCGTGGGAGCGTAAGTTTGAAAGCTAGAAACGAATCCACACAAGCTCGAAATCCCCGCGCGACAACCGCCCCCCACGGGTTCATCCCCGTGGGAGCGTAAGTTTGAGAGCTAGAACGAACCCCACGCGCACGAAGCGGTCGAGGGACAGACTTGTTTAGCAAACCAACCCCACCGAGTCCGCAACGGTTCACGCTCGCAAGCCAGGACACTCTGTACCCAAGCCCAAACCCCGATCGGTCTAATTGCGGATATGTCTGAAGCGAAGCCAATCCTACGGCCTAAGACCCCGTCGCCGTGGCGCTCCTGTTAGTGATGAATCCGAGTGCCACTGGCATGAAGCCAAGTGCCGACATGCTACACCCAGGGCCAAAACGAAGACGACAATTCGGCCAAACTCATTCGCATTGAGCGAAGCGACGACGACATTTCGGGCAACGACCAATCAACCCACTCGTAAGGCCGCCAAAGTTGCTCGAAAATTCACAACTATTCGGTCAACACCCAGTAAAACCGTCCAAAATCTCTACAGTCACAAATTGGCCCTTAACAACAATTCACGAGATATCCGATAGTGAGCCCCGCCCAATGCTCTTTGACTAACGCAAAACTCTCCGCGAAATTACCGCCCAATTCTCACATTAATCTCTCGTTTGTACCGTTCTTGTCCCATCCGGTTTAATGACTTTGCCCATTTTTCGACGCTTGCTAAATCAAGATGGCGATACGATTCGTCGTAAAGGAAAACGGTCTCAAGTTTTTCTGAATCGATAAGCGCCTGCAGTCCAAGCAAAGTCATTTTTTCCGATGATCGAACCGTCAGCTTCGTGATTTGCGGATTCTTTGATATCAAGCGAAGATCCTCGTCAGTAACTCCCGCGACGCTCAGTTCTCGTACGGATGTTTGATTTAACTGCTGCAGTACAAGTGATAGATCATTCAACAAGGGCAATTCTATCCCGGAAATACCATCCGCCTCACGGAGTTTGGACCAATCCGAATCCGGCGCAAGTTGGCTACAATCAATGTAGTCGACTCCAGTTCCACTCAAAACTGCGTCGAGTGATTCTTGTCCAGCGAACTTTGGAAGCACCAACCAAAAGACATTTTCGTTCGAGATTCTCGCAAGTAGTTTTGACAACGCCACGTCAATCACGCGGGCTTCCCGCTCGCCGAGTTTCATTATTCCATTTCCGCAAGGCACAAACCCTGGGTTTGTTTCGATGCTAAGGAATCGAAGAGAATCGAATTCACCTAGTACTTCTAACACGTCACACGCTTCATCTATTGATTGCGTATCGAACCCTTGAATCTCGACAAAGTCAACTCGTTTTTTGTACGGCAAAAATATCTCCAAAACGCTTTTGACATAAGTCGGCTCGGATGCACAATCAATTCTCAACTGAATATTCAGGTCAGCCTTCTCAAGGAATGGCCGAATCTCGGTCGCCGCCTTCTCCAAGTCCATAACAAATTGTCCAAATCCTGGTTTGGAACTATCAACATGAACTTCGAAAACGGAGACTTGGTCGATACTAAACCCGTTGTCAATGTATCGAGCAAACCTATCATCTTTTTCTTGGTTCGAATGCGCAATGAATGAACGTTTTAAGGTAACCCAGTCACCCGGACAAACCAAGAAACAGGCTAACAACACTTGCATACACGGAGGCATAGTTGAGTTTTCCGATTAGTTTAAGATAGGCTTTTCTGGAACACTGGAACAATTTGACGCGTTACCATTGCTACATTTTTCCTCAAAACTCGCTACCTTACCTATTGTTTGAGTAATCCGGTGGCGAACCTCCGTCTCAACTCCGTTGCCAAGTACGTTAACATTGATGTTCCAATCAATGCCAACCGTCAATTCAAAACCAAGCGAGACGCCCGATGATTCGTCACATTTTCGTGGCTTCACATATCCGACTGCGTTTGGTGCCAAACCAGGAGTGCCCAGTGTCGCTGTCGAGCATTCATCCGCTCCGCGAGACCCTGATATAAAGGCCTCTAACTTGAAGATATATTGCCCATCAACTTCAGTGCCCATGCGCATTCTATTCGTACACCCTTCCATTCCTTCGCCTCTGGGAACTCCATCAAGATCGCAGCCGCAGTCATTAGGAAACCGCCAGCCCTCAAAGTGAATGTACCATTCGTCCTTAAATTTTTCCAGCAAGTTTCGGAAGTACTCAGTAATGACTTCGCCGGCCGTCTTCGATTTGATTTGATACGGAATGCGAAAAAGCAGTTTCCCATTTGACCGTTTTTAGCAATTGCCAGTCGTCGTATGTGATCACGATGGTCGCCAAGCGCCATCAAATCAGTTGACGGTTTTAATTTTTTTACGAGGTACTGGCGCAATTGTACACAACTTAGCTGGGACCATCATACTTCGCTTTATAGACCAGCCGAACTAAGTAATTGCAATGCTTCTTCCGCCTCGCTGCCGACCTCGTCATACATTTCTAAGTCGTCGAGTTCGTCATGTTTGAAAAAGATCTTTCGAATCGCTTCGATATGAATATCCCGATTTCCCTCCAATTTGATTAGCGCATAATGAGCCCAAACTTGAACTCGCTCGTCTTCGTCGGAGCACGCAATCTTAAGAAGTGGAATTGCCTTCTTTGCATTGTCTCCGAACTCGACAAGTGATTTGGCAGCAAACATGCGTTTTGAGGCCAATCGGAAACTCCCGAACTGCTGTAATGACTCCATTTTATGCTCAACTGTATTCCAGTTTGGTTCACAAAGATCAAAACCAGCCGCATCGATTATTCCTAAAAGATTGTATAACCGAAAGGACTGATCGTGTTCATTAATACGGAATTCATCGAGAAACTTTTCGAGTATCCGAGCGTGTTTGTTTAAGCGATACCGTTCAGCTATCGCACTAAGTTCCGCCAAGTCGGATTCGACTGCTTGATCCAAAAACTCGCCGATCTGAATATCAGAGGAGTAGTTCCCATATTTTTCAGCCGGGGCAATCAAATATTTCAACTCGGACGGAAGTTTGGCGTAAACATCCATGACGATCCTCTGTCGATATACGTACTTCGGAAGCGCGGCAGGTTGCCGGTTCGTTCCGAAAGATAGTAATGTAGATTTGAACTTATCATACCTAGCCGTTGCAATCGCATTGTGGGGGGAGCAAACGCTGTCCATGAGTGGCCGATTGTTCCGAGGTTGCCGAGAACAACTTCGCATCGGACAGCATTCCAGTCACTACCAAAAAACGACGCTCGAATTATAACCAACGACGATCCGACGTTCACACCGCAGCGGCCAACATCAAGGGTCGGATGATCCATGTCAGATCCACGATCGTTCGCGACCTTCTATTAGCGACATAAAACAGGACCGCTATTGCCACAGCCACAACCGTAATAAATACCAACTATCGCCCGAACCCCATTTGCCGGTTCGAAGTTTCAAGAACCGAGAGCGTCGGGGCTAGGCCGCTTGGTGCGTTTGTTCAGCAAGTACAACAGACCAAGGGAAACGACGAGCAACAACAGGCCGGATGGTTCAGGAACCGCGGTGTATTCGTAAGCGATAAACACCCGTGAAACGGAAGCGTATGAGATTTGGGTCGAAATTTCTGTGATGTTCGAACCACTCCAAATAACCCCGAGACCACTCCCTCCTGCATCGGGCACGAATGCCGAGCTGAAACTCGTCGAGAACAGTCCCGTCCCGAGAAACGTCCCAAAGCTTGGATGCGTTACGTCGATAAATAATGTGTCCGAGTTATGATCCGTCGGACCAATCGATACTTCGGCAACATGGACCGGATTGGGGCTCGAAAAGGCTCCGCCCCGCGTCTCGTACCGCTGAGTGACGTTGCTCATACCGGGAGCCACAAATGAGAAACGAAAGTTGCCGCCAAAGGCCCAACCGGCATTCCAGTTCGGGTTTACAAATGTACCACCGACAGCCGTCGAGCTTCCCGACGCAAGATATCGATTGGAGTGATACGAATAGACTCTTTGCAAGTTGCCCCATGCTGGGTCGAACTGGGGAAAGAAAATATTCGTCGAGTTCGGCATCGCCGCCGCGGGAATATCGGCGTAGAGCACGATCAACCCCGCCCGACTGGTACTTGGGGTTAGGGCAATCGCTGTGGTCCAAAAGAGACAACCCAACCACATCAAGATGCGTGATTTCCTGCGAATAGAAATCGGTTGTTTAACTCGCTCGTTTCTTTGCAGCCCAGGCATAAGTCTACCCCAATAAATACGCGGATGGATTCCCGATTTCAAACGTACACACCCATTCCAGAATTTCAAGTTTCGGCGATTCTTTTTCCGAAAGATGGTGCGTTCTCGATGAGACACTTGGGCATCGCGACCAAAATTCCCATCGTACGAGACGGTCGACATGTTCGCGCGACCGATCAGCCGACTAAAGACCGATTGAAACAGCCCTTTCCTCGCATAGGAAAAGGAGCGGCCATGGCGATCCGTCACTATCCCAGTTGGGCGAGAATTCGAGAGCAAAACGAAAGCCCCCATTGGCTCGGCAGCGATAAGGTCATCGAGGCCGAGACTGAGCCGCTCAGCAAAAAAACCTTGCAATTCAATCTAGACCGCCAAAACAACCTGCTGCTTCGACACGAGTTCCCCTTCTGGCCGCTAATACTTGCGATTGGGATGATCGGCGGCGCGGAGCGATCTTAGTACCAGATCATTTCGATTTGTCGGGCGCTATTCACGCGGAAGAAACGTCCGCTTGGACTGAACTTAAGAAATATGCAATCTTCTTCAATACGATACACCGGAAGCAACACTTGTCGTAATGGCTCTCGCAAATTACTGGCTCGCTACACACTCGATCATGACGTAAGCGTGCGAGTTCATCCTTGAAAGCGATGCCAGTTCTGTAGCTTGCGTCTGGGAACCCACAAACTCGACACCGTATTCGGTTCGCAGCTTGATTATGGTTCCATCCAATCGTTGTGTACTTGAACTGCTAATGGCGTGTTTCCTTCTCGTGCAGCTACCAGTCAGCTAGTCGACCGGCGCATCACAGGCACCTTTGCCTTAGACTCTGAGGCTGACTTATCGCGAAGTAGTCTCCTCAGTCCGCGACTTGGCAATCAGCTCCTCTGCAAGCGTACGCAACTGAGCGATGCTCGATTGATCTTGGATTGACTCAAGACGCAGCAACTCAGCCTGAACGGTGGTGCTGGATGATAGTGCGAGCGGCTTGTTCCCAAGCTGAATCTGACAGTCGGCAACAAACAAACGTGACTGGAAAATCTGCAGGGAATTAGGATTCGTTTCAGTTCGGATCTTGATCGCTTCTTCAAAGTGCTGCAAGGCTTTGGCCGGCTGTCCAAGATCGAGATGACACAGGCCCAGATAATCCTCAAACTCAGCGGCAATCGGCAAGCCTCCACTTACCGACCGAAGTTCTTCGCTTAGAATCGCCAAGTAGTCTTTCGTCGCCTTCACCGAAAATCGAAATCGTGGGAAAAGTGTAGCCGTTTGTGCCTGATCCGAGACACTTGCTGACTGGGCGCTGGATTCACCCACGTCAGTTGCGACGAACTCCGTATCCGCTCTTCTGGAATTCATGACCGGTTCGGCTTCCGAGGCGACCTCGCTGACCAACGCGGAATTTGCTGCGAGCAAAGGTTGCAGGAAGTCGTCGATATCTTCCTTTTTGGAAACGTCTAACAGAATCTTCATCAACCATCGCTGATCGTCTTGGATAAGCATGCGAGGATGAGCGACCAGCAAATTGGAATCATAGAGCGTCATCATCAACTCTGGATCGCTGGCAAAGTCGCTTCGAGTCTCTAGTGGGACCGAGCTTAGCGATTGATTGGTTTCAACAATGGCTTCCCAATGTTCACGTACGAATCGAGCCATCGCTTTATGGATTAAAGCGGGCGCAAGGAATGCCTGAGCGAGTAGTCGCGTCTTCTTTTCAGCCTCAAGGGCTCGGTCTCGCTCAGCCAGCAATTCACTTTGCATCGCTAACACCTCACCGAGTCGTGTCTCCGCAGTCCGCGTTGCTGTTGTCGCAACAATTCCGAACCAAACGGCAACCGCCGATGCAATAAGGACCAAAGAGCTACCAACAAAGACGGCAGTGGCCAGCGTTCGGTGGCGGCCAATTAGTTTTCGCAAATTGTACAGAATGCTTGGCGGCACTGACTCGATCGGTTTCCCCTCAACGAAGCGAACCAGATCCTGCTGCAATTCAGTGATGCTTTGAAAACGATCAATGGGGTCCCGTGCGAGCGCCCTCATGATGATGCAATCTACATCTCCCTTGAGAATACGTCCCGTATCGGCGAAATCTGCAATGACTTTAGCCGCTGGATTACCATTGGATTGAGACTTCTGCTTGAGTCGCACTGACGGCAACTCAACCTTGGATTCGTTCAGCAGCTTTCGCACGTTCACTAAGCCGATGGCTACATCCGCATTAGAGTGCGGCGTGTCTCCTGTCAAAATCTCGTACAGCAGTACTCCTAACGAATACACATCCGACCGAACATCCACTCCCTCGAGATTAGAATTCGCCTGCTCGGGACTCATGTATGCGGGAGTACCGATGAGCTCGCCATAGTAGGTATCGTGCCCGCGCACTCCTATCGATTCGTTTACTAACTTAGCTATGCCGAAATCGATAATCTTCGGCTGTGGGTGTCCGTCGACTTTAGATACGAGAACGTTCGAAGGCTTGATGTCGCGGTGAATAATACCCCGCTGGTGCGCGTGTTGAATCGCTTTACACACTTGGATCATTAGATGGATTCGATCGAGCGCGGAGAGCCGATAGTCTTTGCAATAGTCGGTGATCGCGATACCTTTGACTAACTCCATGACAAAGTAGGGTCGTCCCGTATCGGTCGAGCCAGCGTCGATAATCCGAGTGATGCCTGGATGATCCATCCCAGAAAGCGCTTGGCGTTCAAGCTCGAAGCGTGCAAGAACTTTTTGGGTATCCATGCCCGGCTTCAGTACCTTCACTGCGACTCGACGCCGGATTGGTTCCAACTGCTCTGCTTCATAGACCAATCCCATACCACCTTCACCGAGCAACTGTATCACTCGGTACGGGCCGATGTTCTTTCCGCAATCTGTGTCTAAGACTTCACTAAGCGATTCGGAAATCTCCGCAGTTCGGTCGAGCACAAACGGAAGGTGGCCTGACGTTAACTCATGATGCGATGAAAGCAACTGTGCAATTCGACTACGTTGACGATCATCGATGCAATTGCTTGTCAAGTAACAGTGCTGCTCTTCAAGGCTCGCTATCTCAACCGCCGTGCTGAAAATTTCTTCGTCTGATCGTGGCATAATCGGAGATTCGTAGAATTCAATGAATACGTGGTTACTGGAACTTTGCAGACATCTTGCTGTGCAACCAAGCGCGTGCATAGACCCAGTAGCGTTCTACAGTCGCTACCGACAATTCAGTGATCTCGGCGATCTCACTGGTGGTGAGACCGGCAAAAAACTTGAGCTTAACGACCTGCGCACGGAGTGGATCTTCCTGTTCAAAATGCTCCAGCGCCGCGTGCAAATCGAGCACATCATCCTCGAAGGGCTGGGGAACGTGAGCGACATCCTTTAAGGCTTGCCGCTGTGCGTTAGGTCCACCACGCTTGAGACGTTTCTTGCTACGAGCTCGTTCGATCAAGATCCGCCGCATCGCCTCAGCGGCTGCTCCAAAGAAATGTCGGCGGTTTTGCCACTCACCGCTCACTTCACCAACGTTATCAAGCAGCCGAATCCATGCTTCATGGACCAACGCGGTGGCTTGCAGCGTTTGTCCTGGCAGCTCCGACTTCAACTTTGCAGACGCCATTCTTCGCAACTCGTCATAAACGGCGTCGAGTAGCTGACTTTTGGCCGACTGCGAGCCGCTGCCCATTTGAGAAAGGATGACCGTCAGATTTTCCATGGACCGCATCCGTTCCGCGACTTGCCGATTACACACTACAGGACGATTGATCGCCCTGCACATGCCATTTTGATTCGCGAACGCAACCATGGAAAGACTTACTTTGCCTTAGAACTCGAAATAACGCCGTACAGTCGTACGGATTATACGGGCACTACACCATGCGATTTCCTATCCCGCGATCCCTCACAAAAAAGGTTACGTTTCGAGCTTGTTTTCTTTATCAACACCCGGTCTCCGGCGGGCAGACGCCCACTTTTACGAAAAATCTTAAAGACTTGAGGGGGTGGCTCTCCAGATGTCGCATGTGCATACAGTCCATCTTTCGATGATGGTCAAAATCCCAAACCGCAATGCATCCAGAGTATCGTCGATGAACTACCTCGCCACAGCCATCCGTTTGATTGCATCGTCTGCCATAGGTCTTGCTTTGGCTGCGACGGAGTGTTGGGCACAGATCCCACCAGAAAAGTGGCTTGCATCGCCCGTCGAATCGACAGCTGCAGAGAGCACTGAGAACTTAGCTCCGCGGAATACGAACCAGCCAGGTTCCGATCCGGATTCAGGCCAAACACTGTTCTCGAGTCTGCGAAGTCCAGTTAATGATCTGAATATATATAACACAGTCAGCAAAATCTACGCGGAACATCTTAACCATCCCGAGCAATCGTGGCTCGATTCGGGCTGGAGCAAAGTTGATCTGGCGACTGTGCCAGCGTCAGCCAAGATCGAGTTGCCCAAGGCCGACGCCGAGCAAATATCCCTAGATAGAATTTGCCGAGCTACTGGTGTCGTGGCGCTTGGAGGCTCGCTGCAGAACCTCGCGATGGGAGGAGCCGTGATTATCAGTCCTGACGGGTTAGCGATCACCAACTTTCACATCGCTAACCTTATCAACGACCGCATCGTGATGGTTCTGAGTGATGGTACCGTCGCTCGGGTCATCAAAATCATCGCTGGGAACCCCAGTACTGACGTCGCCATCGTTCAGCTTGATAAACAGAACTTGCCTTGGATCCCCATCGCGGAATCTGAACCAGTGATGGCTGAAACCATTCAAATGCTCCATCACTCCGAGTCGCGATTTTACACGTACGACTCTGGTTACGTAAAACGCTACCCGTTGCTAGGCCATATGCCTTGGATGGAGATCTCAGCCCATTTCGCTCCCGGCGGTAGTGGGTGCGGAATTTACAACGCAAAGCATGAACTCGTGGGGCTCGTCGCAATCATCACCATGGGAGATGGGCCCTACATTGCGTCTCAGGCGCTGAATATACCTCCGCCTGAACCAACTGGCGCGACAGACAACGTTACTGAACAGCCAGTTTCGGATCCCCCAACAGCTGACCAGACGGTTGACGAGGAGGCGAATGGCGGCGATGCAGGGATAGTCTCGGCAAAAGCCCTCGGCGCCCAAGTTGTAAAACTGGCCGTGCCCCTGAGTGCCATTCGGTCATTGATACGGTAGATGCTTTATTATAAGACCCATCACATTTTTCGATCATAACAGAGACTGCAAGTGCAACGAAAATTGAGAGCGATTTCAGCAGAGTTTATTCTTCATTCCGCCCTCGGGGTAATGAGCCTTTGCGGTCTCAGCGCGGTAGCGCAGGACAAGCCGGCCACGGCACCACCAGAATTGCTGAAGCCCGCCGAAGCCATGGTGCTCGCCTTAAATCAAAAGGAATTGGACAAGGCCTTCTCTATGATGACTGAAAAGGGAGCGGACCAATACATCGGGATGACGCTTTTGCAACTTGCAGGCATCGGACAAGCTGGGGGCAAGGGAGATCAAAACGAAGATCTTGAGAAACTACAGGCGATGGTCTCAGGATTCGGCTTGGATAAAGTCTCGTTGGACGGGCTTATGCCCAATGGCGTTGGCGATAAGGAAAAGATAGCTGAGCAACTTCTTCGTTCGGTAGAGAAGATTCAGCAAGAGCTCTTGGCGTGTATTCCGGCAAACGAACGTCGCAAAGCGACGCAGGAGCTAGTGGAGCTTTCAGCAAAGATCATGGTAGCTCCAGCCTCATTTGCAATCGGAGCGTTCGAGATTGAGGAAGTGAAGGCTGAACTGCAAGTCGTTGCCAAGCTGCCACCTGAAATGGCAGGTCAGGATGGCGGCGTCGATGGAATGACGCTGGCGTATCTCCAATTTGTTAAGCAGGGCAACGATTGGCGCTTCGATGGTTTCAATAACAAGCGCATGATTGACCGAATGCTGGCCGAAGGTGCCCCAATGTCTGAGCCGTTCAAGGAGATTGTCGACCTCACGATCGAAGGCAAGACAATCACTGGCGAAGCAGTTAGCCTAGCTAGCTACAAAGGCAAAGTTGTCTTGGTTGATTTCTGGGGAACGTGGTGTGGGCCTTGCGTGGCTGCGATGCCGAAGTTGACCGCGCTACACGAGAAGTACCAAGCGAAAGGTTTCGAGATCCTCGGAGTAGCCGCCGACGATTCCGATTCGCTTAAGGAATTTCTGGACAAGAAACCTTTAGCTTGGAAGAACGTCACCGATGCTGAATCCGAACTTGCGATAAAGTACTCGATCGAAGCTTATCCAACAACACTGTTGATCGACAAGCAAGGTAAACACGTCGCTACCAACTTGCATGGGGCACCGCTGGAAAAGGCTATCGACATGCTACTCGAAGGTAAGTCGATTGAATCTATCACTGGTTCCGCTCAAGATATTCTTGCGGCTGCGAAGAAGCGAGCGGCAGAAGAGAAGAAGTTTATCTTCCTACACTTTGGCGCAGACTGGTGCGGCCCCTGCAAGCAGCTTGAAGAGTGGATGGCACAACCCGAGATGCACGCAATATTTCAGAAACATTTCATCGACGTGAAGATCGATGTCGACAACAACGTTGGTGCCCAGGAACTCATGACATCGTTGAGTCCCAAGGCTGGTGGATTCCCTTGGTTCTGCATTCTGAGCGCAACCGATGACAAGCCTCTCGCAATTGGCGAAGACAAAGACGGAAACGCTGGAGTACCCAGTTCTGCGAAAGGCTTCGATGGCTTCACCAAGATGTTCAAAGCCACCGGAAGCCTGACCACCGAAGAGATTGCTTTGATCCGCAAGTCGATCGAGCAACATGTTGAGCGATTTAAGTCAAACTCTCCGGAGTGATTGCCTACTCGCGCTCGCCGCCGCGAGCCACCTTATACCTTGTCCGGTAAACAACGTAGCATCGCAAATAGACTGCCCTTACTTCCGAAAAGCAAATGTCGCTTGCGCTGCGTAAATAAACCAGTTCAGTTATTCCTTGGCGGATTAGTAAACGAAAACCGCTGCTACTCGGGCCGACTGCACCCTTGTAGATTCCAGGGATATGCTAGCCTTAAAGCACCAATAAACCGTGCGGAACAATTGATTGGATAAAACACGATGCATAGATTGATTGCCCTCCTACCACTTTTTCTAGCCAGCCTTGTCGGATTGGAGAACACAGGGTGCCTCGGCCAAACCACACTTCACATTGATCCCCGAAAAACCTACCAAACGATTGACGGCTTTGGTGCGTCGGATGCATGGACCATTAATCCAATGGTCAAAAAGTGGATTCGAGAGTCGAATGATCGAAGTATTGACAAGGTCGCTGATCTTCTTTTTTCGACTCAAAATGGCATCGGCTTATCCGCATGGCGATTTAACATTGGTGCTGGCAGCTCGCAACAAGGAGCCGACAGCCTGATTCCAGATCCACTACGTCGCGCAGATCTCTTCATCACGAAACCGTTTGGTTCCGTAGATGAGAACCAACACATAGGCCAAGTGCGCATGCTGCGTGAAGCGCATCGACGTGGTGTGACGGATTTCATTGCCTTTGCAAACAGCCCGCCTTACTGGGCAACGAAAAACGGATTGACCCATCCAAACGATGGTAAGAATGTTGGCTCCTCCAATCTAGATCCTAAACACAGACTGGCTTTCGCAAAATCACTTGTGGATGCGATTATCTATTTGCGAGGGGATCGAGTCGGAGTGCCAATCAACTACCTCAGCCCTCTCAACGAACCGACATGGGATTGGCAGGGAAAAACGCAAGAAGGTTGTCCTTACAACATTGACGATATCAAGGCACTATACCGAGCCGTCCATGCTCAATTGGTGGAGTCAGGGCTTGATAAACAAGTTCACGTGGATGGTCCTGAATCGGTCGAATACGCCGCTGCCCTCAGCGATGCCCACAAAATCATGTTCGACAAAGAGATCTATCAAGGAGGCATGCATCACAAAAAAGTGGGGCGTTATCGAAATTACATCGACGAGTTTCTTGGCGATCCAGAAATGCGTTCGATTCTCAACAACAAGATATCTATGCACGGATATTTTTCCGACGCGTGGCCCGATCGCTTAGGTAAGCTTCGTGACCTTACACTCATGAACGTACGTCAGATCTCGCCTGATGCCAAAATATGGATGAGCGAGTTTTGTATTCTAGACGACACGGGATCAGACCGATCATTCAGCGGGCTAGGCTATGAGTCAAATGACATGGAGTTCGCGATCCATTTGGCCAAGGTTATGCATCGCGACTTAACGCGTCTGAATGTGTCCGCATGGCATTGGTGGCTCGCTATTACACCGTACGATTACAAAGATGGTCTTTTGAAAATCTCTCCGTCGTTAGAAAGCGAGTCCATTGAAACGACGAAAGCCTTTTGGATATTTGGAAACTATAGTCGATTCATCCGTCCTGGCTTTACTCGCATCGAGATCAACAACCCTGATGAATGGAACGGTATCATGGCATCCGCCTACAAAAGCCCAGATAACCGAAAGATAGTATTGGTCGTTGTAAATGGGTCCAGCAACAAGAAGTCCATCTCGATTCGGCTTGCAGCGAGCGATATGCGAATAGATCGTGATTCGATCGAGGTTTTCACAACCGACCAAAATCATGACCATCGCATGTCGAGGCCATCGGGCGAACTGGATTTACTACCACGATCCGTTACTACCGTGGTGGCGAAGATCTCGCAACACTAAACTCAACTCAGAGCGTCAAGAACTTTGATCAATTAGTCAATAAGACTTGGCTACGGGCGAAATCGAAACTCGTTCTCCAACCGCATGATTCAGATCCGATTCTGGCCCAACTGTTAACCCGGCGGTTGGGTAGTTGAGGTCCGGTTCGGTGGGTCGGAAGCAATCGGCGTTGTAACCAACAATCCCTTACAAAACAGAGAACGTGATAATTCGCGGGAGAAAATACCGTTCAGACGGAAACAACATTCGGAAAATCTGCTAGCGTTAAGAAAAGCGAGAGCGTTACAAGACGAGCAAGAAAAATCGAAAACACCCAAAACACTAGGGATTTTAGCGATCGTTGCGTCGCGAAAGAAGATCTCTCAATTTGCGAACTGGCTTGTAGCCTAAAGTTCGCAGGATGAGACGAGTACACCCGGCAGGATTCGAACCTGCAACCTTCGGTTCCGTAGACCGACGCTCTATCCAATTGAGCTACGGGTGCGTATGGGTCTGTCAGAATATCGGTTTTCGGGCGTTTGTAAAGTAGCACTTTCCCAATTTACAACCCGGCGACCGAGCCGCTCGCGGTCGGTCCGGATCCGACAAATAGCGTCGGCTGTTGACTGTCCCCAGTGGTCGATCGGTAGCGGGTGACTGTCCCCGCTGCCTATAGCCGGTGACTCTCCCCGGTGACTGTCCCGGCTGGCTGCACTGGACTTGACCAAAGCGACCCGCCAACTTCCGAACAATTTTGCTAGCAAATCGACGAGCGTCTGTCCCCGGTTGCCCGAGTCAACTGTGTGTATCCCCAGTTGCCGTTCTCCCCCGTTGCCGTTTCTTGTGTGTGTCCCCGGTTGCCCTGGTGACTGTCCCCGCTGGCAGCACCGCTGGACTTGACCGATGCTTCCCCGCCAATTTCGGGACGAATCTTCTAGCTAGTCGACTGTGTGTGTCCCCAGTTGCCCTAGCGAATCGACGAGCGTCTGTCCCCGGTTGCCAGGTCTGTGTGTGTCCCCCGTTGCCCCCCGAGTCGCCTGTGTTTGTCCCCGGTTGCCCCCCGAGTCGCCTGTGTTTGTCCCCGGTTGCCAGGTCCCCTAGCAAATCGACTAGCGTCTGTCCCCGATTGCCATCCCCGATTGCCAGGCCGCGGTTGCCCTTCGCGACGAGTCTACTAGCGAGTCGAATTGTGTGTGTCCCCGTTTGCTGGGCTGGTGGGTTTGCTCGAACTGGCAGCACCTGGACGGGCTGGCTTGGGCTCCTTGGCTGCGGGCTTCGGATTCGCAGGCTTGGTTCTGCCGCTTGGTGTGGCGACGTCGGTAGGCCGACTTGCAACTCGTTCGCGTCTTTCCTCGCCATTGGACTCCAACACCGAATTAGCCGATCGGCTCGCAGCCGCTTTTGGCCTGTCGGTCCGCGCAGACTTCTCGGCGGACTTGACTGTCCCCACGTTTTTGCCGATCTCCGACGCCGAGTTGTCTGTCCCCACAGACTCGACCGACTTGTCTGTCCCCACACCTTTGTCTGTCCCGGACGTTTTTTCCGGAGTTTTATTCGCACCGTCCGATGTGTCTGTCCCCGCTGCTCCCTCTCCCGCTGCTCCCACTGACGTGTCTGTCCCCACTGTTCCCCCAGTACTCGCCTGCCCCGTCGTCCGTTCGGTGGTGACTGTCCCCGTGGTGACGGTCTCCGATGTCGGCTCGGTGTTGGTGACTGTCCCCGGTAGTTCGCCCGGTCGTTTGGCCGAGGGTGAGGACGTCGCTGGAGCGCCGGTGGTGTCTGTCCCCGATGTGGTGTCTGTCCCCGGTGTGGATTCGGCTAGTTTGTTGGGAGATTCTTCGCTGCGGCCGGGGAGCGCGATTTCGCCCGCTAGCCTGTCCCCAGCCGATTCGAGCGGACCGGGAAGCTGCGACGCCAAACGGTCGTGATAGACCCGCAGTGCCCGCAACGCATGTGCCCGAGGCCCCACCGCCCATGTCTCGCCAATATCGACCCGTAACAACGCCGCTAGATAGGCAAACGATCCCACCACTTTTTCATTCCGTAGCTTCTCATCCGGCAACGATACCGCGAGCCACTCCAGCACATGTCCGGTTGTTTGCACGCGACGTTGTGGATCATCCAAGGCGGCCCGCCGCTCGAGCCATTCGGTGCTGCACGACCCATCCGGATTGATAAGGCTGAATGCGTACTCGTGGTAATCTTCCGTGTATTTCGCCGCCGCCAACCACGCTCCGGTTATTTCGCCACCCTCGCGAATCCGCTTCGCCGAAGCCAAGTGGATGGCCATCAGACGATGCGTTCCGCCACACGTCTGCTGCCCGTTGATCGGCTGCCGCAACTCCAAACGCAGCAGTCGCTCGACCGACCACGCTCCCCCGTCCTCGGCCGTCCATGTTTCGTTCAGTGGCAAATAGTGCGACAGTCCCAACAACTTGAACGTTAGCTCCATACTGGGCTTGCACGTCTTTTGCTCGTATTGGACCAAGTCGCGAACCGTAAACTCTTGATCCCCAACTCGAATCGGGTGCTCCAGGGGCACGTTGTTTTGCGCCAAGATCGCTAACAACTGGCCCGGATGACCTTGCAAGCCAGGTCCCTCCAGCGGTTGCGGCAATCCACCTTTGACCGCCAACAAACGAACGCCCTTGAGCCGCTGATTGTCGCACAACGCGTTAATGGCATTGTAGGGTTCATCATCGATCAAGATCTCGCCCTCGGGACCCCAAGCCAAGGTCGTGTGCATCACGCCCCACGGACTGCGGTTCTGAGCCGTATCAGGAAACTTCCGCTGATGGTCCACGGATTCCCGAATCAACGCTAACAAGTCCGTCGGATGTTCGTTGTAGTAAGCCAACCCTTGTGGATTCAACAACTGAGCGACACTGCCCTTCACATCTCGAGCGGATGTCTTGGGCGATTTGGACGAGTCCGCAGCGGGTGATCGCGTGGGATTCGGCCTTGGGCGCAAACGGATTTGGCCGTGGGCTATATCTGGCAATGCTAGCGTGATCGCACCCAGAAGCAGTGCAAAAACCAGTAACTCACGTTTGCCGAATTTATTCATGAAACGATCGACGGACCAAGGTGAGGGGAATTAGGTAAGGGTCGACATTACGAACCAAAATCGTCTAGTGCAATACCGACTTGTATCCATGTTTCCAAGGGGCCAGCGGCACCATTGCCCGAACCGGTTTGATGACCTGGAGAGTCGACCCCCACAAGGCACCGATCTCCATCCTGTGAAGATCGATTCGAAGAGTCGAGTGACCGAGCCTTGTCGCGGAGCGCTCGACGCGCCGGCTTTGGATCGCGGAGCGATCCACGACTATCGGACATTGGATCGCGAAGCGATCCACGACCATCGAGCAATGGATCGCCGAGCAAGCCACGACCGAGATCGGTCCTCGGTGGGGTTTTCGACGTTTTTTGGTCTGCGAGATTAACCAAAAGTGCTGGCATCTTGCCCGAGGGGTGTGCGATCCAGACACACCGACAAGGCGTACAACGCAAAACACGCATAACCGGAAGCGAGCCCATCGCCGCTCATACAACCGTTAGAACGCGTGCCCGGAATGAGCGACTAGTCGAACGCGCCGAACAACTCGCATCGCCGAGGTGACGTCACCGACTTGAAGGACTTTGTGAGGGGCGAGAGCGCTCGGCGACGCATTCCTCGGCGACATGTCTAAACCATTGGGCAAATCGTGATCCCGCCCAGCATTGCTCTTGGTCGCGGCCAAAGGAAATACCGTTCAACGAAGGATGGTAGTAGGCACATTCCATCTGCCGCAACCAATCAAAAAGCACTCGCCTTTAGGGGATCGGCGGACGGCACACAGAGTGTGCCTGCTACTTATTGAACAGGATGCGGCTAAAAGAAAGTCGAGCGGCGTCCCGGTCAATCGTGTTTAGCCAAAAACGATTAGTTCGTCGCGGTGGATCACCACGCCGCCGACGCTATAACCCAACACCGATTGAATGTCCTCGCTGTGTCGACCGAGAATTGCTTGCAGTTCCGAGCTGTGGTAGCGGACCAAACCGACTCCGACCGGGTGCCCTTGGGGATCGACCATCCGAACCGCATCGCCACGTTCGAATTCCCCGTCGCAGCGCACAATCCCTTTGGCGAGCAAGCTTTTCTTGTTGGCCCGTACGGCTTCACAGGCGCCTTGGTCCAATTCGATTCGACCTTGTGATTGCGGACCCGACAACAACCAGCGTTTGCGACTTTCCAATCGCGAGCCAAGAGCTCGAATCCGCGTGCCATCGCCCGCACCTGCCACCAGCTTGAGCAGCACATCGGCTTGCTTCACACCCGCGATCACGACTTCAACAGCGCTTTGTCGCGCGATTTGGGCGGCCTGCAACTTGGTGGCCATCCCGCCGGTCCCTAAACCGCTGACGCTGCCACCGGCGATGGCGTGGAGTCCCTCATCGATCGTACTGATTTCACGGAGCAAGATCGCAGTGGGATCGCGGGTTGGATCGGCGCTCATGAGGCCTGGTTGATCCGTCAACATGATGAGCAAATCTGCGTTGGCCAACAGCGCGACGCGGGCCGAGAGATTGTCGTTATCACCGACTTTGATTTCGGCCGTGGCCACCGCATCATTTTCATTAATGATCGGGACGACGTTGGCCGCCAAGAGCCCCAGCAACGTGTCGCGCGCGTTGAGGAATCGTTCGCGATGTTCCAAGTCCGCTCGGGTCAGCAACATTTGTCCCACGAGCGTGTTGTGAATTTCGAACAACGACTGCCACACCGACATCAGATAGACTTGTCCCAAGGCTGCCAAGACCTGTTTGTCGACCAGGTTCTCGTCTTTTTTCCTGCCGTCCGTCACAGGGCTGGGATTGGGTGGCGCTTGGATCGCAGCAACCATCCCGGCCATTTTTTCCCGCCCGGCAGCGATGGCGCCCGAAGTGACGACAATGACTTGATGTCCAGCCAAGCGCAGTTCTTGGACTTGCCGGGCCAGCTCCACCATGACGGACCTTTGCAGGCGCTTGGTGCCACCGGTTAACGTGCTGGTCCCTAATTTAACGACAATTCGCATGGAGCGGTTTACCACAAGACTCGGCAGCGAATCGTTCCGGGAATCTCGCGAATTTTCGCGAGGGCTCGTTCCGAATACTGGGCGTCGATATCGACGACCACGTACCCGATTTCACCGAACGTCTGCAAGTACTGGCCACTGATGTTGATCTGCAGCTCCGACAAGGTCTGGTTGATGGCGGACAGAATACCGGGACGATTCTCGTGCAGATGCAGCAAGCGATGTTTGTTGGGATACGAGGGCAGCGACACTTCGGGAAAGTTCACGCTGGACAGCGTCGTGCCGTTGTCGCAGTAACGGACCAACTTCTCGGCGACTTCGATGCCGATGTTGGCTTGGGCTTCGACGGTACTGCCACCGATATGCGGTGTAAGGATCACGTTCTGAAAGCGGCGTAGCGGAGATTGAAACTCTTCTTTGCTGGACTTGGGTTCGGTCGGGAACACATCGATCGCGGCGCCCAAAAGTGATTTGCTTTCCAGGGCTGCTTCGAGCGCGCTGATATCGACCACTTGTCCGCGCGAGGCGTTGATCAGCACGGCATCATGCTTCATGAGTTGCAACTCGCGGCGACCGATCATGTTGATGGTGTCAGCGGTTTCCGGAACATGCAAACTCACAACATCCGCATGGGCCAACACGTAGTCGCGGTCGACTTGTTGCGCGTTGCCCAACGGGAGTTTCGTCACGACATCGCAAAAGATCACTCGCATCCCAAGCGCTTCGGCCATGACACTCAGTTGCGTACCGATGTTGCCATAACCAATAATTCCCAGGGTCTTGCCACGCAGTTCATACGAGCGATCGGCGGTTTTATCCCAGTAGCCTTGATGGCACATCGCGTTGCGTTCGGGAATGCGTCGTAGCAACAGAATGGCTTGAGCGATGACCAGTTCGGCAACGCTGCGCGTGTTCGAGTAGGGAGCGTTGAACACGGGGATGCCGCGCCACATGGCCGCGTCCAAATCAACTTGATTGGTGCCGATGCAGAAGCAACCAATCGCCAGCAAACGCTCCGCCGCTTCGATCATCTCGGCGGTCATTTGGGTGCGGGATCGCAGGCCAACGAAAGCCGCATCGCGAATGGCTTCGACCAACTGCGAGCCTTCCAAAGCGGTGGGATAAGTCTCCAGATTCGAGTAACCCGCGGCGCGCAACGTCCGGACGGCGGACTCGTGAATCCCCTCCAGCAACACAAATTTGATCTTGTGACGTTCCATGGAGGTAGGCTTGTCGGCGGGTTGAAATTCCAAGGTCGAGGACATAGTTTCTTGCACTGGGGAAAACGGCGATGCTCCGCGAGGCTTTCGCGGTGGCTGATCCTAATAATCGGCAGGGACCGAACTTGAAGATAGGTCGCCCTACCGAATTGGGGGACATTCCTCCAAGTTTATCGGCTTTCGCTAATCACAATAGTGGCACACGATGTTCGTTCGACGCCGGCGCCGGCCGGCAGGAATCCCTGTTCGGGGACACAATTTGCCGCTTACGGTGGCTCGATGAACTTGTGTTGGTGAGCTAGGGCGTTGAGTTCTCCCTTGGCGGGTCTTTGGTGGTCCCTTTCGCGGGACCGTTGCTTTACTAGGAATTCTCATGGACTGGTTCGGACTGATATTGCTGGCAATTGTCCAAGGTGTGGCCGAGTTTTTGCCGATCAGCTCGTCCGGGCATTTGGCTTTGGGGGCTCATTTCCTGGGATTAAGCGAAGGTCAGGACGAACTCAGCATCGTGCTGCACGGGGGAACGCTGGGTTCGATTCTGGTGTTCTACCATCGACGGATCCTGGCGTTGCTGAGTCAAGATCGACGTGTGATTCCGATGTTGATTGTCGGCACCATCCCAGCCGGCGTGTTGGGCGTCTTTTTAAAGAAGATGGCGCCGTCGATGTGGGGAATCGATATCATGGACGGCTTTCCGGCGGCCCTGACCGCCAGTCTGATGTTGCCGATTACTGGCCTGTTGATGTTGTCGATTCCGTTGTTGCGGGCCCGGCAGCGCGACGAGGAGGCTTTGCAAGAATACCAACAGTTGTCTTATGGCCAAGTCTTCGTCATTGGTTGTTTCCAGGCGTTTGCGCTGCTGCCGGGTATTTCTCGCAGCGGCTCGACGATTTTTGCTGGGATTCTGACGGGACTGCGCAGCCAAGCGGCGGCCACGTTTTCTTTTCTGCTGGCGATTCCGGCGATCTGTGGCGCCATGACGTTGGAATTGAAGGACGTGATTGAGAACGGTTCGACGACTTCTCCGGTACTATTGGTGACGGGCGCGTTTATCTCGTTTGTGGTTGGCTTGGTGTCGTTGGTCCTCCTCTCCAAGTTCATCAACCAGGGGAAATTGCATTGGTTTGCCTATTGGACCATCCCGGTGGGTCTGTTGGCCTCGATTCAGTTGTTGGCCGAATTCATGCGATCTCAAGTCGAAATGTAGGGAAACGCGAAGGTTTTGATTGAATCCAACCCCTGTCCATGGTAGATTGGACGCCTGTTGGAGGCAGTTGGAACACCATCGCGTTTGCTGGACGAGTCGTATGTTCGCTCTTAAATTGGTGGAAGTGCCTGAAGGTACCGCGACGACTTTGGTGGGCAAGGTTCTCAAGTTGAAGACGCTGCCGGCGACGATTGGTCGTGGCAAAGATGCGACGATCGTCGTTCAACATCGCAAGCTTTCTCGGCTTCATTGTCGGTTCTATATTTCCGAAGAACGGCTGCATGTCCGTGACTTGGGTTCGACCAACGGCACCACCGTGAATGGGTCGGCCGTGGTGGGAGCGGAAGTGTTGCGCGAGGGTGATTTGGTCTCCGCGGGTGGCGTGGTTTTCCAAGTTGGTCGATTTGTGAAGAACTCCGAGATCGCTCCGGGCGCGGTTGGCGATGTGTCGGAGCCCTTTGCTGCGGACGGAGTTCCCCAGGCCTCCAAGGCGACACCGCCATTGGCGCCGAGCAATCGGGTCGTGGAGCCTGCTCCGGAATTCGTCGGTACCGATACGGTGGATTGGCGACCCCCATCGACCGCTGAATCGCTCGTCGAGGCTAGTCATCTCGCCATTGAGCCAACCGATCCCAAAGATGCGACCTCGCAGATGGCTCCTGTTCCGGTTGTGGATTCCGAATGGAAGGGACCCGCGAAAGTCGCACCGGTGTCGTCCGTACAAATCGAGAGTTCTTGGTTGGAGAAAGCCGGCTCGGTGGATGCCTCCGATTTGCCAGACTTTGCCGAGGTACCGCGCGTCGATGTGGATCCGAATGAAATCGACCTCGCGGATGTGGCCAACGCCAAGAAAGACGCGTCCGTGACAGCTCTGGGCAATTTCTTCTCCAAACAGAATTTGCGGCGGAGTTGAACTTGACGGCCAACGGCACGGTTCGACGGCACCACAGAGCATGGTCATGGCCGTTCATGTCTCGCACGCGGCTGGGGTCGGTTTTGGTGGTGAGTTGGTGCGGCTTCGTACTGGCTTCTTGCTTCAGCCCATCACCAACCTCGTTTGCTGACGAACCACTTCCCCCGGCCGTGGCGTCACTGGAGTTCGCCATGAGCAGTTTTCTTTCGCCGGAGAGCCGACCGGTCAGCAAGCGAGTGAACGATCTCCGATTTTCGCCCGACCATAAAAACTTGGCGATTCGCGATGGTGACAACAATGTTTGGCAATACGATTTGAAAAGTCGTTCGGCCAAGTTGGCTCCTCGAACCACCAACGATAACCGCCGACTTCAAGACCTCGCCTATTCTGCTGACGGCCAACATTTGTACGCGATTGGCGAGCGTGGGACACCGAGTTGGGTTTGCTGGACTGCGAAGGATCTGGAATTGGCCAGCACAAGCAACTCGGTGGAGGGCCGCCATCTGGAGCGAACGCTGTCGGGGGACTTGATGATTAACGGTCGTGATGTGTTGAATCTTTCATCACCGATCGCGGTCCCTAAAATTCGCAAACGTTCGGGGTTGATTCGATCCCACGAGGGTTCTGTCACGTTGTTGATGAGCAACTTGTCTGGCTTGGGCGGTGAAAGCAGTTTGGATTGGAAAGATCAAGCGGATGAGGTGACGACTCATATTCCCACTCCCAAGTTGAACGCCCGTTGGCAACAGTTTTTGCAACGCCACGTTGGTCGGGCTGTGGGACGACAATCTTCCGTGGGTGGGTCTTTGATGCTCTCCCCGTGTGGCAATCGGGTGGTTCTTTTGGATCGTCGCGAGTTGATGCTGTGGGATGCAGCGACGAACGAATCATGGCAGTTGTTGGGACCTGACGAGGACGCTCCGCACCACCTGCCGTTGTCTGCCGATATTCTCACCGCGCGGTTTTCCCCAAATGGCCAATGGCTCGTGATCGGGACGGTGGGTCGCAGTGCTCCAGATCCGATTGCGGGCGAAGTTCACTTGATCGATATGGTCGCGGGACGTCGGGTCGGTCAAATCACCGTGACGACCCAGTCCGTGTCGGCCCTCGATTTTTCGGACGATCAGCGGTGGTTGGCCGTCGGGTCCACTTCCTTGGTGGACGACCGCGTGCGAGTGTTTGATCTTGATGCTTGGTTCTCTGCCGGACAATCGAATAGTGACGCCTCTGCTCTGCCCGTCCAGCTGGATGAGCTGGCGGTTGCCGATTCATGTTTGGCGATGTTCCGGAGCAATCAGATTCGGCAACAACCGGAGGCATACCGCGAGCAACTGGTGTCGACGCTGACATTCAACGCGTCGCGAGCCCAGCAACTAATGGGTCAAGTGATCAAGAAAATGGATAGCCCCGCGTATGGCGATCGTGCGCATGCGGAATCCGAATTGCAGAGACTGGCCGAGCATTACCCGACAACCTTGCGCGAGTTGTTGGATGATGCGACACTTAGCAGTGAATCTCGTTTTCGCATCCAAAGAACCATTGCCAGCATGACCGGTGCCGCCCGAATGAGCCCCGAGGAATGGCGAGTTCTTTGTCGGTCGATGCACGCCTTGGAGGGGGTTGGAGAAGCGTGGGCCGAGCAACTCTTGGCCGACACCTGCCGACATCCTGTTCGATTCGTCGCGCGCCAGGCACGACTCAGCCATGAAGTATGGCGAAGTCGGCATCAAGCGCTGTGAAGAAGATCAGTCGTAGGCACATTCCAGGTGCCATTTACCGGCGTTTGTTGAACGGTATTGCGGTTAACCAATTGTCGTTGACGAAAAGGCGGCGTTCTGCGAAGAAGAGCGTCGGTGGCGGGCAACGGTAAGGGCTTGGGTGTCCATGGACTGGATGAAGACGATTTTTGATCCGCGGCATCCGATCCAAAAAGCGGATCGGTTGCGGTTTCATCAGCGGCATCGCTTCTTGATTGGGCTGACCATTTCCCCTGATTTTGGGCAAATGACGGGCTGTGTGGTTGAAGGCACGAGCGCTGGTAAGTTATTGCGACTCAAGGCCCTGAGTTTTCAAGAACTGTCGATCCCGCTCCCAATGCGACGTTTGTTTCAGCAATGGTGTCCAAGCGTCTTGGCACCATATCGAGTGGAGTCGGCGCTTGATTGGCCGACCTATCTTTCGTTGCAAGCCGATCTGACGCAGATGGCGATCCAACTGGTGCATGCGTTGATGTCGCAGGCGGGGCAAGCGGCTGATCGAGTTTTAGCGGTTGCCTTTCATCATTGTGGCGTCGCGGTCGGCGCTCCGGACCAACCCCACGGCTGTCTGCCGCTGATCGACGCCACGGCGATGGCTTTGAAGACGGGGATGAATGTTCTGGACCAATTCCCGCTCAAGGATCGATTGGAAGGTGGCACGGGTTGGCCTATTTCTGCCCTGCCCTTGTGGATTTTGTGGGCCGATCGGCGTTCCCCGCAAGCCTTTGAACATCGCGTGGTCGTCGAGTCAAACTCCGCTGTGCAACTGACGTGGTTACCTCCGTCGGACGGACTTGATGCGACCTTTCCGCTGATCCAGCAGAGAATTTGGCCGGCGGCCGACTCGAACGAATTACGATTGAAGTCCTACGCGAGCGAATCGAGCGCGTCCGCAACTCCGATCGACCGCATCGTTGCCGACATCTGCCAGCAAATCGCGGACTGGCAAACCAGTGATTCTCGTCGCGCAGCGGTCCTGCCACCTAGTCATAAGTTACGTCTGATCATTGCCGAGCCGAACGGGGAGGCAAATCCCGATGGGTTGCAACGACGATTGATGCAAGCCTTGCCGGAGAGCGTCGTGGTTCCCTGTACCGACTACGAATGTCCACCTTGGGCCATGGGAGCGTTGGTGGCTGCGACGCACGGCTTCCTGCATGTCGATCAGGTGCCCGCGAACTTGCCTTGGATTTCCGGGACCGAGGTCCCGCGTATCTTGGGGACACTCACTCCGGGAGCCGCCGGGCGGTATCGCAGTCTCTTGATTGAAATGTCGGACTATCGCCCGCCCGTCATGACACTGCGCGACGCGGTGTAAACCCTATCGATCCGGCGTTTACAGAGATTGGACGGATGCCGAGACACTGGTGCTTGGTCCACCCGCGTCTTTGTTGCTCAGAAATCTGAAGAGACATCAAATGGCTTGGGAGATCTAATGATCTGGGCCGCTGCGCGACAAAATGCGAGCGATTGGTGATTCCCACAGATGGCTGAGCCGAACCGCGGATGAGCTGTCGTCGAACACTTCCTGGAACGACAGCCTATGTCCGACCGCAATGGTTGAATTACCGAAATGATAGCCGGCGAAACTCGTTCCGGATTTCTCAACGTTCGAAATCCGGAACTTATCTCGGGACCGATCTTTAGCGGCGCATCTTTTCGGCCAATCGGCCGGGTGAGCCCATGGTGCTGAAGCCGCAATCGAGGTGCAAGATTTCGCCGGTGATCCCGTCAGACATGTTCGATAGCAGGAACGCGCCGGTCTTGCCGAGTTCTTCGTTGGTGATGTTGCGGCCCAGTGGCGACATGCCTTCGTACACGGTCAGCATCTCTTTCACACCAGCGGCGCTGCCGGCCAGTGTGTACACGGGACCCGCGCTGATCGCATTGACTCGGATGCCTTGGGGCCCCAAGTCATGGGCCAGATACCGGGTGGTCGCGTCAAGTGCGGCTTTGCAGATGCCCATCACGTTATAACCGGGGACGCACTTCTCGCCTCCCAAATAGGTCATGCAGCACACCGCTGCTTTGGGATTCATTAGCGGTCGCAGAGCTCGGCAGGTGGCAATCAGACTGTAGACGCTGACGTCCATTGCCAGAGCGAAACCATCTCGACTCGAATCGATCGTATCCAATTTCAAGTCTTCGGTTTTGGCGAAGGCGATGGAATGCAACAAGAAATCGATCGTGCCGAACTCGCGAGCGACCACTTCGGCCACGCGGGTGAGATCGTCATCGCGTTGGACATCCATCGGGGTCAAGAACTTCGCGTTGGGGTGCGTGCTTGTGCATTTCTCAACGCGAGCGCGATTGCGTTGCTTTTCATCATCGGCTCGGTCAGGCAAGTGAGTGAAACCGCATTGTCCGCCTTGGTTCATGATCTCTTGCGCGATCGACCAAGCGATGGACCGATCGTTGGCGACGCCCATGATCAGTCCGCGTTTTCCTTCAAACAATCCCATCGCTTTATCTCCAGCGTTAATTTTCTTGGTGATGTCCAACGGACGCCGGTTGTTCGGGCGCCGTGTTACCGAGTGGCCTACTGCACAAGCTGTTTTGAGGGACGGTTGGCGATCTCGAATTGGCTCTTCCAATTCTTCGCTGCCAACCCATCGGTGCCAACTCGAATAAGGGGCTCTCCGATCAGCCTGTTCCGATCGACTTGTACAGATCGGCTGCCTTTGTGTCGCCGCAGCCGATCTGTTACGATAGGGTCGACCATCGCGTTGTCGCGGTTGGTCCTGAGTAGGTCCCCTTGGTTCGGCCAGTCTAACACGGCCTTCCGGTTTGCCCAACGGTGGTTTCTGGGTTCTGATGTTGACAAGGGTATGTGGATGAGCAAGGCCGAGTCGACCGCCGAACCTCTGTTTGAGGTTCAAGCGCTTCGCGATTGGTCGCAACTTTACCTCGCGGCCACGCGTCACCAACCGGCGCATGAGTTCTTGCTGGAGGGCCTGGGTCGATTCGAACATTGGCTTCCGCAAACCGACACCAATATCGCGGACTCAGGTGTCCAAATGGCCACGGCGATTCTGCAGGCGTTGGTGCGGCGATTGCCTGGACTGAGTTCGGTAGCTTGGATCAGGGGGCAAAAAGGCTGCTGGTCGTGTCTGGCTAGTAGCGACGGCAGTCGAGGTCTTCCGCCGGCTTTGTCCCGCGAATGGTTGGCGGATGTCTTGGACCGTGATCGGCCGGCCTTACAACATCCCTGGGGAGCCGTTGGACTGCGGGCCGGACATCGACGCGATCAGTTGCTGGTCTTTCAATGGGGGACCACTGCCAGTGCCAAGGCTGTCTGGCCGCAGATGGAAGCCTGGGTCGCGAGCACGGAATGTTTGTTGGCCTGGCAGTCGTTGACCTGCAGTTCGCTCCAGACCGCCAGCCATCTGCGACGTTTGTTGGACTTGATTGCCGAGTGGAATCGTTCGGTCGACACGCCTTCACTGTTGAAACAAATCGCCGAAACTTCGACTCGATGGATACCCGCCGAGCGCGCCACCATTTTTCTGTGGGATCGCGCCAACAAAGTTCTGATCGGTCGCCCCGCTCTCGGTGTTGCGGACGATGACCTGCGGGTGCCAGATCACGCGGGATTGGTCGGCCAAGTCGTCCAAACCGGACTTCCTGGGCGGGTGGATGCGGATGTTGCCGACGAACAAGCCCAAGTGGATCGTCGCTCCGACCAGCGGCTCAATTTTCGCACGCGTACGTTGTTGTGCGTTCCGCTATGGGACGACGACGGCAAGTGTTTAGGAGCCTTCGAACTGATCAATAAGCTCAGTGGCAATTTCACCGACCAAGATCAACGCTTTCTTGAATTGTTGGCGAAGCATGCCGCGATCGCGGTCGCGAATTTGGGCCGAGTAGAGCGCTTGGTGACGACGCAAAAAACGACAGCCGCTCAAGCGGCCGCGGCCGTGCAGTTGCGAGGCAGTTGTTCGCTAATGGAAACCTTGAGGCAATCCCTGATCCGGGTCGCCGGTACCGATCTGTCGGTCCTGTTGTTGGGCGAGAATGGCACAGGCAAAGAAGTGGCCGCCCAACTATTGCACTACGAAAGCCAGCGCCGCAACGAAGTCCTGATCGCGGTCAATTGCGCCGCGATACCCGACACGTTGTTGGAAAGTGAATTGTTCGGCCACGAAAAAGGCGCTTTCACCGATGCCATCGAGTCGCGAGCCGGCAAGTTCGAACTCGCCAGTCAGGGCTCGATCTTCTTGGACGAAATCGGCGACATGAGCTTGAGTGGCCAAGCGAAACTCTTGCGAGTCTTGGAGGAGAAGACCATCGTCCGCGTGGGCGGGTCGCGATCGATCCCGACCCATGCGCGAGTCATTGCGGCCACGAATCAAAACTTGGCCGACTTGGTTCGACAACGACGCTTTCGCGAGGACCTGTTTTTTCGGCTCAACGTGGTGACGCTCGAAATTCCTCCTCTACGTTTGCGGGGCGACGATGTTATCGAGTTGGCCGTGTTTTTCCTGGATGGATTTTGTCGGCAAGCGCGTCGGCCCGCTCCGCAGTTGACTCCGGCCGCCGAAAAGTCGCTGCGCCAACATCACTGGCCCGGCAACGTCCGCGAATTACGTAACATGATGGAGCGGGTAGCCTTCCTGTCGACCTCCAGTGTTCTGGAGCCCAGCGACCTGTCTTTCATTTCGTGGCATTCCGGAACTGCCGATGCGACAAGCCACTTGGATCGCTCGGCGTTGGAGCTGCCTTTGACAGAAGCGACTCGCCTATTTCAGATCAATTACATCGAGCAGCAGATCGAAATGGCCAAAGGGAACATGAGTTTGGCAGCCGAGCGTATGGGCCTTCATCGCACCAACCTGTATCGCAAGATGAAACAATTGGAAATGGAAGTTAGCGATTAAATGCGTGCCAACCGCTGATTCGTTTGGGCATGCGTCGGCAACTTCTTCGCTTCGTTACTGAGGTCGAATGGCCCGCGTCCACTTCCATCGCATGTCGGGAGTGACATTGTCTTTCAGCCAATTCGTCTAGAAGTCGATTGGCCATGGTACTACCCGAGTCTGATGTCGGGTGAAAACAAAAACGCAAGCGAATCGACTTCGCTCGCGTCTATGTTCTTGATGGAGATTGACGCAGTTGGGTGATTAGACCTTAGTCTTCCCAATCTTCTTCTTCGTCTTCTTCTTCATCGTCTTCGTCATCCCAATCGTCGTCGTCGTCCCAATCTTCTTCGTCCTCTTCCTCATCTTCTTCGTCTTCAGACTCTTCGTCTTCCTCGACTTCTTCCCACTCTTCTTCTTCCTCGTCGTCCTCGTAGTCTTCATCTTCGACGTCTTCTTCATCGAATTCTTCGTCGAATTCTTCTACGTCTTCTTCGTCGTCCCCCAACTCATCGTCTTCAAGGTCGTCGTCATCGTCGTCATCATCATCGTCGTCGTCGTCATCGAGATCGTCATCATCATCGACTGCGAATATCTTCCATTCGCGTTGTGGGGCTTCGTTGGCCCAGAAGTTCTCGGCGTTGGCTTCTTCTTGGCCGGTGGTTCTCAGTCTCACGCTCACGGTTGGATTCCTCCAAAAGTCGCTGGGATACTCGGTCGGGGTCAATGTGGTACGGGCTCTGTGCGGGAATATAGCGATCTTCGATCCGCTTGCAACAGTGCTACTGCGGTAGGTTGTCGCGTTTTGGGGCCAAACCAACTACTCTAGCTCTTGCTCCGCCGTCAATCGCTCCGCTTCGGGGAGGGATGATGGAGTATCCTTATCGGACGAGCTTCTTCGCCGCAATTGCCCGGAAGCTGGCAAGTCCTCCAAACTACCTAGACCGAACAGTTTAAGGAAGCGGCGGGTCGTCGCATAGAGGAACGGATGTCCTAAATCCGGACTGCGCCCAGCAATTTTTACCAAGTCTTTTTCCAAAAGTTGTCGCAAGACCTCGCCGCTGTGGACTCCGCGGATTGCGTCGATCTCGGCTCGCACCAGTGGTTGTCGGTAGGCGACGACCGCCAACGTTTCGAGAGCGGGACCACTCAAGCGGTCCGGCGATCCGACGTGTTGTAATCGCCGGATCCACTTGGCAAACTGGGGTCTGGTGAGCAATTGATAGCCTCCAGCGACGGTCCGTATTTGAAACGCTCGACCTTTCCGCTCGTAAGTTTGATTCAGATGAGCGACGATGGTGCGAACGCGGGTGGCGTCTTCCAGGTCCGCGTATTCGGCCAATTTCCTGCCACTGAGTGGTTCGCGGGCTATGAACAGGGCGGCCTCCACCCGCTGCCATTCGTTGAGGTTGTGCTGTGGGGCAGCTTTCTTTGCCGCTGTCGGTCCGAGGACGTAAACGTTGACCCCGGGGCGGTTCCCGCCGGTCGAGGGACGTTTCCATTGGCGGCTATAGTGGCGGTACGCCCATTCCATGGCTGGCTCTGTGGGGGTGGTCGGCCTTGGCCAAGTTCGGGCTCGGCCATACGTTCGGGCACTTGAGGTTATCCGGTTTTTCTGCCGGCGTCGAGAATAATTCTTGTCGGTTTGTTTTAGTCGAGCAACAATGGTCACATCTAGCAACGGTCGCTAGAATCTGGTGACTCGCTGGTGGAAGGTTTTTGATACCGTTCACGAAATCGGGGTTGGGTGCGTTCCGGAAGTCACTAAAGTTGTGACTCGCTAGCCGTCGGGTTAAGCCCAGGATCTTTCGTATCCTGCAGGTTTCGCTCGCGACTGACTTCACGCGCCCTACCCGCCCGCGATTGGTTGCTGGATATTCCACTCGTTCGAGTTCTTTCGACCCTTTTGGGACTTCGCTGCGTGTTTCCTCGAATTTTGTGGTTCTTAGTGCCAGCCTTTTTTGGGCTAATTTTCTCGCTAGTTCTACTGGTCGTGTGGGCTTCCTATGGCTACGTCGATGGCGAAGAAATTTGTCCGCACACGTTTCAGCGGCGACATTTCGCGTATTGGCAGCCTTCGTTTATTTCCAAGGGCCTTGGCAAGACCGAAACCTCGCACGACGAATTTTCGGTAGCGTTGGCTTTGACCGGTACGATGCCCAAACTGGCGCACCAGCGGTGGGATTTGGTCAGTGACAACTACACTAGTCCGTTGAGTCGGGACCTTGAAGCCCGCTTTTTGGCCGAGGTGTTGGATCGACGTGCGGAATCTGGGGAGTATTTTTGGGTCGAGTGGTCGGCCGCCAATGTCGAACTAGCGAAACGTCTGTGGCCGCTCGTCAGCCAACTAGCTGCCGAACGTTTTTATCTGATTGTTCCCGAGCTTTTTATGTTGACGTCGGTTGTTCCGACCGATTTATCACCGGCTGAATTTGAACTTCGATTGCGGGAAGTCATTCAGCGGCACCTGACTTCTTTGCGCGAGGAAGCGGTGGCTGCTGGTTGGAGCGAAGAGGTTCAGCGGCTCGATCAAGCGTTGTTGAACTACAAGACTCCTTCTGTCGAGTAAGCCGCTGTGATCTATCTGGACAATAATGCGACCACTCGTTTGGCTCCGGAGGTGGGTGCTGTGATCGCCGATGCCTGGCGCTCCGGGCTCGTCAACCCGGCCAGTCAACACCGGGGCGGGCAACAAGCCCGAAGAGCGTTGGAAGACGCGCGGCTTGCGATCCTGACATTCTTAGGCGCGCGAACGGTTGGATGGCGACCGGATCGTTTGGTGTTTACAAGCGGCGGCACGGAAGCCAACAATTGGGCCCTGGCCGGGCTGACCCGACCGGGCCAACAGGTGTTGGTGTCGGCCATTGAGCATCCCAGCATTTTGGCTACTGCCCAACACCTGGCCGCGCTGAATATCGATGTTCGCTTGATCCCCGTCGACGTGGCCGGCGTGGTTCGGTTGGACGAGTTAAGCGACTTATTGCGCCGCCAGCCCACTTCGCTAGTTGCGGTCATGGCAGCAAACAACGAAACGGGTGTGATCCAACCGATCGCGGAGATTGCGCGATTGGCCCATGAAGCTGGCGCCTTGGTTCATTGCGATGCGGTGCAGTGGGTTGGCAAATTGCCTACCACGTTCGCTGACTGGGGTGTGGATAGTCTGTCAGTAAGTTGTCATAAGTTTCATGGGCCGGTCGGTGTAGGTGCGTTGTGTTTGCGGGACGGCGTCACTCCCCGCCCGCTGCTGTTTGGTGGCTTTCAAGAAGACGGATGGCGACCTGGTACGGTTCCTTTGCCGTTGGTTTTGGGGTTTGCAGCCGCTTGCCGATTGTTCAGCGCCGACGTGTCGCCGCAATTGACGATGCGACGGGATCGGTTGGAGACTCAATTGCGCGACTATTTGCGGATTGAAGTGAATGGTTCAACGGCGAAACGTTTGCCGCACACGTCCAACGTGGCTTTTTTAGGTTGTGATCGGCAAGCTTTGCTCTTGGCGGCGGATCGGTACGATTTATGTTTGTCGACGGGATCCGCGTGTTCTAGTGGCTCCAGTGAACGTTCCCCGGTCTTGCTAGCAATGGGTCTGCCAACGGAGATTGTTGACAGCAGTGTTCGTTTTAGTGTCGGCCGAGATACCTCGCTGGAGGAGATCGATTGTGCCGTCGAAATCTTGCGTCTCATTTGCTCGACGTAGGGCTTCGTTTTGGATACGGGTTTTGGGGCTTATTTCCGGCGTTTTTTCCGTTGTTTTTTGTCTTGGGCTCCTCGTAGGCTCGGCGTAAAAATGCTAGAATTCGGGCCGTGTTTTGGCCACTCAGAAATGGGCGTGCGGGACGCGATTTTCTGATACGATTTCCTTCGTGGGAAGCGGGATGACTTTGCTGTCCTTGGCTACTGAGTTCACGACTGATTCGCGAACCGCTTCTGGTGCGGGACCGTTGGCCCCTGGCTCGGTTTTTATCATTAGCTGTGCGGCGTCCGCGCATTCGTCGGACGATCGGTTTATTGGCGACGATCAAAATCCGTTGATTCACTGGGTTTGGGATCTGGTGGTCAAAAATCCTCGTACCGCGATGTGTCGGGCGTTGTGGCCATTGGTGATTACGGGTCCAAACGGTGTCGGCAAATCGGTGTTGGCTCGATGCTTGGCCCGGCAGTTGCAATCGACCTTCAAGGGTGAGATCATTTCTGTTTCTGTCGATGACTTTTTTCGCTCGTCCCAAGCGGCTGGGGATGTCAACGCTTTGGACGAGTGGGTCTCGCGCCACTTGCGGGCCGCTGTTTTGGTTTTGGATCAAGTGTCACGATTGGCTGATTTTCCGGTCGCCGAACATTTGCTGTGCGAGATTATCGATCAACGGGTAGAATCGGGTTTGCCGACGATTTTTTTATCGATCGACCCTCCCTGCCATCTGCGAGTGGTGGATCGCCTGGCTTCTCGACTTTCGCAAGGTCTTTGGTGTCCTGTTTCGTTGCCAGGTCCGGCGGCCTTGTCCGTTGTGATCGGTGAGGCGTTCGGTCGTCTTAACGTGCCTATCGGTGAGGCCGAGATCCAGTGGTTGATTTCTTGTCGGCCCTCGTTCGCCACGATTCAGCAGTTGGCGAGTCGTTGGTTGTTGGAACACGGCCGAGTGCCATTTGATTGGTCGTTGGCCTCCGAAGGTCTGCGGGGTTTACTGGGCTCTGCGGTACCCCCGGCGGT
>JAEUIP010000059.1 GCA_016795075.1 Planctomycetaceae bacterium | reverse complement strand
GATCACACTTGGGCATTTTCGTTTCAAGTCGCCACCGAAGATCAAGCCGAAACGGACCGATATTGGAACGCGATTATTGAAGGCGGCGGCCAGGAAAGCCAGTGTGGTTGGTGCAAAGACCGCTGGGGCGTCAACTGGCAAATCACACCCAAAGTCCTGAACAATGCCTTTACCGGCTCCGATCGTGCCGCGGCAAAGCGGGCCTTTGAGGCGATGATGACCATGAAAAAAATTGACGTCGCTGCCATTGAAGCCGCTGTTCGCGGATAGGCTAGTGTTTTGTCAAACCTCCATTTACGAGTAGCCATGTTTGCCCAAGCGCGGTGCCACGGGGAAGTATCCGCGTTTTGCCAAACTTAGCTACCAAAACTCGGTTGTAGCGAAGTTCGACTCCGCGCGATCGTTAGTCAACTCCAGAATTTCGATCAAAGATTTTGACCGAGGTTCAACAAGCAAGTAGGTGAATTCGAATGACAAAAATGATCTTTGTGAACTTACCGGTCAAGGAACTGCAAGCTTCCGTGAAGTTCTATGAGGCGCTTGGCATGAAGAACAACCCTCAGTTTTCTGATGATTCCGCGGCGTGCATGGTGTGGAGCGACACGATTTATATCATGCTGCTGACACATGACCGGTGGCGCACGTTTACAACTCGCCCCATCCCGTCCGCGGATTCCAGTGAAGTTATGCTGGCCCTTTCCTGCGATGACCGCGAGATGGTTGACCGGCTCAACGAACTTTCCGAGCAGCATGGCGGCACGGCCGATATCAATCCGAAACAGGATTTGGGTTTCATGTACAACCGCAATGTTGCGGACTTGGATGGTCACGTCTGGGAAATGTTTTGGATGGACCCTAGCGCCATGCAAACGTCCTGATTTCATTCGCACGCATCTCTCGAACAAAGGAAAATTGAAAATGAAAGTCATGGTCATTGTCAAAGCGACAAAAAGTTCCGAAGCTGGCGAATTGCCGAGCCCTGAATTACTCTCGGCGATGGGCAACTTCAATGAAGAGTTGGTCAAGGCTGGGATCATGAAAGCCGGCGAGGGGCTGAAGCCAAGTTCCGAGGCCAAACGTATCCACTTCGCTGGCAACTCTCGTACAGTAACCGACGGGCCATTTGCTGAGACAAAAGAACTGATCGCCGGCTATTGGTTATGGGAGGTCAACTCCATGCAGGAAGCCGTCGAATGGGTGAAACGGTGCCCGAATCCGATGCCCGAAGATTCCGATATCGACATTCGCCCCGTTTATGCACTTGAAGACTTTGCCTCGATCGATCCGGACGGTACGGAACTCGAAAAAGAAGAAGTGTTGATTCGAACGATGGCGCTGCAGGAATCGCTCGTCCAGCCCTATCTATACTTCAGTGGACGCTGTGAAGAAGCGCTGGACTTTTACGAACAGGCACTTGCAGCGACGGTCACCATGAAAATGCGGTTCAATGAAAGCCCGGATCCGGTGCCCGAGGAAATGTTGCAAGTGGGCTTCGAAAGCAAAATCATGCACGCATCGTTCACGATTGGCAAAATGACGATCATGGCTTCCGACGGTTGCGATGACAAAACCAAGTTCAGTGGTTTTCGGTTGACGCTTTCCGTGCCCACAGAATCGGTCGCCGATTCGGCTTTTGCTGCGTTGGCAGACGGGGGCACGATCGATATGCCACTCATGAAGACATTTTGGTCGCCTCGCTATGGGATGGTGACCGACAAGTTCGGGGTTGGTTGGATGGTTATGGTCTCGCAAGCATAAAACATGCTTGTGAATTTCGTCTGGATGGTTCGTGAAATTCACGCGTTGCAAAGAGCGCGCGGAAAACGGAGGTTGAAACAAAGATGAAGTACATGCTGCTGATTTACGGAGCCGAGTCGTGTTGGACGGAAGAGGAACGCACGACGTGCATGCTCGAGTCGATGCAGATTTGCGAGGAATTGGCGCAGCAAGGCAAGTGGATTGATTCGGCCCCACTTCATTCAGTAACGACTGCCACAAGTCTGCGTGTCCGCGATGGTGTAAAGCAGATCACAGACGGTCCATTTGCTGAAACGGTCGAACAACTGGGCGGCTACTACATCATTGACGTGGAGCATCTTGACGACGCAATCGCTATAGCTGCCCGGCTTCCGCCTGCCAAAAAAGGAACCGTTGAAATTCGTCCTTTGTTCCCATTGCCGGACAAGCCCTAACCTTCCAAGACACCTTTGCTTGCTTTTTTTCATTTCTCGAACGGTTGAGGAGAGTTGTTGTGAATCGCAATCCTGTTGGCTGGTTTGAAATCTATGTTCAAGACATGCCTCGCGCGAAGAAATTCTACGAGTCGGTTCTAGGCGTCGTACTTGAGAAATTGGAGTCACCTTTTCCAGACCTCGAGATGTTAGCGTTTCCGATGAACATGGCAGCCGGTGGTGCCTCCGGGGCATTGGCACGTATGGAGGGTTGCCCGTCAGGGGGTATGGGGACGTTGATTTACTTTTCGTGCGAGGACTGCGAGACGGAACAATCCCGAGTCGAAACGGCCGGAGGCAAAGTCTGCAAGCCCAAAATGTCCATTGGACCCTACGGGTTCATCGCCTTGGTTACCGACACCGAGGGGAACGTGATTGGACTTCACTCCATGAAATGAATTAAGGTTGGGTCCAAAAGGGGACCTGCCCGGGCGTGGGGCGCTGTAGAAACGTCTAATTCGGGTTCTTCTCTCGCCTCGAAATGGGTTCGTGTCCTTTGGGGCGAAAGACTGGTATCGCATTGATGCTTTTTCGCGTACGGTTGGACTGAAATCCGCGTCGATGGTGCAGTCTGCAACAGACCTCGTTTGAAACCTTGATTACGGTTACGATCAATTGGTTCCGTACATGGATGCGTGGGAGTGAGAGCGAGAGTACGAAAATGGATCCGAGACTAGTGATCGAAAACATCTACCGCAGTGAATCGCGGAAAGTGTTTGCGACGTTAGTCCGATTGCTGGGTGATTTTGATTTGGCTGAAGAGGCCACACATGAAGCTTTTACTGTCGCCATGCAACAATGGTCAGCAGACGGAATACCTCCAAACCCAACTTCGTGGCTGATCTCGGCAGGACGCTTCAAGGCCATTGACGCGATGCGTCGTCAAGCTCGGTTCCAAAATCTACAGCCCGAGTTGATTCGTCGATTGGGGGAAATCGAGGGCCAGAACCAACTGCTGGCGGAGCAAGAAATCCAGGACAACCGACTGCGCCTGATTTTTACGTGTTGTCATCCGGCCATTGACCCCAGGATTCAAGTCCCTCTCACGTTGCGTGAAGTTTGCGGACTGACAACGGAAGAAATCGCTCGCGCGTTTTTGACGACGCCGCCGACCATGGCCCAGCGAATCGTGCGAGGAAAGTCCAAGATTCGCGACGCCGGGATTCCGTTTGCGATCCCTGATAGTACGGAGATTCCTGCGCGTTTGGATTCTGTCCTCTCGGTGATTTACCTTGTGTTCAACGAGGGGTATTCCGCCTCGAGTGGCGAAAGCTTGACCCGAGTGGACTTGTCGGATGAGGCAATCCGATTGGCGAGATTGCTAGTGGACCTGATGCCCGATCCGGAAGCGATGGGATTGTTGGCATTGATGTTGTTGCATGAATCCCGGCGGGTGACGCGGCTGGATGCGGACGGCGACATCGTTTTGCTGGAGGACCAAGATCGTTCGCAGTGGGATCAGGCTTTGATTGTTGAGGGTAGGGAGTTTATTCAGCAATCACTGCGGAGCAAACGGTTTGGAGTGTACACGCTACAAGCCGCGATCTCGGCGGTTCATTCGGAGGCCAGAGTAGCGCTGGAAACGGACTGGGCGCAGATTGTTTCTCTTTACGACATGCTTCTGCGCGTGTACCCCTCCCCCGTTGTGGAACTCAATCGAGCGGTCGCGATTGCGATGCGAGATGATTTAGCGGCGGGACTAGCGTTGATTGACGGAATTCTTGATCGAGGCGACTTGTCGGACTATTACCTCGCGCACTCCGCGCGCGGCGAACTACTTCGGCGACTCGGCCGGAGCTCCGAATCCAGGTCGGCCTTCCAGCGAGCTCTGTCCCTCACCAAACAAGCACCAGAACAACGCTTCCTCCAGCGTCGGTTGCATTCTCTCGACAACAGTCCCTAGTTGGGGACATACATTCCACTTATTCGCAGGGGGACATTCATTCGGCCGATTCAGTTTTACTCACGAGCTTTTGGGCAATTCATCCGTTCACGCGAAAACTTCAGCAGTCGCCTACCTCCCCGGTCACCAGCACGAGCGTCCCGACTATGCTGGGCAGTTGGAATCCGCGTGGGGAGGAATCCCCGTGGGGACATACAGTGTAATCCGCTACAGAGTAATCCGCGTGGGGACATTCAGGAGATAAATTCGACCAAATCTGTTGCGAGTTTGAAAATGTCGCTCAATTCTTACCGCTTGCATTTGTATGCTGGCGTTAGAAGGCAGGGGTGAACCTTAAAGTCTACGAACTTCACGATTCAATACCATGACGCAAACGTTGGGAAACAAGAGGATTAACCAACACATGGAATTTTCATTGGATCGGGCGCCGCTGAATGTCCCCAATTTGTTTGCGAATAAGTATGTTGGTCACAAGTTAAGTAACTTTCTTTAGCGTTAGTTTTTTAGCGAGTGGCACGGTGAATGTCCCCCGAGAAGATTGTCCGTCGGAAATTCAAATGAGGTCCAGCCCCAAAGGAGTGTCTTGAGCGTCCCCAATCTTTTGAGCATTACGTTAGCGATTGTGGTCGTCAAAGAGGTCTGTTGCGATGGCACCCCGCTCTTCATTCAGAGGAGTTTTCGAGAATCTTGAAAGCGAGCGACTGAATTGGAGCGCGGTCGATCGTTTACCGCCGACGTTACGGAACGAATTCCATTAGTCAACTTAAAGCGCAATCACAGAGTGGCTCGCACCTAGTTGACTCGACGTTTCATTGAAGTGTATTGATGGTTGAACAGTTCAGATAACTAGACAGCGGTGACTAAACGACCATTTTCAGTTTCGGAGTTGTTTCCGGTTTCCGTTGGCCGCTGATTCGCAGCCTTGAACTGTCTTCCAAACATCAACACGGATTCGAAAAATCCGCCCGGATCCATTTCCAACTGCTCAAAAACCGGTGAAATCTCTTCCGGAATAAATCCGCTTCCACCATCACGTTGTACCCGTCCAAGCAAGTCCAACAGCAACAAATATTTAGGCAAAGAAATACGCGCTGTTCCTCGTTGACTTGCTCTGCGACGTCGAGCCGTAACTTCCGCAACTTCTTCAACGTCGGTATTTTGGCCAGACTCACTGAACTGCATATCGATTTGAATCGGACTGAGCCAACCGCTACATGGACTTTCGATTCGCTCCCATGATGCAATGTCTAAAGTTGAGTCGAGCCTCAGCGTCATCTGATTGACACCATCCGTAGCGATGTGGATTCGCAAATCATCCAGACGATCTTTCGCACCGGTGTAGTCCGAGTCCTCAATAGAGTCAGCCATCCCAGCCCGAATGGGATTTAGATCGACGTACATCATGCAACGCAAGATGGAAGCCTCATCCAACAAAACATGCATCTTGAAGCGTTGCTCCCAAAAATGCCCCTGCTTGCCGTCTTCACGATTGGCCCGAGTGGCGATATGCTGCGCGTAACTTCGCATCCACCAACTAACGTCCGATAGCTGAAGCCGCAGTTTTTCGACAAGGTCTGGCTTAGAAGTTATCGCAAGGATCCGTTTTGCCGAAGGTTCAACCAATTTTCCGTCTCGCTTGCGTTTCGGCGTGAGCATGAGCCATCGCCGCGCAACCTCTTGCGGTGTCCACTGCCGTGCAATATCAGGCCGAGACCGCAAGACTTGGTGTGTATGTGTACTCATGACGGAGTACGTTAGAACTTCAATAGCGAAAATCGAGGCTAAATGCTCGAGCCGGTCACGTGACCAACCTCGGCGATAATCCCGGTCCACACCTGTAAGCGGATCTATTCCACAAAGAGCCAAAGCCCTCGTACAGCGATTCCAACAATGAAGAATCTGCACTCTAGACGGATCGATCAATTGCTTGCGAGCCTTTCGGGCCATTTTTGGGATTCCTTGGATTACTAGCCAGCACCCCCGGCATCATTGACGGTGGTCACTGCATTTAAAAATGCCACCGAATCCCATCGGCAACTCGTTCGAATGGAGCGAATTGTACCAACCGAAAAAGTCATTGCAAGCTTTTTCTTTGCATCAAGCGAAAATTCGATCCGATTCTTGACCGTCCCTTACTGGCATTGACTGTCCCTAGCCAGCAAATTTGCCAACCAACAAACCGTGACTGTCCCCGCTTCTCAGGAATCCACAGAACACCGCCGAATACCTGGACATTCTGGCGAGCCGCCTGGAGACGATTTCGTGTGGTTGCCGTTTCCTGATTCGATCAGCATGACTGTCCCCTGGTTCTTCGATTCCGATGAATGTCCCCCAATTTTTTCAAAGCGTTCTGACCTCGCGGGACTGTCCCCTAGTTTTGAATATCTTTTATGAGTAGAGACGGTGCGGTCTTTAGTAGGGTCGGCCCGACGACAATAATCCACCGGCGTGCGACCGTCATCGGTTTCGATTGTCGAAACACAGAGTCGTTGAGTGCGTGCATGAATCCCTGCGCCCCTTGTTGAATTCGGGCACGGTGATGATACTCTGCGGCGAGCTGATTTGATTTCCTTTTCGAGAGATTGTGGCAATCGAAATCGGTCGCGAACTGCCGATGCTCCCTTCGTTATCCGCGCCGAGTTGTTCTTTTCGAATTTGAGGACTTTCTTGAGTCATAAACTTTCCATGACCGCTAGGCTGGAACTAATGGGGATGCTGTTCTGGCATGGCATGGCGATGGCGGCGTGGTTTGTGCCAATGGCGAGCATTCTCGAGAACGCGGGCCTGCAGGCCATCAAGCCAGTTGCGTTTGCGGCCTCGGCAATGGCAACCATCCTGTCACCTTTGTTCTTCGGAGCACTGGCGGATCGGTCGGTATCCCCGGTTATCGTACTCCGTTGGGTCACATTGACTTCTGCTGCTTGTTCCAGTTTGGTGGCGTTTGCCATTCACAATCACTATCCTCCGCTTGTGATTCTCGCATTACTCCAGCTACAGGCGATATTCGCGGCTCCCACTTCAAGTCTTTCAGGCGCGATCGTCTTATCGCGACTTGGGACTGGGCAAAGTCGATTTGGTGCCATCCGATCACTGGGAACCACTGGTTGGATTGTGGGCTGTTGGGCGACCAGCCTCCTGGCTTTGGACAACACTCCCAACGCGTTCTTTCTAAGTGCCGTTTTATGGTGTGTACTATTCGGATTTACGTGGTACGTACCTTCGACTCCACGACCAACCGACGCGATAACCGGATCAGCAAACCAACGCCCACGGATAACGCTCCGCGAACGCTTAGGTTTGGACGCATTATTATTGCTTCGCGACCCCAACCACCGAGTCGTTTACATCACCTCTGCTTTGTTGGCAGTGCCGTTCGCTGCTTTCTATCCCTACACACCTCGGCTCTTGGCGGATTTGGGGTTCTCGAGAATCAGCGCCTGGATGTCGCTGGGCCAAGTCTCCGAGGTCCTGGTCTTGTTGATCATGACGCAGGTGCTACATCGGTTTGGATTCAAAAGGGTCGTGTGCGCCGGTATCTTATTGGGAGTGATCCGCTATTGCTTGTACGCGGTTAACGAACCAATAGCCGTCTTGCTTGGGATTGCGTTGCATGGAACCGTCTTTACGTTTACCTACATCAGCGCCCAAATCTACTTGGCGGAACGAATTGACCCCAAATGGCATGTCCGCGCTCAAGCTTTACTTAGCCTCATGTCGGGCGGGTTGGGTAACTTGATCGGGTACTTAGCCGTTGGCGCATGGTTGCACGCATGCGAACAGCCGCAAGGAAGAGCCTGGCCTATGTATTGGGGTATACTTGCCGCCACGGTACTCGCTGTTTTCGTCTACTTCGCTTGCTCCTTCCGCTCGCTCAAGCAACCTAATTCGCATTCCGAGTCGTTGGCCAGATAATAGAAATCGCGAGCCTAGTTGTTTGTCCCGCTTGTGAATTGAACTGCTGCGATTAAGCAAACGCCGTTATTTCCGAATGCTCCCACGCTTTATCACGTGGAGCTACTGGCTCCAAACTTTTTCACTTCGGGCATTACATTGCCTTCGCTTTGCCACCGACTCAGCTAAAATGCGACATCACAAATCCCGAGCGTACCATCGATCACAACTGCAATGACCGGTCCTACCGAGTGGTCCGTCGAGCAGCTTGAATCCATTCTGTTGATACAGTTCGACCGCCTGCGACATTCGCTCGAGTGTTTCTAAATAGCATTTCTTATAACCTCGCTTTCGGGCTTCCAACATCAACTGCTGCAACAGCCGACGCCCCAAGCCACACCCGCGCGCTTCGGGTAAAAAGAACATCTTACGCACTTCGCACGTCAGTTGATCACCGCCCTGGAGCGGGCCTATGCCACCACCACCAACCACTTGCTCCTCGCGGACAATCACAAAGTAACAGGAGCGATTATCGCGATAGTTCCCAAAGATGTCGTCAACTTCCGCGTCGTTGATGGAATAGCCCTCACCAACCGCCTTGAACTCCGTCATTACGTCACGGATGACTCGGGAAATCTGAGAGTTGTCACGCTTTTGAATCGAGCGAATTGTAAAGCCGGATTGCAAGCGACTCTTGCTCAACGCCCTCGCATAGAGCCGCAATCCGTCCACGACCTGCTTCTGTTGATCTTCGCTGAGGTTTTGCAGCGCCTGCTCGACTTGTTGATCCGCCAGCGAATTGGTCATCGCGAGAACGCGCTGGCCCTTGGCCGTCAGGCTAAACAGTTTTTGACGACTGTCGACGCTGGTTCGCTCGACCTTCACCAAACCCATCTCAACCAGTTTCTTTACCGTGCGACTGGTGTTGGACTTATCCAGCAACAAGATCTCGGCCAATTTCATCAAGCCTAATGAGCGATGAACCGACAGTTCGAATAGGACATGACATTGAGATAGAGTGTATCCTGTTCCCAGATAAACACCTCGAACAACGTCGAGCTCGCGAACCAGCCGTCGCGAATGCTGGCGAATTTCGGCAACGATAGCATGTTTTGTGTTCATCGTGATGATTGTAATCAACATCGTTGTCATTGACAACTAATCATCCATTGCTAAAATCGAACGACAGAGAGCGGGCGTTTCCAGGTTGTGCCAGTTCATGGTGAATCACGGGTAAAACTGCCAGATCTTTCTTCCGTCTTCCCATCGAGCATTTTAATGAACGTTTTCCGCACGCCGTTTGCTCGCAACGCGATTGTTTGGCTCGTTTCGGTTTGCTGGTCGACGAACTCTTTTGCTACCCCGCAAGATGACTTGTCGTTTCCATTGGCGACACCGGAAAGCCAAGGAATTTCTGAAGCCATGGTTCGACGCGTCGCCGATGAGGTCCATGCTTACGTCGAAAACGGGACAATCATTGGCGGAGAGCTGATTGTCATCAAGAATCGCCGGACGATTCTACATGAAGTCTTCGGTGATCGCGATCGGGAAGACAAGCAACCCATGGAGCCGAACACTATATTTAACATCCGCTCGATGACGAAACCGCTTACCGGCGTCGCTGTTCAAATATTGGCTGACGAGGGAAAACTGAAACTAGACGAACCTGCCTCGAAGTACTTGCCTGCCTTCGACAACGATCCATCGCGAGGAATCACCATCGAGCAGTTGTTGCAGCATCGCAGCGGCTTACCGTTGACCATCCTAACCGCTCGATTGGATCAATTCTCCGATCTGCAAAATCAAGCGGAGGCCATTGGCGAAAAAGGACCGGATTTTAGACCTGGGGAAAAGTTTTGGTATTCGGACGCTGGCAGTGACGCTGCAGCGGCGATTGTTGAACAGCTGAGCGGTATGACGATCGATCGTTTCGTTGCGCAAAGAATCCTGGAGCCGCTGGAAATGAACGACTCGTTTTACTTGAACGCTGCCGACCCAGCCAGTGCGACGGATCCACGAAAGAACCGTGTTGCGAGTCTTTACATTGGTAATACGGGAAAATGGATGAAATTCTGGTCGCCGTCGCGTGAGCCTTTGTATCCGTTCGCTTGGGGCTCGCAATCGCTCTATTCCACACCGGCGGATTACGCCCGTTTCCTTGCGTTATGGATGGATGAAGGTGTCGCCGATGACAAGCAACTATTGTCCAAAGAGGCGGTGGCTCGAATCTTGACTCCCGTGTCACCCATGAAGCAGTTGGGTGGAGACAATCCGTACCCGTGTGGATTTTTTGGATTGAAGGCTCATTATGGGCAAATGTCGATGCTCTATGCTGCCGGCGAAAGCCCTCGTGCAACCGACGTCGTTGCTTTTGGCCACGGTGGTTCGGATGGAACGGGTGCGTGGGCGTTTCCTGCAGAGGATCTAATCGTCTGCTACTTTACACAATCGCGAGGCCAGCTTAGTACGATCCGCTTGGAAACCACAATCCAAGACGCGTTGTTGTATCGCGCTGACGAGACGGCCGTGCCGGCAGGCATCCGACCATTGATCGGCACCTATACCGCCACGTTTGGACCATTCCAGGATGCCGCGTTTCACGTGGTTTTTCGCTGTGGAAAACTGGCCATGGATATTCCCGGTGAATTGATGTACGAACTAAGGGAACCGGATTCGGAGGGACGTTGGGCGCTCGTTGCTAACGAATCCAACTACTTAACGTTCAAGAAGGATGATGGCGGTAACGTTTTGGCGATGATCTTGCACAGACCGAAAGTCGCCATTGAGATGCCACGCGTCAATCCAACGCCTCAAAGCCAAACAGAAAAATAAGCCAGCACCTTGGTGATGACATTGAACCTTTTCTCAAGAAAAAAGAACCCATGGTCGAGTCCCCATCGCTAGTTGCTGCCTACGGAATCGGCAAGTCGTTCGGTTCGGTGCGAGCGGTCGACAATATCTCGTTTGAAGTTCAACCGCAGCAGATCTTTTCGTTGCTTGGCCCCAACGGCGCTGGCAAGTCGACATTGGTGCGAATGCTGATCGGCATGTTACCGCCGGACGAGGGCAGGTTTGTTTGGCAGGACGGGAAGCAAAACGGCGCTTTGAACCGAGCAAAGATTGGTTACCTGCCGGAAGATCGCGGACTTTACAAAGACCAACCGGTATCGGCAACGCTTGAGTATTTCGCGGCGCTACACGGCCTGAACCGGTCCGAATCGCGACGAGTCTCGCAAAGGTGGATCGAACGACTGGAATTAACGCCCTACGTCAATAGTAAACTCGAAACACTAAGCAAAGGAAATCAACAGAAAGTTCAAATCGCGACCGCCGTGTTGCATCGACCGGAGTTGGTCGTTTTGGACGAACCATTTTCCGGGCTCGATCCGCTCAACCAGGAACTTATGGTGAACTTGATTCGCGAAATCCGCGTTGAAGGAGCCACCGTACTTTTAAGTGCCCATCAACTTCACTTGATCGAGCGTCTGGCCGACCATGTCATGATGGTTGCGAAAGGAAGAAAAGTGTTGAGCGGAACGGTCGCCGAAATTTGTCAAGGTCCGCTCGGTGGCAAGACGCTACGGATCGAATACGAACACCCCATTGATCAAGCTCTGGTCCAGAGAATTCAGGGTGAAAACGAAATTCAAGGAATTCGATTGGAACAGCCCAATCTGATTGCCGTTAGTTTTGGTGCTCATCAGAATCAACTGGCTTGGTTGAATAAACTACACGAGTGGGGTTCGGTGCGGACATTCCAAAGCACGACAACGTCTCTGCACGAGATTTATTTGAGGGTCGCAGCGGGCGATGAACCAGGGCAGAGCGTTAGCGAGACGAAGTAGATGGCAATCGATTACGTATTGAGCATATGTGACTATCGCCAATCGCCCGAAGATAAGCCGAGGGCTTTTACGATCTACCATGTTGGTATCAAATCCTCAATTATCGAACGACCTGCCATCCGTAATCGACTTCGAACAAAGATCAAGAACATATTGAAGCCTCATCCAAGACCAATAGTACCGAGGAATTCGAAATGAATCAAAGCGTCTGGGCAGTTGCCAAGTGGGAGTTCTTTCGATTTTTCAAATGGCGTGATCAATTGATCGGCGTGCTAAGTTTGCTAGTGACGTCGGCCATCGGATTCGGAGTCGTTAAGTTTGCGCGCAGCAGCAACGATGTCGACTTAGCTGTCGTCGGCTTGAGTGAAACACTGAAGCTTCCGGATGACTCCCCAATCACCGTCACAACCTCTCTGGAGTCCCCGGAACAACTGCGGGCCCAATTGGACGAGAAACGCTTGGACGGCATCCTCTTGATCACCGAGAGCGGTGGCAAGGATTCGGAATTGGATGTGGAACTAATTGTTCGCCAGCAACCGGGTTGGGTGGATGAATTGCAGCAGGGCCTGAACGATTTGAAGTCTCGTCGAGCGATGGCGCGGTCGTCGATTTTGCCCGAACAGTTGCAAGCGATCCTCTCCCCGCAGGCGTTGAAGATCACGACCACGGTTCCTAGCAAGGTTTCATGGGGTGATCGAGTGGTCGCCATTGGGATGGGCAGTTTGATGATGCTTGTTTGCTTCGTCGGTCTATCGTTTTTTATGGTAGGGATCACGAGCGAAAAGCAGCAGCGCATCACGGAGCAGATTGTCAGTGTTATTTCACCGCAGGCGTGGATTGATGGCAAATTGATTGGATTGACTGGGGCTGCTTTTGCTTCGGTCGCCACTTTACTTGTAGGCGGATTGCTCATTGGAGCCGTCGTATGGCTGGCGGGTTATGAATTCTCGATTCCTGACTCCCTAAGTCGCTGGGATCTGTTGCCGTTGTTTGCGATTTTGTTCTTGGGTGGGGCCGTGTTTTGGAATTGCTTCTTTGCCGCGGTTTCGTCGATCATCAACGATCCCAACACGTCGGCCAAGAGTGGCTTACTGTTTTTGCCGATGTTGCCAATTGCGGCGGGATTTATGGCGATTCCGCAACCGGATGGAAATGCGATCCGAGTATTAAGCCTACTGCCGGGCACGTCATCGACGGCGATGCCCATTCGCTTGCTATTGGGGGAAGTGGCCTGGTGGGAGATCGCGATTTGTCTCCTACTACTGATTTGTGGTATTTGGCTGCTCCGCGTCGCCGCCGGACGAATTTTCGCGGCGGGGATCATGCTCTATGGAAAAGAGCCTACATGGTTGGAAGTTCTGAGATGGGCGATGAAGCCAAGATAGACACGATTTACGATCGTTTTTCTTGGTTTGCAGTCACACGATTTGCGTTTGCGAGGCGACACGTCCTTGGTGTGTATTTGAAATTCGCGCGTACCAACTTTTTGGTGGGACGAGAATTTGTAGCAAGCCTTGGCGCTATCCACAGCCGGTGTCTGCCCGTCTGCAGTGAAGCAGTGAAGGACTGACCAATTTGCCGACACTTCCAAAGGGCCCCAGTTTGGGACAGGCGCTAGGTAGTCACCGGCTTCCTATCTCGCATACGCCAAAATCGAATAACTATTTCGCGGGTGCTTGGTGCGGCGGGCCCCCGATTTGAGTCGTTCCCAAACGAGGAAAGAAGGGAGCGAGAAAATACTGGCGAAGGACGAACCAACACAGGCTCCGCTCGTTAAGGATCGGGTCAATTTCGTTCGCAATTTTTTCGTGCGCTACCTTTAGTTCGCTCCAGTGTAATCCTGGGCGTTTGTGATGCGCCGTATGGTAACCGTTGTTAAAAAAAAGGAAGTTAAAGCTACGACTCGTAAAGTTCCGGGAATGATCATGATCGGACCAGGCATCTGTATGCACGTGTTGGACGTAGTTGAACATCATGATGACGGTCGCGGAAGAAATCGCAGGAAGCATCAGGGCAAAGAACCATACGTACAGTCCCGTCCAGTTCTGGTGGTCGTGGTGCAAGTACCAAGCCAACCACAGCATCCCAAGGTTGACGCCAACCCAAAACGCGTACTGAAACAAGATGCGATAATACAGCTTCGGGTTCTTTTGTTTCGCACGGCGGATGTAAGTCTTTACCGCGTCACTTTGGGAATACGCCGAAACAAACGGGTAAGTGAGTACGACGAACAAGTTGTGCAAGTTGGTGTGTCGCCAAGTGATGGTCGCATCGCCGGGTCGATTGGTAAACAGATGATGATTGAGGTTGTGAGTTGGAATCCACATCATTGTTGGATAACCGTAGAAGATCGTCAGTATGTGACCGAAGCCGCGATTGAGACGCTTGACTGAAAAAGTAGGTTGATGATTGTGGTTGTGCGAAATGACACCACACGCAATCGCCAAGTAACAGGAAATGGGGCAGAGGAAAATCACGGTTTCCGGCCAGCGATATTGAATCGCCACCAATGCGATTGCCATACCGACCCAAAGGAGTGTTCGAATGTCGGCTTTTTTTCGAAGATACATATGTTGTTTGGTGCCAAAAAGAACTGCGAAACATCCAGCTCGTCGTCCATGCGAGTCGGGGCGGCAGCACCGTAGCAGATGAGTGGAGCAAAGTCCCACGTAGTGTACCAAACATTCCGTGATTCGTCGGGGATGGGTCGGCGGAATTTTAGCGAACAAAAGTCTGTGCCGTTCGGAATTGGCGGATTAGACTCCCTCAAGTGACAAATATTGGCAAAAATCGCGATAAGCTCGGCGGCAAGCCGTGCAAGAATCCGAGCGAATCGGCATGGGATCGGCGTGACAATGGGTGCTGAAGCTGGGCGAACTAGTTAAACTGAGCAACCGACCTGTTGGGATTTAAATGTCGGCGCCACGGAGAGATTACGACCATGTCTCACTATCGGATTTTCACCACAATCGAAGACATAGGGCTTGATAATGTTCGTTTGATGCTTGGAATGTCGGCACGGTTTGGCTGGTTTGGATTGTTGATTTTGGCAGTTGGCGAATGGGCCAACTCTCCAAGAGTGCTCGCCGCGGAGACTCGGCCACCGAATGTGGTCGTGATCTTCTGCGACGATTTGGGTTATGGTGATTTGGGGTGTTTTGGCAATCCAACCATCCGCACACCCCATTTGGATCGTTTGGCCGCGGAAGGGCAGAAGTGGACCAGCTTTTATTCGGCTGATCCGGTGTGTACGCCCAGCCGAGCTGGGTTGATGACGGGACGATATCCCATTCGCAACGGCATGACGAGTGCTCCGCAGGCGGTGCTGTTTCCCAACTCGCAAGGTGGACTGCCGACCGAAGAAGTGACGTTAGCCGAATTATTAAAGCAACGCGATTACGCGACCGGCTGTTTTGGCAAGTGGCACTTGGGGCACCGGGCGCCGTTCTTGCCAACCACACAAGGCTTCGACACTTACTTTGGCATCCCGTATTCGAACGACATGGACGCGACATCGGACGCGCGCGAGTACCATCGTCGCTCGCGCGGGGAGGCAAATTTTCAGCCGCCCACCGAATGGTTTCAAGTGCCCTTGATGCGGAACACCGAGATCATCGAACGACCAGCGGATCAACGGACGATCACCAAACGGTATACGGACGAAGCGATTGCCTTCATTCGGCAACACCGATCCCAACCGTTCTTTGTTTACTTGGCGCATAACATGCCACATATCCCGTTGTTGGCCTCGGACGAATTTCAGGGCCGTAGTTCGCGTGGCTTGTACGGCGATGTGGTCGAAGAGTTGGACTTCCATGTTGGTCGATTGGTCGAGACCTTGCGAGAAGAGGGTCTCGCTGAAAAAACGTTGGTGGTTTTTACATCGGACAACGGACCGTGGCTGTCATTCCAAGTACAAGGCGGGTCGGCTGGGCCATTGCGAGCGGGCAAGGGAACGACGTTTGAAGGTGGACAGCGTGTGCCGACACTGTTTTGGTGGCCAGGCACAATCCCAGCGGGAACGACCGTGACCGATATGGGCAGTACGCTGGATTTGATGGCCACCATCGCCGGTCTGACCGGCACAACCCCGCCGGCGGATCGAGTCTTGGATAGTTATGATCTGAGCCCGGCTCTCCAAGGGACCGGTGCCAGTCCTCGCGGCGAGTTTTTTTATTGGACCCGCGCGAAACTGCATGCGATTCGAGTTGGTCCCTACAAGCTACACGTGCATCAACGAGAACCGTTAAACTACGGTGAGTCAAGAGCGTTGGAAGTTCCGGAGTTGTATCACGTGGAGCACGATGTCGGTGAGAAGTTCGACATCGCTGCTCAACACCCGGAACTGGTCGCCCAACTTCTGCAACGAATGGAAACCCATCGGACCAACATGGATCCAGCACCTGATCAGTTGGCCGATCGCCAAGCCCCCTAACCCAAAAAGGTGTCAGGACTCTTTTTTTGTTGCCAGCTTCCCGTGACCGCTAGGACTTTTGCCGTATGCAGTACAGTCGTTTGGTTCCCCGAAGCCATAATGAGGTTCCGGCGATCGCGGGTGTGGACCAAAACAGATCGTCGGTTATCTGGTTGGTAGCGACTACCTTGAACTCGTTTCCGGCTTCTAGCACCAAGGTTTTGCCCGTTTCATCCAACATAAAGATTCGGTCACCTGCCGCCCACATCGAGGCTGCGATCGAAGCCATTTGCATGCGTTCTTTGAACTCGACGGTGCCGTCTTTCGCGGCATAACATGTCAAAATTCCTCGGCCAGGGATGTAGAGGTAATCGCCAACGACGATGGGGGAAGACATGCCAGGACCGGCCTGCATTTTTGACCAAGGCACGCCGGTAATGGTTCCCTGTGGATCGAATTCGTGATTGCCGGACATACCAGCCGCGACCGACACGAGAGGGCCACTACTCATCGGGCCGCTGTTGCCAAAATAGATTTGCTGTTTGTTGCCAGCCGGCGAGGCACTAAACGCAGAGCTGATCCCTGTCAGAGTCCAAAGTTCTTCCCCGGTCGAGGGCTCGTAAGATGTTACGAAGCCGGAGCCGCACGTGACCAATTCCGCTCGTTGGTCGTTCTGCCAAAACAAGGGAGTGGACCACGACGTCTTGCCGGACCGTTCCTTCCGCCAGATTTCGCCGCCGGTTGCGCCATCGAAAGCAACGACAAACGACGTCTGGTCGTTGTCGCACTGGATAAATACTTTTCCGTCACCGATCGTCAAAGAACTGCCGGTCCCGAAGCCGTTGCCGGTTGGATAGGCTCCGACGTCTTGTCTCCAGATTTCATTGCCTTGGAAGTCGAGCGCCGCGATGACTCCGACAGCCGCAAAGTAAACATACAACCTTTGCCCGTCGGTGGCCGGCGTTTCGGTTGCATAGGAGTTGGAGCCGTGAATGGGGTACTTTGGCTTTTGTTCGATGATTGTTTTTGACCACTTGGTCGTTCCATCCGCCAGCGAATAACAGATGACATCAAACTTTACGGGAGTATCCGGCGTCTTGGGACGCATATCGCTGACGCCTTCACTGAAACTGACGGACGGCGCGGCGCCGACCGCCGCGGCCAGAAACACAAGATCACCGTGCACCACTGGCGAAGCCAAACCGCTGCCCGGCAATTCGACGCTCCAAGCGAGATTATTCTCGTTGCTCCATTCGACAGGATGCTCTAGTTTTTCCAGCACACCGTTCCCGTTCGGTCCACGAAACTGCGGCCAATCCTGGGCAGCAACCACGTCGGACAGCCCCAAAAACATCAAGCCAATGGCCCATTCGGTCAATGTTGCAAATCGTGTGTGTTTGATCATGGATTCTCTCAAAAGAACGGTTATGACTGCTCGCGGACTGCGGAGTGACCGCATTTTTGGTTCAAACACAACTGGCTTTGTCTCCACACAAATTCGCCGCACGCGATTTGTCGTCACAAATTCCCGTTCCCTACTCCTCCGACTTGGTTAGAGCGGTTCGACACGACGTTTTTTGACATCAAGCCATGATCGTTGACGGCCCCTGCAGAATGGAGGACAATCAAGCGTCTCCTGTTTATCACGATTATTGAAAGAGGGTCGCCTTCCATTGAAGACAGTTCCATGGGCCTTGTGTTTGTGCTTGTTGTGTTGTGCCTGCCGATCCGATGAGCCGGGAGAAGCGGCCGGTGACCACGTCCTTCCACTCGCCAACGAACATGGACTGGTCACGGTTCAATGGCTCAAGTCGCGAATCGATGCTCAGCCCGCACACTCGCACGATTTGTCCTTTGCAAACAACGACGGGCAATCCCAACCGAACCACTCCGAAAGCGAAACGAGCCCGGCGAAAAATGGCTTTGTGATTGTCGAGGCCAGTTGGGCGGACTTGGCCAATGCGACTGACTATCACCGCGGGCATATCCCGGGCGCGATTCATGTCAACACCGACCTGTTCGAAAATGGCTACCCCGAATGGAAGCTGCAACCGGTTGAGTCTTTGCAAAAAACAATTGGCGACTTGGGCATTGCTCCCGACACGATGGTCGTTGTCTATAGCGAGCAACTGATCGCCGCCACGCGAGTTTGGTGGGTCCTGATGTATGCGGGAGTTGACGATGTCCGAATTCTGGACGGTGACGCGCGCACATGGTCGGAAGCTGGATTCGAATTGGAACAAACAACGCGTGAGCTTCCTTCGGTCTCGTTTGTCGCAAATCCGCGAACCGATTGGATCATCGAAACGCCCGCGCTTCTAAAACATGTCACGACCCATTATGAAATTCCGGGAAACGATCGAGTTGTGCCGCTGCGATTGTTCGATATGCGTAGTCGCGCAGAATACGACGGTGAAATTAGCGGCTACAAATATCTTGATGCCAAAGGCAGAATTCCCTCGGCGATCTCGTTGGGTGATGCGGATGACTCGTCGCAAACGTACAAGTTGGCCAGTGGGCGTTTGCGGCCTCCTCACGAGATCTACGCGGAATGGCAATCCAAAGGTTTCGAGCTTTCAGGCCAAGGCAGTGCGAACTCGGGAACACTCGACGTCTTTTATTGCGGCGGCGGCTGGCGATCCAGTGCTGCGTTCTTTTATGCTTGGCTGAGCGGGGCCAAGAACATTCGCAACTACTCGGAAGGTTGGGCGGGATGGAGCACCCGCTACATTCGCGACGAATCGGCTCAAGGCAACACTCCGGGCTGGTTGCAACGAAACACAGGGAACCCCGTCGAGAATGCCGGTCACCGAATCGAACCGTAAGGTCCATCTCGCAAATTCAGGGACGACAAGTAATCCGTCATCGTTCAAGATACAAGGATTCCGTGAGTTCGGCCAAGCGCTGGGTTGTGGTGCGAGCGTCCGTAACCAAAGAAAATAAGGTGTAGATCCCACATGTTTTCGTTGCAACGCGTGACGCGCGTTCGCGATCCCGTGCACGCGTGCTTTAGAGCGGAACCAAACCAACGAAACACGAGAGTCCTCGGTTTAGTTTTCTTCACTACGGGTTTTACGCGGAGCAGTTTGCGGTATTCTTAGGGGATTGGATCTGGCGACACGTGGTCTCAAGTACGAACAACAGAGAATGCATATGCAAAGCACGGATTGTTCCAAGAATCGTCGAATTAGCACATTGGCATTCTGCTATTTGTGGTCGTTGATAGCAAATTGTCAAATAGCGTTGGCGCAAGATTCCGCAACTCAGGAAGTCATCACTCCGGCTGCCGAGGCTCCGGTGAAAGCCGTGTCGAACATCGACGGGCTTGTCCAGCGAATCTGCTTCGGTTCCTGTGCGAACCAGAACAAACCGCAGCCGATCCTCCGCGACGTTGTCAGTCGCCATCCCGACTTGTTCATTTACTTAGGCGACAATATCTACGGCGACACGGAAGACATGAACGTGCTGAGAGCCAAGTATGAGAAATTGGGCACAAAACCCGAGTTCCAGGCTCTGCGCGCCGCCGTACCGACCATGGCCATTTGGGACGATCACGATTACGGAGCCAACGACTCTGGGAAAGAGTATCGCCCCGCGGCCGAGTCTCGCGATATCTTCTTGGACTTTTGGCGCGAACCATCTGACAGTCCGCGTCGCCAACATCCTGGCATTTATCACTCTCACAGGTTCTCTGACGGTAAACGAACGCTGCAAGTGATTTTGCTCGACACACGAAGTTTTCGCGATCCGTTAGCGCATAACAAGCTTCGTTCGTGGAAAAACGACTACCATCCGGATCCCGATCCAAACAAATCGTTCTTGGGTGAAGTGCAATGGAAGTGGTTCGCGGAACAACTTCGCCAACCTGCCGACTTGCGGATTATTGCATCGAGCATTCAGTTCAGTCATCAACACAACGGTTGGGAATCGTGGACCAATCTGCCTCAGGAGTTGGTAAAAATGACCGAGATCATTAAGGAGACCAAAGCCCAAGGCGTCGTCTTTATTTCTGGCGATGTTCATTGGGGCGAGTTGTCAAAGCTGCCAGTCCCTGGATCGTACCCGTTGTATGATGTCACTTCGAGTGGCATAACGGAGACTTGGCCGTCGGTCGAAGAGAACCAGAACCGAGTGGGGGAAGTCGTGCGTGAGAACAACTTCGGCATGATTGAAATCGATTGGAACAACGAGGATCCTGAAATTCACATGCAGCTGATCGACATCGCCGGCAAACAGCGAGTGTCGCACCGGATTCGCTTGAGCGAACTTCGACCGGAAGTCCAGCAGTGATGCCACTCGCTGGCGAACATCGCCAGCAGCAAAACCAACGCGTGGCAAAGCATTCGAGAATCGACCATCCCTGGCGAAACATCGAACCATAAGCTGATTAGAAAGCGTGGAACTCCGCCATCCAAACGGATCTTGGCTCCGTCGCAAACCGGCTGGCTTGCCGAGCTTGCAAACGTTATTTTCTCCCAGGGTTATTCCTACGCCAGATACATACCGCGCCTGCTCGATGCAGCGTGACCGGCCGTGTAGAATGGACGCGAGTCCGTTGACATGATTCGTTTCGAATACGACGGCCTAGCTCGCGAGTTTTCGTCTTCGATCTGGACTTGGGCCGTGCGATTTTCATTAAGAAACTTGATTGCCTGGAGTATGTTGGTCGCGGCGGCTTTGCTGGCGGGTGGTGGCTACTATGGCGTCCAAAAGGATCGACAGCGGATCAAACAGCTCGAAAGTGAAATGGAGCCGCTGGCGGATTCTCTTTTGGTCGCGGATCCAAGACGGCACGAGAATTTACGGCATTATTTGGAAGGCTATGCCGAACTGCAGTCCATAAAGCAGCAGGCAATCCAATATGCCGACGTGATTCGCGATCGTTACAGCAGCATTGAAGGACGCGCCCCAGGGGTTTTGTCTTTGCGACGAATCCCTTTGCTGCGAGTGGATCGGTCGCTTGAGTGTCGGTTGTTCAAGCTGATGGTCCCGGAGACGCGGACAATTTGGTTGAAGTTTGCCGTGCATCGATCGGACGCGCGCAGGACCCTTGGCAGTACGAATGATCAATATAACGATTGGTTACGATCGTCTCCA
>JAEUIP010000599.1 GCA_016795075.1 Planctomycetaceae bacterium | reverse complement strand
GACTGGGCGTTCGCGCGTCAATATCAGCTCCCGATTCGCGAGGTCATTACTGGCGGGAATGTGCAGGAAGCGGCCTTTACCGACACGAGCCGTGGGACGGTCGTCAATTCAGCGACCAGCGACGGCAGCTTTTCGATCAACGGGCTCCTCCCGTCCGAGGCGATTCCCAAAGTCACTGAGTGGCTTGCGAAGCAAGGGAAGGGCACCAGGGCCGTCAACTACAAGCTTCGAGATTGGCTTTTTGCCCGGCAGCGGTATTGGGGTGAGCCGTTCCCGATCGTGTGGGTCGATGGCGAGGCCCGTCCACTTCCGGAGGAGCAGCTTCCCTTGATCTTGCCGGAGACGAGCAACTTTAAGCCGTCAGGCACCGGTGAGAGCCCGCTCGCGAACTTAGAGGCCTGGTTGGCAACAACCGACCTCGCCACCGGTAAGCCGGCTCGACGCGAAACGAACACGATGCCGCAATGGGCTGGTTCCTGCTGGTACTACTTGAGATTCATCGACCCCAAGAATTCCGCTCAGCTCGTCGACCAGGCAAAAGAACGCTATTGGATGCCGGTGGACTTATATATTGGGGGGAGCGAGCATGCTGTGCT
>JAEUIP010000598.1 GCA_016795075.1 Planctomycetaceae bacterium | reverse complement strand
GGTGCCGGCCGCGTTTGTCAGTGAGTTTCAATCCTCGCCCGGCGCTGGGGCCGGGCGCTACATCAGGTCGAGTGGCAGGAATTCACGCTCGGGTACGTTTCAATCCTCGCCCGGCGCTGGGGCCGGGCGCTACCCCCGCTGTGGCGCAGGTTGCCGGATGCGTCGACGGTTTCAATCCTCGCCCGGCGCTGGGGCCGGGCGCTACTAGACGCCTTCGGCGATCGCCTCGTCCGTCGCGTGTTTCAATCCTCGCCCGGCGCTGGGGCCGGGCGCTACGGCGCATTAGTCGGCACCGCGCGGGCGAACAGAGGTTTCAATCCTCGCCCGGCGCTGGGGCCGGGCGCTACCCGGCCCCGGCCGGGCCGCGCAACTTGCACAGATCGTTTCAATCCTCGCCCGGCGCTGGGGCCGGGCGCTACGCCATTATCACGGCCCTGCAGCCGCTCGCGAGTCTGTTTCAATCCTCGCCCGGCGCTGGGGCCGGGCGCTACTGCCGCCATGGCGCGCACTGATCATCTGTCGGACCGTTTCAATCCTCGCCCGGCGCTGGGACCGGGCGCTACTCTGTCACCCAGATCACTTTCGCCGCGCCGTCAGTGTTTCAAT
>JAEUIP010000597.1 GCA_016795075.1 Planctomycetaceae bacterium | reverse complement strand
ATGCCCCAGCCACCCACAAAAGAAAAAACTCAGAGCGAGCCTATAAGCCGGGTTCTGTCTCGCCGGCGGCCTTGCGGTCGTCGGCGGCGACGATCATTTCTCTAGACCGGCGATTACTCGACGGTTCCAGCAGCCTACCCGGTGGTCGAGCGGCCCGAACCGAACCGCGCCGCCGTGCGAACCTTGCGGCCCGCTCGGCGGACTTCCACCTGTTTGACCTTGCTCCCCGTGGGGTTTACCTAGCCGGCCGGTCGCCCGGACCGCTGGTGAGCTCTTACCTCACCGTTTCACCCTTACCTCGAGCCGCAAGCGGCCCGATCGGCGGTTTGCTTTCTGTTGCACTATTCCCGGAGCTTGCGCTCGGTGGGCGTTACCCACCACGGCGTTCTTTGGAGCCCGGACTTTCCTCCCGCCGCGCCGCCATGAACCCTCGCGGGATCACAGTAGCAAACGACCGACGATCGCCCAGCTCGCTCTGAACTTTCAATATAACACGGAATCGCCGTGGAAAGTTCGCTCGACGCTTGTCTGAGGCGAGCGGCCGGCGTCAGCCGGCCGGTGACGTCGCACGAAGTTGGGCGCAACTCGCATCGCAAGTGATGCGGCT
>JAEUIP010000596.1 GCA_016795075.1 Planctomycetaceae bacterium | reverse complement strand
AAGGTATTGCTTATCTCATTTTATCAACATTCCACACACGTATATCAATTCGATCATCGAACCTACTTCAATATATATATATATGGACATGTCTACAACCGAGACGCCGATACCAATAACTCCCACTCATACTTTAGCAAACACCAACGCCATTGAAATCGCCAAAGTTGAACGCACTCAACATTTACTATTCGAACGAATTCAACTTTTACAACAGCATCGAAATCAACTACAGAAATATTTAAATCTTATTCAAACGCTCGATGACGACGACGACGATGATGATGATGACGAGGATATTAACGACCTAACTACGAAATAATTGCCTCTCTCGTACTTCTTCCTCCTTGAATCGTCTCTCGATGACTGTAATATTAGATATAAATAACATGGATGATTCGTTGTTTCAATCGAAAATTATTTCTGTCTAATAAAAGTAAATCTATTTGAAGAGAAAAATTTTATTGAAGAACACAATAAATTAATGAACTAAAAAGTGATTTGAAAATTCGTTCGATTTTACAACACCCAAATTTTGATCGATTGATTGTTGGCAAATGTTGATGGATAGATGAGATGTTGAAGATCAGGAACAAGCAATTTCTTAC
>JAEUIP010000595.1 GCA_016795075.1 Planctomycetaceae bacterium | reverse complement strand
CGAAGTGCGTGCCTATTATCCGGTTCCCAGTCCACCTCCAAAACTCTAACAGTCTCGCTCAAACAGTCTGTCAGAGTTTACCGGTATCACATTGAACCATCGGCGCTAACGGTCTTATCGTTTTTCGCCTACCGATTGCGGTTTGTGTATGCGCGCTCTTGCTCTCAAGTTAGATCACCCTCCAAACGATTTGGCGAAGGGGTGAGAGCGTGCAGTCATGAACCGCAATGGGAAAAGATGCTTCGTTCCCATTTTTCAACCACGCAAACCATTATGGAATATAGAACTCAGAAACTTGTTTCGCCTTACCACTTTCGCTCAAGACATGCCTACGGTTTTACACTGGTAGAACTATTGGTGGTCATCGCCATCATTGGAATTCTAGTTGGACTCTTGCTCCCAGCCGTGCAAGCTGCCCGCGAAGCTGCCAGACGCATGAGTTGCTCCAACAACTTAAGACAAATTGGCTTAGCCATGCACAACTACGAATCAACCTATCGTCAGCTGCCGACCATGTATGGCCTTAACACAGGCAATGCGGGAAACGTGTCCATCCAAGGAGCGCTGCTCCCATACATGGAACAATCCAACCTTCAAAATCTAATCGAC
>JAEUIP010000594.1 GCA_016795075.1 Planctomycetaceae bacterium | reverse complement strand
GTTTCGATCACGTTAAGCGAATGTCCGTGGGCGCTGTCGACCACCAAAACATCCACACCCTTGCCGATCAATTCACCAGCTCGGTCGAGATCGAACACGCCAATCGCAGCACCGACTCGCAACCTCCCCTGCTCATCTTTGCAAGCATTGGGGTAGCGCTTCATCATGTCGATGTCACGAATGGTGATCATCCCTGTCAGTCTGTATGAATCGTCAACCAGTAAAAGTTTCTCCACCTTTTTAGCCGTTAAAATCTTCTCAGCTTGCTCAAGCGTTACAGTCCCTTTTGCTGTCACTAGATTATCACGGGTCATCACCTCAGAAATGGGTTGTTCGCCCTTCTCTAAGAACCGCAGATCCCGCTTTGTTAATATTCCCACTAGCTTGCCAGCGTTATCCACAATAGGAATGCCAGAGACATTCTGCTGGGTCATCACATCGCGAGCGCGAGAGACGGTGTCTTGTGGGGTCAAAGTGACTGGGTCTACGATGATGCCATTCGCACTTCGTTTGACTTTGGTCACTTCTTCGGTCTGGGCTTCCACAGACATATTCTTATGGATGATCCCCAAGCCCCCTACTTTGGCCAAGGCGATGGCCATTTCGCTTTCCGTCA
>JAEUIP010000593.1 GCA_016795075.1 Planctomycetaceae bacterium | reverse complement strand
CACACTCATTGTTTCAATTCCAAGCGGTTCGATTACAAGCGGCAAATCCGGGCGCGCATGAAAGCAGAGGAAGAGTTTCAATTCCAAGCGGTTCGATTACAAGAGCCGGGCTTGTGAAAGAAGTAGGCCAGGCACTTTTGTTTCAATTCCAAGCGGTTCGATTACAAGCCCTACCGGGGGAGGGGTTAAACGATTATAAGTTATGTTTCAATTCCAAGCGGTTCGATTACAAGCTGCCAGATACCCCCGGATCATGCTTTTTACGTGCGTTTCAATTCCAAGCGGTTCGATTACAAGCCATACCTTTGTACTTTACGCTGTGTTAATTGAATGTTTCAATTCCAAGCGGTTCGATTACAAGTCGACCGTGGCGAAGATCACGGAGCAGGAAACATACGTTTCAATTCCAAGCGGTTCGATTACAAGGATCCGACTATTGAAGTAACTGTAACACAAATACAAGTTTCAATTCCAAGCGGTTCGATTACAAGCCTACACCGGCGCGGCAATGTAGCGGCCGTATTGATGTTTCAATTCCAAGCGGTTCGATTACAAGCATTTACCGCCATGCGAAACAGCGTTTTTGCTCGAAGTTTCAATTCCAAGCGGTTCGATTACAAGCTC
>JAEUIP010000592.1 GCA_016795075.1 Planctomycetaceae bacterium | reverse complement strand
GATTCACGTCGGCTCGTTCGACCGGCCGAACCTTGTGTATCGGGCCGAACGCCGCGCCGGGAAGTTCGAGCAAGTGCGGGCCGTCGTCGAGCGGCATCCGGATGAATCGGGCGTGGTTTATTGCATGCGGCGGGCCGACGTCGAAGAGACGTGTGCGGCACTGGTCGAGCTTGGTCATTCGGCCTTGCCGTATCACGCCGGCCTGCCCGACGACGTGCGCCGCCGCAACCAAGACGCGTTCATCAAGGATCGCTGCAAGATCATGGTCGCCACGGTGGCGTTCGGCATGGGGATCGACAAGTCGAACGTGCGTTATGTCGTACATGCCGCCGCGCCGAAAAGTTTGGAGGCTTATCAACAAGAGAGCGGCCGGGCCGGGCGCGATGGCCTCGAAGCCGAATGTTGCCTCTTCTATTCAGGGGCCGACTTTCAAACTTGGCGAAAGTTTCAAGAGGAGCTGCCGCCTGAAGCCGCCGGCGCCGCGGCGGCCCTGCTCGACGGCATGGAACGTTACGCCACAGGCTTGACCTGTCGGCATCGGTCACTCGTGGAGTACTTTGGCCAATCGCTCCCGGGCGACAATTGCCAAGCCTGCGACGTGTGCTTGGAGGAAGTCGAGCTGGC
>JAEUIP010000591.1 GCA_016795075.1 Planctomycetaceae bacterium | reverse complement strand
GCCGCCTGACGTCGGTTTGGCAACAATAACAAACAGGCCGCAGCCCAGAGCTCTAATACAATTGCTGCCAATGTGACCCAAAGGCCGCCAATAGCGAAGTCTTCCCATAAGGGGTTGCTCAAGATCCATTGCACTTTGGCAGAGGCAGCGAGCAATAAAACGCCAGCCGCAAAGAAGAACCAAGCTTGGAGACCAACACCATTAGTGAATGGGAGGAGTTTAGAAGAATCGCTTTGAGATACACCGGAAGAAAAGTCCCCGCCCACTCCTACAACTGAAGGAGTCATACCGCTCGCCGGACCCGTATCAATGGAGTCCCCGTGCTGGAGTCCCCGTGCTGGAGTCCCCGTGCTGGAGTCCCCGTACTGGATCTTTATTTGTGACGCCCATCACAATGCTCCCAACTTTTCTGCTCCGAGTTTTGCCCACTTCGCCGCGACCCTCGCCCACCGGGAATCTTGCGACCTACTACAGATTATCCCGATGGCAAAATCGATTGCAAGAAAATTTTCGCCAATCCGGGCATTTTGTGGGAAATCGTTTCATCACGCCATATTCGAGCTTTTTGTGTCTTTCGCGGAACATCGATAGATTTGTGATTGGCCATGCAAGAGATTGACGAGAA
>JAEUIP010000590.1 GCA_016795075.1 Planctomycetaceae bacterium | reverse complement strand
ATTGGCGAGGACGGTGGTGGCTGGCAATTTCTCATTGATCTGCACGAACATCCGACCATCGTTTATATCATGGAGTTTGAACGTGTTGGCCAGATCGGTCCGGCAGCGACCGATGACGGCAAACCACAAAGCATAAACGATTGGCTACATTCTCACCTTCTCGAATTAAAGAATGATGGCGTCGATATCAACTCAGAGACAGCCCCGGCGTATAACATGAGCTGGGGCTGCATACTCGGCACGCTTGGATTCTGTATAGTAATGGCAATCACGATCGCATTGATGATCGCTGGCTTCCAATGGCTTGCCGGTTACTGAATCGTGGGAGAACCAAGCGATGCACCTCAGCCGCGAAATGAGGCGTTTTGAAATGGATGATCTCGTTCGCCAGCTAAGGGAGATCGATATGAACTATGCACTTGTGCCGTTCCCAACGTTCTCCAGAGAATCCGATTACGCCGGTCGACCGGACATTCGCGATGCTCTTGCTTCACGTCATCGTAATATCGCTCCGAATGCGATCGGCAATCTCGAATTGTTGAATCAAGTCGCCGAAACACTTCGCGACTTACCATGGAACTTCGCTGTCGATCATTGCCACGAGCAAAACGGCCAACTCCATCTGGCAGT
>JAEUIP010000058.1 GCA_016795075.1 Planctomycetaceae bacterium | reverse complement strand
TGAAGGGCGACGGTACCGAGAAGGACGCGTTCCCCTACTGGACGCACGCGTGGCTGGCGGGAATGGTGAATCGCCAACAAGGCAACCTGCGGGAAGCGGCTAAGAACCTCCGACTGGCGTTGGATTTTACGTCCCCTGCCGCTCAGGCTCGCCAGTTCAATTTCACGAAAGACTATCGAGTTCGCAATTTGTTGGCGCAAACGATTTTTGATTTGGCCAAGCAGTTCCCGGTGGAAGATCCGATTCGTGGCCAGTTGCTAGACGAAGCGATTGCCGAGTATCACAAGACACTGGAGATCGATGTTGAGAACGACGTTGCTCACTACGGATTGTATTTGATTTATCAATTCCAAGGCAATCAAGAAAAAGCCGCAGAACACGAAGCTTTGCATGCGAAGTACAAGTTGGACGACAATGCCCGCGATGTGGCGGTCAATGCGGCCCGTGAGAAATACCCGGCGGCAAATCATGTCGCGGAAGCCGTGGTGATCAACGAATTGACGCCGAAGCCCGATATGCACACCTCGGTCCAAGGGTATCGTATTGGTGAAGGGGTGACCGCCGAACAGAATCACTCGCGGGCGACGTCTCCCAAATCGGCTGACGCACCCGCCCCGGTGACACAAGCGAGCGACGCCCCCAAGCCGACCGATCCCCATCCGACAGCCACGGAAAGCCGTCCATGACCAACAAAAAGCCCGTCACCAAAAAGCAAGTTGTGTCGGAGTCGGACGAAGCCGAAGACCAAGCGACCGATGCCGTGGTGGGCACGGCCGTCTTTTGGTCGCTCGTTGTGCTGGTGCCTGTCCTGCTGCTCGGTTCGGCAATTGGCTATTGGTTGACGCGAAAGCCGGAAGTTGTCGTCGAGAACCGCTCGAAAGAGTCCGTACTCTCGACCCTCCGCGACACCAAGTCCGTTGAAATTCCGCAATACCAGTGGGCCGACATTACGGCGCCGGCGGGATTGGACTTTGTGCATTGCAACGGCCACAGTCCCGAGAAGCTCTTGCCCGAATCGATGGGCGGTGGCGTGGCCTGCTTCGACTATGATCAAGACGGTCATACCGACGTGCTGTTTACCAACTCCTGTTATTGGGACGAGGGTAAGAATCAAACCGAGCGTCCTTCGGTGGCTTTGTATCGCAATCGTGGCGATGGCACTTTTGAATACGTCACGAAACAAGTCGGGCTGGAGGTGATTGGCTATGGCATGGGTGTCGCGGTGGGCGACTACAACGGCGACCGATGGCCGGATGTGTTCCTAAGCTATCTTGGCAAGAACCGACTATTTCGCAACGAAGGCGGAAAAACATTTGTCGATGTCACTGACGAAGCGGGTGTCGGTGGTGAACCAACGGATTGGAGTACGAGTTGCGGTTGGTTCGATGCCAACAACGATGGTCAGTTGGACTTGGTCGTTTGCAACTACGTGGATTGGTCGCGCGAGAGCGACCTCAAGTTGGGCTCGACACTCAATGGAATCGTGCGGGCGTATTCTCGGCCGGATAGTTTTGGCGGTCGGCAACCTTATTTGTACATCAATCAGGGCAATGGCAAGTTTCGGGAAGTGGGTGCGGAGGCCGGTCTGCACATCACCAACCCGGCTTCGCAGGACGAGAAACCAATTGCAGTTCCCAAGAGCTTGGGGCTGGCGTTCTGTGATATCGATGACGATGGTTGGATGGATATCTTTATTGCCAATGACACCGTGCAAAACCTGCTGTTCCGCAACAAGGGCAACGGGACATTTGAAGAGATTGGCATGAAGGTCGGGGTCGCGTTTGGCAGCGACGGTCGGGCGCGCGGTGCGATGGGGATCGACGTCCGCTTTATTCGGCGCGATTCGCAATTGGCCACGGTCATTGGCAATTTTGCCAATGAACCTGTCAGTTTCTTCGTCCGGCAAAACTTGTCGGGGATCAATGTCCTTACCGACGAAGCAATGTCGGCTGGGATTGGTCCGCCGTCCAAGTTGGAACTGACCTTTGGTACGTTGTTGCTGGATACGTTTTTGACTGGGCGACTGGATCTAGTGACTGCCAACGGACATTTGGAAACGGAAATCGAACAAGTTCAACCGAATCAACGCTACCGCCAATCGCCCCATTTGTTTTGGAATAGTGGGGAACGTGGTGCGGATATTAGCGAGTTTGTCTCCGTGCCTCAGGACAAAGCCGGGGCGGCGTTTTCGGCCCCCATGGTGGCCCGTGGGTCGGCCTATTTGGACTACGACAGCGATGGGGACTTGGATTTGGTGTTGGTGGGATTGGGTGAAAAGGTCCGGTTTCTCCGCAACGATCAACAGGCTGGTAATCATTGGTTGCATGTCAAGCTGAGTGGTCCGGCCGGGAACTTGGATGGATTGGGGGCCATGGTTACGGTTCGAGCGGGGGACTTGGTGCAAAAGCAGTGGATTTCACCCACCCGGAGTTACCTCTCCCAAGTCGAACCCATCGCATACTTTGGGTTGGGGAAAAGTGCCAAGGTCGACAGCATCGAAGTCGTTTGGCCGGGCGGTAAAAAGCAGCAAGTCAGCGGAGACCAGGTCAAGTTAAACTCGCGTCATGTCGTCGAATATTCGGTTGAGGCTACAGGCCCGTAGTCGAGGTGGGCCTGGATAGGTCGGTTACACCTAATTGTTCGGAGTCTCGGATTCTTCGGGCTGAAACCATTTACAAAAGCAGGGTAGGTCTGCTAAGATGCTCGGCTCGCTACTCCGGGCCTTGCGCCCGGGTTATGCCATGAATTGGTGCATTTACCAGTAAAAACGCTAGGATTTTCGGATGTTCGACTCGTTACAGACCAGTTTACGCTCGGCGTTTAAGACGCTGACCGGTAAAGGTCGGTTGACCGAGTCCAACATGCGCGAAGGCCTGAAACTGGTCGAGAAGTCGCTGTTGGAGGCGGACGTCAGTATCTCGGTAATCCGAGATTTCATGGACTCTGTCACCACTAAAGCCTTGGGCGAGAAGGTTTTACTAAGCCTAAAACCGCACGAACAACTGGTTGCGATCGTTCATCAGGAACTGATCAACCTGCTGGGCCCGGTCGACAGTTCGATCCAGCTGCGCGAAGGCACGACCACCGTCATCATGATGTGTGGTTTGCAAGGTTCCGGTAAGACGACGACCTGCGGGAAGTTGGCCAAACTGCTGTTGCACGAAAAAGTTCGCCCGATGTTGGTCGCGGCCGACTTGCAGCGTCCGGCGGCGATCCAGCAATTACGGGTCCTGGGGGAAAGCCTCGGGGTTCCGGTTTACTGGGAGGAAGGCCAACAAGATCCGGTCAAGGTTTGCCGTAATGCGGTCGCGAAGGCGACGGCCGAAGGCTACAAGATCGTGATCTTGGATACGGCCGGGCGATTGGCCATTGATCAGGAGCTGATGCAACAGCTCCGCGACATCGACAAACAAGTCCAACCGCACCACGTGTTCCTGGTTGTGGACGGGATGACCGGGCAAGACGCCGTCAACAGCGCTGCGGCCTTTCATGAGGCCTTGGAGCTGGACGGCGTCATCTTGACGAAGTTGGATGGTGACGCGCGGGGCGGTGCGCTATTAAGCGTCAAGCATGTGACAAGCGTTCCGATCAAGTTCATCGGAACCGGCGAAAACATGGACGCCCTGGAGCCGTTCAATCCCGATGGGATGGCCGGACGGATCTTGGGGCTCGGCGATATTGTTGGTTTGGCTCGTGAAGCCCAGATGCTGATGGACCAAGAGGAGCAGGAAAAGCTCCGTCGGCAGATGGAAAAAGGTCAGATGACCTTGGAGGACTTCCGGAATCACATCCAGAAGATCGCCAAGCCGGGCCTACTTCAAAAGATGGTCATGATGCTGCCCGGCATTCCGGCAGAAGCCCGCGATATGCTGAAGCAAATCACGGGCTCGGCGGAAGGTGCCAAGGCGATCAAGCGTCAGGTCGGTATGATCGACTCGATGACGCCGGAAGAGCGGCGGAATCCGAAGATCATCGATTCGACGCGGCGGCAGCGAATTGCTCGGGGTTCCGGTGCAGCTCCGAACGAAATCAGCGAGTTGATCAAACAATTCGACTCGATGAAGGGCATGATGCAAGTCATGGCGGGCGGTGATGTCATGGATCGGCAGGCAGCGTTGCAGCAGATGCAACAGCAGATGCTGAACCCCAGTGCCCAGATGCCAAAGAACAAAGGCACCACAGGCAAGCGATTGACGCCGAAAGAGCGGGAAAAGCTCAAGAAGGATCGTGAGCGAAAGCTCAAACAAAAACGCAAAGAGGGGTAGTTTTTTAATAAACTGTTCGGGGATTGATTTAGGTTCGTAAGTTGAGGAGTTTGGTGAAGTGGCAGTTCGTATTCGATTGAAGAAATTGGGCCGCAAGGGTCGTCCGTTTTTCCGCGTTTGTGCGATGGATCAGCGGGCTCCGCGTGATGGTCGGGCGATTGAAGAGTTGGGAATTTATGATCCGATGGTGCCGGAAACCGACGCCCGCGCGATCTTAAAAGGGGACCGCATCAACTATTGGCTGAGTGTAGGCGCTGTGCCTTCGCCAAAAGTTGCGGTCTTGATCAAGAAGTACGGCTCGAACGGCTCGCATTTGCCTGCTCAGCAGGACGCATTGGCTCGTTTGGGTGCGCGTCGTAATCGCGCGATCAGCCGGGCGATGGAAGCTGCTCAAACGGCTCCTCGTGGCAAGACTCCGGCTGAATTGGCTGCCGAAGCCAAGGCGGCGGCAGAAGCTGCTGCAGCAGCGGCACCTGCGGAAGCAACAACGGAAGAAGCCAGCGGCGGCGACGCTTAAGGCCTAACGCGATAGGCTGGCGCGATGCGGATCGATGTGTTTTCGCTGTTCCCCGAACTATTTTCGGGTTTCTTGGGCGAAAGCATTTTGAAGCGAGCGTTGGATCGGCAGTTGTTGGACGTTCGATTGCACAATCCCCGGCAGTGGACGGAAAACAAACATGGTCGCGTTGATGATCGACCATACGGCGGCGGGCCTGGTATGGTTTTGTCACCGCAACCGATTGTCGACGCGGTGCAAGCCATTCGCAGCGAGATGGAACAACCGGGGCCAATTTTGCTGTTGTCACCGACCGGCAGAACTTGGAACCAACGGTGGGCAGAAGAGTTAGCGACCGAGCCTCACTTGATGATGCTTTGCGGTCGTTATGAAGGGTTCGACCAAAGAATTTTGGATATCCTTCAGCCGATTGAGGTTTCGATCGGTGATTACGTGATCAACGGAGGCGAGGTGGCAGCGATGGTCTTGATCGAGACCGTGATGCGGTTGCTGCCGGGTGCTTTGGGCGACGAGCAATCGGCGTTGCAAGACTCGTTTTCGAGCGAGAACCGAATATTGGAGTTTCCTCAATACACGAGGCCACGCGAATTTCGCGGGCTGACCGTACCTGAGGTTTTGTTGAGCGGCGACCATCCAAAGATCGACGCTTGGCGAAGACAAGAAAGTGAAACACGGACCCGGCAACGGCGTCGTGAGCTACTGGATGAATAAACGATTTTGCTTCGGCACGGAGATAGCGGTGTCGAGCGGATCGGACAACGATAGTTAAACATTGGAACGCAAAGGTAAAACGCCATGAGTCAAAAGATTTTGGAATTGGTCGAGAAGTCGAGCTTGAAGGCGGACGTGCCGGTGTTTGACGTCGGCGACACTGTCGATGTGCATTGCTTGATTTTGGAAGGCGACAAGAGCCGCACCCAGATTTTCAACGGGATCGTGATCGCTCGTAGCGGCTCGGGTTCAAAAGAGATGTTCACCGTTCGCCGTATTGTGGCCGGTGAAGGTGTGGAGCGTAAGTTCCCGATCCACTCGCCCAAGGTAGCCAAGATCGACGTCAAGCGTCGCTCGGTGGTTCGCCGCGCCAAGCTGTACTTCCTCCGCGACCGTATCGGCAAGGCCGTTCGTCTGAAAGAACGCCGTTAGTCACAAAGTGTGCAGGCGGTCGATCTCCAAACTTTCCGCTGAACTTGTGACGGAGGTCGCTGTCCAGTAGACTTGGAGGTGGGTTCGTTCGGTGGAAGCACCCGCGATACGAGCAGATGATGTTTAGGGCAAACCAGAGTTATCTTTCGATTGAAGTCTTTTGGGCGGCAGTCCACGAGATTTTTTTCCGAAGGTACGGGCTGTAGCGTAGCCTGGTAGCGCGCAACACTGGGGGTGTTGAGGTCGCTGGTTCGAATCCAGTCAGCCCGATTAGACGAGATGAGAAACCCTTCGCCGGAAATGCCGAAGGGCTTTCTTTTGGTTGGGGCAAGCTTCACCTTATTCCATTTTCCTTTAACCTAGCTGAAGCCTCTTTCGATGATCGTTACAGTTGGCGGGAGAGCGCAACATCCTGGCAAGGGGATATCTTTACCTGCATGTACTTGATACAACATCAGTAGATGTTCGGAAGACAAAATGAAGAGCAGCTCGGTTTGACCGGGAAGCGAGTCAGATAGTAAGCCGACGTGTTCGATACCTAAAATGGTTCGGACACGTCGGCTTTTTTCGTTTTGCAAGCGATCCGACTTGTTGCTGGATGCGAAATGACAATTCCTTTCACCGGCGTCGAGAGATGGCTTGAGCAACGGAGAACTCCTATCCTGAAGCGAACGTTCGGTGGAATCAATTTCCTTGTGCCGCATTCTTTGGGGCGCAACTGGAGAGGTAAGTTATCATGGCAATCGACCCCATTTGTGGCATGACGGTGGACGAGGCGACCGCACGCAGCGCGGAGCGCGACGGTCAGAACTTCTACTTTTGCAGTGAACATTGCCGCCACAAGTTTCTCCACAGCGATTCAAAAGCAACAACGAACGTTACCCGCGATCACTTGAGCCACGGCCAAGAGGCGACATCTGAGGGTCAGACATCAGGAAGATATACCTGCCCAATGCACGCGGACGTGCAAAGCAACAAGCCGGCGAGTTGCCCGAAATGCGGGATGCCGCTTGAACCGTTCCGGCCGGCGGCGCAAAAACAAAAGCACCTTTACACCTGCCCCATGCACCCGCAGATCGAACAAGTAGGGCCGGGGCAATGCCCGATCTGCGGCATGGCTCTGGAACCGAAAACCGTCCAGCCAAATGCCGAGGAAGACGACTCCGAACTGCGCAGCATGACGCTGCGGTTTTGGGTGTCAGCCACATTGACCTTGCCGGTCCTGTCCGTGTCGATGCTCCCAATGATCGGCGTCCCAGTGGACCGCTGGCTGGGAAGCACAGTGTTTCTGTGGCTCCAACTTCTGCTGTGTACGCCGGTGGTACTTTGGGGCGGCTGGCCGTTTTTCGAGCGGGGATGGCAGTCGGTCGTCACCCGCAATCTAAATATGTTCACACTCATCGCCATTGGTACGGGAGCGGCGTACCTGTACAGCCTCTTGGCCGTTCTGTTCCCATCACTCATCCCGACCGCGTTCCAGCATCAAGGAACGGTGCATGTCTACTTCGAAGCGGCGGCGGTGATTGTCACGTTGGTTCTGTTGGGACAAGTGCTTGAGCTACGAGCCAGACGCCGCACCGGAGCCGCGATTCGTGAGTTACTGTCGCTGACCCCTCCAACTGCCCGGATTGTGCGGGACGGTCACGAGCGGGAAGTGCCACTGGAAGAAGTTCAGCAGGGCGACACCATTCGGGTGCGTCCCGGCGAGAAAATCCCGGTGGATGGCAAGCTCACCGACGGCAAGAGTACGGTTGATGAGGCGATGATTACCGGAGAACCAATGCCGGTCGAGAAGCAAAAAGACGACCCAGTGATTGGAGGGACGGTCAATCAGACCGGCTCGTTTCTGATGCTGGCCGAGAAAGTGGGCGGAGATACTGTCTTATCCCGCATCGTCAACATGGTTGCCGACGCCCAGCGGAGTCGTGCGCCGATTCAGAAGGTCGCCGACACCGTGGCGGGTTACTTTGTGCCTGCCGTCTTGGTGAGCGCCGTCATCACGTTCCTCGCGTGGGCCATCTTGCAGCCAGAACAGCCCGCTCTCGCCTATGCCTTTGTCAACGCCGTGGCGGTTCTGATTATAGCGTGCCCGTGTGCGTTGGGACTCGCTACGCCTATGTCAATCATGGTTGGAATCGGGCGAGGTGCGAAAGAAGGTGTGCTCATCAAGAATGCCGAAGTGCTGGAAACGCTGGAGAAGATCGATACCGTCGTGGTCGATAAGACCGGCACACTGACGGAAGGACGACCCAAGTTGACCGAGTGCATTCCGGTTTCCCCCGTCGCCGAGGAAGACTTGCTTCGGTTTGCAGCCAGTGTCGAACAGAACAGCGAGCATCCGTTGGCCCATGCCATCATCGTCGGGGCCAGGGATAGAAAACTATCAATCCCGACCGTCGACCAGTTCAACTCCGTGACGGGCGGCGGCGTTTACGGAACGGTTGAAGGCAAGAAGATTCTCATCGGTAAGCGTGCGTTGCTCGCCGATGAAAACGTGCAGAACCTTGGCGCTTTAGATGGTCGAGCGGACGAGTTGCAGAAGCAAGGCCGCACGGTGATGTTTGTCGCAGTGGATCAGCAATTCGCCGGTTTGGTCGCCGTCTCCGATCCAATCAAGGCATCGACTGCCGAGGCCGTGAAAAACCTGCATGACTTGGGACTGCGGATCATCATGCTGACGGGCGACAACGAGAAGACCGCCAAAACTGTGGCCGACAAGTTGGGAATCGACGAATTCCACGCTGGAGTGCAACCGGAAGAGAAACAGGGACACATCAAGAAATGGAAAGCCGAGGGCCGCAGAGTGGCAATGGCTGGTGACGGTATCAATGATGCTCCCGCTCTGGCCGCGGCCGATGTCGGCATTGCCATGGGGACCGGGACCGACGTGGCGATTGAATCGGCAGAGGTCACACTGGTCAAAGGCGATTTGCGGGGCATCTTGAGAGCGATAAAGCTCAGTCGCTACACGATGCGGAACATTCGTCAGAATCTCTTCTTCGCCTTGATTTACAATGCCTTGGGTGTGCCGATTGCGGCAGGAGTGCTCTACCCGATCTCGCCTCACCTACTTCTTAATCCGATGATCGCCGCGGCTGCGATGAGCTTTAGTTCCGTTTCGGTCGTAAGCAATGCGTTACGACTAAGGGCGATGCGGCTGACCTGAGCGGTAGGTGATGCAACCGCGGGATCGCGACCACTGGACAGCGAAGTTGATGGAGGATGTGAAGATGGCAAATTTGTTTCAAGAGTTTCGGTTAAAGGACATTGTTTTGCGGAACCGCATCGTGGTCTCGCCGATGTGCCAGTATTCTTCGGACAATGGCTTCCCAAGCGATTGGCATCTCGTACATCTCGGCTCTCGTGCAGTGGGTGGAGCTGGGCTGGTCGTGGTCGAGGCGACCGCGGTCTCGCCCGAAGGCCGGATTAGCCCCGGCGACAGCGGCATTTATCTGGAGGACCACGTCGAGCCCTTCGCCCGTCTATGCCGCTTCCTCAAACAACACGGCTCAGTCCCCGGCATCCAACTTGCCCACGCCGGTCGCAAGGGCAGTGCCAGCAAACCGTGGGAAGGGAATAAACACCTCGAGACGGACAACGGCGGCTGGGACATCATTGCGCCTTCGGCGGCCCCGTTCGGCGGGAATCTCACGAAGGTTCCACAAGAGATGTCATTGCCGGACATCGCACGCGTTCAAGATGCATTTGTCACCGCGGCGAAGCGAGCGTTGGCAGCCGGCTTCGAGTGGCTTGAACTTCATTTCGCGCATGGCTACCTCGCTCACGAGTTCTACTCGCCGCTCGCCAATCATCGCAACGACCAATATGGCGGCAGTTTCGAGAATCGCATTCGTTTTCAATTGGAGACTTTTGCCGCCGTTCGCCAAGTCTGGCCGGAACGCTTGCCACTGACAGTCCGGTTGTCGGTGACCGATTGGATCGAGGGCGGCGTCACAGTCGATGATTCAATTGAACTGGTGCGCCGGTTGAAGATTGCCGGGCTTGATCTGATCGACGTGAGTCATGGCTCCGTCACACCAGACATTTCGAAGATTCCATGGGGGCCCGGGTTCATGGTTCCCGCAGCCAGTCGCATCCGACGAGAAGCGGAAATTCCGACGGCCGTTGGTTGGCAGATTACCGAACCCCGGCAAGCAGAAGAAGTCATTCGAGATCATCATGCCGATCTGGTGTTGTTGGGGAGAGAAATGCTACGCGACCCCTACTGGCCTTATCACGCCGCCCTCGAGCTTGGCGACGAAAAGGCCAAAGATATTTTGCCCGTCCAATACGCCCGCGCCGTCAAGAACCGATAAGCGACGGCGGCCGAGCTCAAGGCTACAGACTTGCCCTCCAGCATGGCAAAATGATTGCGAAGCGGAAATCATGCAGCCACAATGAACCCGGCCATCGCTTCGAAGCGCTGTGAAAAGATAAACACTCCCGCGGAACGATTCCGATGCTTTTCTGACCGCTCCCTCGTCTTTGTTCATTTCCGTCACGATGCTGTTTTTTTGACGAACGGCCGATCACGGAAGGGATTGAAAATACACGGAAGAACGTAATTTCAAATTGGGCTATGAAAAATGGAGCAAAAGTTGGAGGATTCGCGACCTTCCGAGAGTCCATTCGCTGAGGTTTGCGTTTATGATAACGAACGCCGGGTGGGTACGCGGGATCGGACTTTAGGCTAATGCAGATGTGGAATTTTTCAAAACTTGAATTCTCGGAACGATTGTTCGATTCGATCCGATATTGGGAACTTCGACGCGTGGTTTACAACCTTGTCCTGCTAACGCTGGCGGTTGTCTGTTGGGGACCTGAGATGCTGTCTGGGCGACCTATCGATTTTTTCGCCGGCGTCTTGGTTTTAGTGGTATTTGCGGTTCCCGCGAACTTGCTCTATTGCGCGGCCTATCCCGTGGATCTTGCATTGCAGCTAACGCCTTGGCGTGGCCTGTGGACTCGGTGTCGTTGGCTGCTGTTCTTGTGCGGGACCGTCTTGGCTTCCGCGATTGCCATTTGGGTCATGGTCGGCGACCATATGGCCTAGCTTTGCCCAGCAAAGGGTTAGGCCTTTGGTTCGCACGAAATTCTCCGAATAAGATTACATATTCGGAGAGAGCCAACCCTCATGCAGGACATAGCCACCTTATGAAGTGCCGCCGATCATGGAACAGGACTTCGAAATGGACGTGTTGGTCCTTTTGCGTTGTCCAACGTGACGGTGCTTGATTCTTCGAGAAACCGACTTACGACACGCCGGGTCATGCTCTCCCGCAAGAGGTCGCCCCGCGTCCTCGCTAAGGACCATGAATGGCAATTGGGAGAACGCAGCGCAAAGCCGCACCTGGTCAAAAAGAACCATTCCAAGTTGGAGAAGATTTCGATGCGCTATTTGGAGCTGTGGATGCTTGGGTTCGCAAAAGTTGATTCTACCAGAGCCGTCGGTGCTTTCTGGTGGAGCTTCTTTTCGGGTGTCGTAATGGCGAGCTTGGTTAGCAAGGTCGATGCGCAAAACCAATTGGAAGATGTCCCCAGAATCCCTCCGAAGAACGTGGTTCTGAAGTTTGTCGACTCCAACGATGCGCCGATCGAAGGAGTTACGTTCACGACAAACTCGCTGGTCTATCTCGACAATTCGGGTGCGAGCTTTGGGGCAACACTCAAGAATTCGAACGGCGGAGCCCTGGTTTCTTCAGTCGATGGTAGCATCGAATGCGTGGTGCCTGACATGCAGCTCGGAAATCTGGCGAGGATGCGATTGGACACCGACCATGACGAATTTGTCGCGTTTGACGATTCGATTTCGATAACCGATGACGATACTAAAATTGTCCTACAACGGGGAGTTCAAATCGCGGTGACGGCGATAGATGCTCAATCCAAAGAGCCCATCAAAAAGAACCTCTTTGGCATCGCAGAACAGAACAAAGACAAACAGCTGAAGGACTGGAAGTTGATGCAAAACGGGACGCTGATTTCACCTGCACTCCCAGCGGACGCCCATCGCGTCCGAATTGTGGAGATCGTCGAAGGCCAAGCCATCCGATTCAGCGATCCGATCGACATCGAACAACAGGATGGTGGAAAAAAGTTCGAAAGAGAAGTTCCGATGCATCCAGCAATCGTGCTCAAGGGAAAGCTGAATCCCCAAATTCCCAGACCAATCAAGAATGGACAAGTCAACATTTGCGTTGCCTGGAACGCGCAGAAAGATCTGAAATTCGGGGATGAAGCGGGCCATTGGTTTGACCGCGTGGCCGTTGACGAGGATGGTCAATTTGAAATCGCCGGCATCCCGCCGGGAGATTGGCTGCAATTGATTGCGACCTGTGATGGCTGGGTAAGTCAGGCTTCACCAAAAGAACTTCGCCAAACAATCTATCCGGCGTTGGACAATCGAGCCGATGCCACGGTTCTACCAAGTTTACTGAACTTGAAAGATTTGCCCGCAGATCTTGTCGTCGACATGGTTCCGCGCAGGACCGTGTTTGTCGAAGTGCTCGACGATGCTGGAAAGCCGGTGAAAAATGTTTCGCTTTCGATTGTCGATTATCCGTTTATTTCGAACGGTCGTTGGGGACGGATCACGCGCGAAGAACTGATGGCAGCGAGAGAAAAACGAGAGTTCCTCGTCGAATATTTCGCCCCGACTCGAGTTGTAAAAACCGACGAAAACGGAGTTGCCGCGATTCCCGAGTTTTACGGCGATAAACTAAACCTTTATCTCAAGGGCTATGAAATTACCAATCAGGGAATCGGAGCCGAATGGATCGAAAACAAGAAAACGATCCGAGTGGTTCCTAAAGATGAGTGATCTCCCCTGAACTGGCAATTCCCGGTACGCTGAACCAAATGCGAATCGGTGGCCCGAAACACTCAAGTGTGACACAAGTATGTACGAGCGACCAGCAGCAAAAAGGACCCAAGGTTGACGATACTAACGGAGTTGGACCACGCGCCGTTTCGCGATCGATTCGTGATTGCGGATCCACAAGTGGTGTATCTGGATGGGAATTCACTGGGAAGGTTACCGAAGGCGACCGTCGCTCGGCTGCAAAACGTCGTGGCCGACGAATGGGGGCAGGCGTTGATCGGAAGCTGGAACCAAGCCTGGTTGCCGATCGCTCGACGGGTCGGCGATAAGATTGGTTCGTTGATTGGGGCGGCGCCCGGCGAGACTCTCGTGTGTGACTCGACGTCGATCAACCTGTACAAAACCGCTTGGGCTCTGCTGCAACATCGGGGCAAACGAAGAACCATCGTGACGGATGCCGCCAACTTTCCCACCGATTTGTATGTACTCGATGGTTTGCGACAACCTGTGGATCCGGCAATGCGTGTGCAGCCGCTAATGTTGGACCACGCCGATCACACTCAGGTCCAGACCGTGTTGGAGCAAGCGCTGAATGCCGACACGGCGCTCGTTTGTTTGTCGCATGTCCATTACAAGACCGGCTATGCGTTTGATCTGCCACAAGTCACGGCGCTGGCTCATGCCCACGGGGCACCAATCTTGTGGGACCTTAGTCATAGTGTGGGTGCCGTGCCGCTGGACGTCGGCACACCGCGAGTGGATGCGGCGGTGGGCTGTACCTACAAGTACCTGAACGGCGGGCCCGGTGCTCCAGCGTTTTTGATGGTTCGCAGTGATTGGATCGAGCGCTTACAAAACCCCATTCCGGGTTGGTTCGGGGCCGCTCGGCCTTTTGAATTCGGCAGTGCCTACGAACCCCATCCGGGCATCGAACGATTTGCCGTCGGCACACCGCCGATCTTGTCATTAGCGGCGGTGGAGCCTGGTGTGGATTTGACTTGCGAAGCCGGGATGCATGCCCTACGGCAACGAGGTTGGCAGTTGATGCAATTCTTCTTCGAGTTGTTCGACCAGCGCTTGCAGAAACTCGGTTTTGCGTTGGTTACACCGCGGCATCCCCAAGCGGCCGGTTCGCATGTCTCGCTATCCCATCCTGCGGCTTGGCAGATCACACAAGATTTGGTTCAGCGACACCGCGTCATTCCGGACTTCCGCGGGCCGGACATCATTCGGTTCGGGATCACCCCGCTGTATACATTGGGACGCGAAATCGAACAGGCTGTCGCGGCACTTGAATCGTCGGTGACCCGCGGCACGTACCAGTCCTTTCCCGAACAACGACAAGGGGTGACTTGAACGCACTCCGGAAAATGACGATTTCGGCTAACCGGCGCCCTAAGAGAATGCACCGCGAGAGATGGGGATGAAGCAGACAAGCAAGAGGCTGCAATTGAGACACGTGCAGAACCTCAACTAACAACGACGTTGCCTTCGGATGGGAAGGCCGATCTCCATGTGACGGAACTCACGGCCAACGAAAACAAAACGCCAGATTCGCGACCGTTTCCGCGAATCTGGCGGAAGGATTATGCCTACCTCCGTCGGCGGCGAAGCAGCATCGCCATCGCCACGCCAAGCAACGCTGGGATGGCCGTGGGTTCCGGGACCGCGGAAAAGGCGGAGAGTGACGCCAGTTGATTGCGACTGCCGATCAGAAAATTGAAGCCAAAAACGTCGCTCGTTTGTGAATACCGCATATTATATTGGAAACTGAACTGACGCTCCAATCCGTCGGTCATGACCAAACTGTCCAGCGAAATAATTCGATTAGTAAAGAAGGCCTGAGCAGTCGCCAAGTCAGTGAATTCTTCATCCAGAATACGGGTCCCTTGGTAATCAAACTTGACCGCTAACGATTCAAATCCACTGCCAAGGGAGACAGGATTAAAGAACGCCACGGATAACTCATCCGAACCTTGAATTTCTGGATGCAAGTGCAGGGTAAGATCGAACTGATTGAGTGCTTGAAAATCACCATCCACGAGACTCGTACTTGAATACCCCCCTCCCGCGGACCCGATAGCCAGAATATTTCCCACCTGACTGCTGCGCGTTCCAAAATCAAACTCTTGGTCAATCAATGAATTGGAAGTCGTAAAATTATCAACCGCCGTTTCTCCTGGATTGATCAAGAGATGGTTCCAGGCGCTTGGAGAAAAGAAATCGACCGGAGCAATGGATGTTTCAATCTGTGTATGCCGGAACGAAGTAAACGCCGAAGCGGTCATGACGACGGATTGATTCGCGCTTGTATGCGAGAACGCTGACGAAGACACGTTTGAGCGATGCACCCACTGGATTGTTTCTCCTGCCGTCGTCGCCGTCGCCACTCCCTTGGGCGCTCGAAACTCCGCTCTGGCATAGCCATAATTGTACTGACCAAGTGCCCTCGAAGCTGCGGTTGCTTCACCAAATTCTCGGGAAACCGCAGTTGCCAGACCAATCGCATGATTCGCGCTGCTTCGGGAACTGTCCGCACGACTAAGTGCTGTTGCAGATGCGTACGCGTCACGTGCTCGCAAGATTCCTGTAAGTTCCTCCGTGGAATTGACCGCTGTCGCCTTCGCGCGACTCGATCCCGATTGGATTGTCCCGAATCCTCCGTCGGAATTTGCGATTGAGCTGATGAGACCGGTTGCATTTTTTCGAAACACAAACGATTCAGCATTTGCACTACCGGCAAACGCAGCGACCGGGACCGGACCTGACCCGCTACTGGCTTGCGCAGGACGTGCCGTCGCGGAACCGGTGATCGCTCCATAAACTCCATCGGCCGCTTGTAGGTCGAGAATAGCTCGAGCATAGCCATTGGTCCGTTGGTGGGACAGCCCACCTTCGGCGATTGCCGTCAACGAGCCAGCCGACCTAACCGTTTGCCGAAGACTAATCAATCCTCGTCCCGCGCGCTCAATACCCCCGGAAATGATGCCACGACCGGCCATGCCACCGATCGCCCGGACTTCGTTGCTTCTATCGAACAAATGAGCATTTTGAGTGTACGGCTCAATCAGCGCGTCGCCGCCATTTCCGGCAAGGCGATGAATTCCTCGGAAGGAAATAGTCGAGCCCAATAGGCTTCCACCATCACCACCTTGTACGGTGAACTTAAATTGTGATGGGCTACCGACACCCACATAGTTAGGAGTTGCAGAGGAGACAGTTCGCCCGGCTCCTCCGTGCCCACTGATTGAATGGCCTCCGTCGCCTCCGCGGAGAGAAATATTTACGTCACCGCGAACAAGTTTCATTGAATCCATCACGACCTGGCCACCCAATCCTCCGGATCCACCAAAACCACCAAGTGCGTCGCCACCTCGTCCACCGCGAGCATTGATGATTAATTTCTGAGCCGCTGACGGTTCACCGGACGTGTCGATAATTACCGAACCGCCTTCGCCCCCATGTCCAGTGACTCGACTATGCGCGAGACCTTGCCCACCGCGACCACCGAAGAGATCAAAAGTTGCCGAAGAAATAGGTCCGAAATATTGGCTGCCAGCATTTCGACTCTCGTATCGATTAGAACTCAACATCGTGGAAACTTGTATTATCGAGTTGCCACCCGTTCCGCCATGCGAACCAAACGAATTGCCGCCATCGCCACCGCGACCAACGATGGCAAGGTTCAGCAGGGGCAAATTCAATCCATTCGCTCGGACCTGATAATTGTTTACGAGGCCGCCCAGATTCGATGAACCTCCATTGCCTCCGATCGACTGATCGAGCCCATCGCCACCGCGACCGCCGATGCTGTTCATCCAGATATTGGTTGTCGCGCGGGAATAGTGCTGCGGGTTGATTACTTCAGCCTCCGCCGAGGCATGTCCGCCATCTCCGCCACGACCACCATAGCCGTTCGCTGTGCCACCCATCCCGCCAATCGCACGGGCCGTGACATCCAAACCACCGTGCGCAATCGCATGTGCCGCCCCGCCGTCTCCCCCACGTCCCGCATTGCCAGTCCGACCACCTTGGAACCCATTTCCGCCCAACCCTCCTGCCCCACCATTTCCGGCCTTAGCCTCCACAAAAACGGATTGTTGATAGATCGGACCATCAACTCCAAGTCCAAGTAGCGGTTTCCAGATTGCACTTAGGTCACCGCCGCTACCTCCGTGTCCTCCAGGCATCCCGACGGCCGAGTCTTCCGGCTTCGCATTCCAAATGAAACCCTCGCCACCACGACCACCTCGTCCACCGTTGAATCCTGACACCATCCAAGAATACGGCGTGCCGACAGTAGATCTCGTCAAGGTAATATCGGTTCCATTACCACCGTTCCCGCCAAATTCCCAACGTGCCCCGTCGGTTCCATCCGCGCCATGCTGCGCGTCGCTGACGTTAGGGAAATACAAGCCACAAAGACAAAGCACAACAAACGCACGTTTTAGATTCTTCATCGCAATTCTCAATCAAGGATGCACGGATTGAAGAGCGAGTTTTCGCCCAAGGATGGGGCCTAGTATACGGACACTCGGCACAGAAACAATCTGATCTCTGGATTCTTCATGTTCGCGAATTTCAGATAACGAATTCGGCTCGACGGCGTCCCAAAAAGAAAATGCACCGCGAGAGATGGGGATGACGCTGAGAAGATGCTGCCGTTCGAAACGTCGAAGATCACGGCGTTTGCCTACGGATGGCAAGGCCGATCTGCGGATGAATACAGAGAAAGATAGAACGCGAACAAGATGGAGTTTGATGAGCCCGTCTCGTGATCGATGAACCGTCCGGAATACAGGAAATCGCCGGTTGTCTCATCCTTACTCGGGCGTTGTTTCATCCGCAGAACGGCTTTGCCATCCGCCGGCAATAACTAGCTCTCCAAAGGTAACAGCAGTAATGAAATGCCCGATAGGTTTCTACTGCGGTCGGCGGCGGCTGTAGTCGCGAATGAGGTTGCGGAGAGTGGCTTCGATTCGTTCCGTATTGCCTTTTTCCAACGCAATGACTTTAAAGCCTTGCGTGTTGCTGGCCTTTTGCTCGCGATCCAAACGCTGAATCAAGGACTCGACCTCCAAGCTCAATCGCTCGGATGCCAAGACAATAATGCTGTTGGTCGCTTGATCCACTTCTAACGTCAATAGCGGTGCGGCGGCCACGGCGTTGACTTCACGCAAGGCCATTGCGACCTCGACGGACACGCCTGCCGGGATCTGGACGCGCGGCGGTTGGTCCGGCCGCAACTGTGTGCGATAGACCGACTCCAACACACCCATGATCTTGTCCGCCAACACATTTTCAACCTTCACGATCCTCGGTTCGTTGGCTCGGACTTTCGAACGGTCCACATCCGACACATCCAAGACACGAATCAAACTTTCGATCGTACGGCGATCCACTGGCGAACCATAAACGATCAGCGAATTCAACCTTTCATCTGCCACAATCGACACTCGGTTCTGCGAGTTGCCGGAAGCACGACCACGGCCCTGGCCGGCGGTCACTTGCTGAAAGAGTTGCCCGACTGTTTTGGCAATCTCCTCGGCGCCGGCATTCTCCAACTGAAAGATCGTGAAGTTCCCGCTGATCTCCACTTTCCCGGCTGTCTCTTGTTGCTCGTTCAAGATCCGAAATAGTTGCTCCAAGATGGCCAACGCCTCTTCATCAGCGGAGGCTACGGTCAATTCGTTGGGTCCCGGAAAAATCAAAACCGGTGCCGGATCTTGCAGCTCTTGAATGGACGTTGGAACTTGAGTTTCCGTCCCTACGACTGCGGGAGCGGGCGATGGCAAAACGTCCGCCGACGGCGATTGACGATCGAGCTCCGCTGGCAGCTTCTCGCTCGGCTCGGTGGTGGGCGGCAAATCTTGAGAACGCGGCGGTTCGTCCGAACTTGGCAAACTTGGTGAGTTCGGTGATACCACGCGCAAGGGGTTTGGACGGATCTGTGGCCACAGGGCTTCGATTTGTTGCAGCAAGCGCGGTGCGGACGGCGAAGTCAACACTCGCAAGTTCCCGGTCCCGCGATTACCTGTTGCCGGACCGCCCGATTGGTTTGCGGTTTCTGTCAACGGTTCACCTAGCTTGACCAACAGTTCGCGGATTTGCTGAAGCTGTGATTCGCTGGCTCGGATAAAGAGTTGTTGATTCTCGCGACTGGAGTTCACGCTTGGTGAAGCACTAAACGGCAAGTCCAAAAACAATTGGCGAATCGCATCTTCGATGGTCTCCGGCGTGTTGACCTGCAAGGTGAACACTTCCAAGCGACGGGACTCGCCTTGCAGTTCTTTCATGGCCGCCACAATTTGCTCGTGTTGTTCGGCCGTTGCCACCGCCAACAATCGGTTCGTTGTGTACTGGACCTGTAGATCGACCGCAGGGACCTGACGTTCCAACAACAACTCGAGCGATTCCACCAACACGTCGCCGTCCAATTCTGCTAAGTCATAGACTTTGATTTCGCGGCCTGTTTGTTCCCCGCCCATCGCGGACCATTGTTCGACAATTTGTTTGACCGCCAACTCTTGTTTGGCCGGCCCCACAAACAAAATCGCGTTGCTGCTTTCTTGAAAACTCAGCCGTACGGAGTCGTCACTGCGATACATGCGTTGCAACATGGAATACAGTTCATCGGCATCTCCACCGGCGACTCGAAACGATTGTACACGGGCACTGTCTTGGTCAGCCGCTTCCAATTGATCGATGACGTTTTGAATCACTTCGTGCTCTTCGGTGGCGGCGGTCGCCCACAACACACTCGCGGCCACGTCGGCCGAAAATGTCGCGGTTGGCAACAAAACTTCCAGCGCATTTTCCGCACTGCGCGGATCACCCGTTTGCAGGCGGTAAGCTTTGGTCAACATGTTTGTCGATGCGGTCGACTCCAACTGGGCGACAATGCCGCGAATCTGTTCTTGTTCGGCTGCTGAAGCCGCGACGATCAAACTGCCGCGTTGGGCATCGGCCGTCAGCACGGCTCGCGGAACCACTTTGGCAATGGCCGCTTGAGTTGCCGTCAGTGAAGTACGCTTGAGTTCATAGGCTTGCACGACTTGGTTGGTTCCCGCACCGTCCAAGTCTTTAACCAGAGCTGCGATTTTTTCATGATCGGCTACCGAAGCGGTCACCACCAGCATCCCGGTGGTCGCATCGGTCGTGGCCTGACAACGAGGGAAGACTTGTTTGATGATTGCCAAGGCACTGGCGGGTGTCGCCGTTTGAAGACGGTAGACCTGCGAGACGCTTTCGCTTTCCTTGCCCTCGACGATGTCGCGAATGACTTGATCCAGTTCGGCGTGTTCCGCTTCACTGGCCACAACAAACAGTGTCGCGCCGGTGTAAGCGTCGGACGTGATCTTGGCTCGAGGATACATCGGTGCCAAGGTTGCTCCCAACGCGGCACCGTAACCAGGCGGAACGCGGTAGGCGCGTGGAACCAAATCGGAGGTACGGGGCACATCGATCTCTTGCAACGTCGCGGCAATTTGGGATTGCTGTTCGGCGGTGCCTGTCACAGCCAGCTTATTATTCTCGATGTCGGCCGCGTAGTTAGCAGCTGGGACCAAGGTCTTCAACAGGGTCAATGTTGCCGTCGCTGTCAAATGGTTCAAAGCGTATGACTTGGCGACCAAAAGCGGCTTTTCCGGTCCTTGCTCCAGCGAATCGATCAATTGCTTGATTTGTTCATGTTCGGTCACGTTGGTCGTGACGACCAACAGATCACGCACCGTATCCAACGACACGGTTGCCCGAGGAAATGCTTGTACGATCGCCGCTTGAGCGACGGTTGGCAACGTTTTGCGAATAGGATAGGCAATGACTTGCCGGCCTTGCCCGGCGGACTCGAGTTTGGTCATCAGCTCTTTGATGCCCTCGTGTTCGCGGGGCGAAGCCGTGATCACCGCCGAGTTCGTCGCCAAATCCACGGTTCCTTGGCTGCGCGGATAGACCTGCTTGATCATGGCCAAGGCATTCACAGGACTGGCCGAACCCAGCGTGTAGACTTCGGTGGTTGATTCGTCTTGCGTGCCTTCCAAGATCTCGCGCAACACGCGGTCCATCTCCGCATGTTCGGCCGCTCGAGCAACGACGATCAAGGCCGACCCGGACACATCCCACGTTATCTTGGCCTGTGGGTACATCGGAGCCAACGTCGTCCCCAGTGCCGCGCCATAGCCGGTCGGCACGCGATACGCTTTGGTTTGCACTTCCACTTCTGTCGCAACGTCAATCTGTTGCAAGGCATCAGCGATGGCTTCGTGCTGTTCTGCCAGGGCAGTTGCAGCCACCTTGTTATTGACCGTGTCGACTGCGTAAGTAGCGGCCGGTACCAGCGTCGTCAACAACGTCACAGCCGCGGTTGGAGTCAAGTGATTCAATTGGTAAGACTTGGCCGTGCGCTGAGGCGCATCCGGCAACGCAGCCAGAAACTGTTCCACAGATTTTTCGATCTGCAGCTGGACTTCGTCGGTCGCACGAATCAACAAAGCGTTGCGTTCGACATTCTGCACAATCGAGGCCTGGGCGATCAGGTCGGCATCCAAGTTTTGATAGACCAATGCGACCGTCGTGCGGGGATCGATCGGCAGTACTTTTAACGGACGTGGCTCAGTAGTACTGACAAGTTGAGACTCCAATTGTTCGAGCAGTTCTTGGACGCGAGCATGCTTCACTCCATC
>JAEUIP010000588.1 GCA_016795075.1 Planctomycetaceae bacterium | reverse complement strand
AGTGTTCGGCTCACTCGCCCGCCCGGTAGGACGGCGAATGCTTCCGTGGCGATTAGTCCCCCGCCACCGGACGCCGTTCCGCCTGCGGTGTGCTTGCCAGGACCGGAACATAAATTTGCTTCGACTTCGGCAAGCCAAGCACGCGTTTGTACTCGTGCGGGAACACCTTGATAAAGCGCGGCAGCATCTCCGAAAAGTTGTCGAGAATCCACGCCGCCCGCGGGCTCTGCGTATAGTCGCGATGCTTCTCAATCAGACGCTTCAGCAGTTGCACGTCTTCCGCGCTCTCCACCGGATCCAGATCCACCATCGAAAGATTGCAGCGGTTGGCGGCGAACTGGCCGTCTTCGTCCAGCACGAACGCCAGACCACCACTCATGCCCGCGGCGAAGTTACGGCCCGCGGGCCCCAGAACCACCGCCACGCCTTTGGTCATGTACTCGCAGCCATGATCGCCAACGCTTTCCACCACCGTCACCGCGCCTGAGTTGCGAACCGCGAATCGCTCCCCGGCCATGCCGTTGAAATAAGCTTCTCCACTGGTAGCGCCATACAGCGTCACGTTGCCGACAATGATGTTCTCTTCGGGTTGGAAGTTGGAGCCGCGCGGCGGATACACAATGATGCGGCCGCCGGACAG
>JAEUIP010000587.1 GCA_016795075.1 Planctomycetaceae bacterium | reverse complement strand
AGAAAAGGGTACTCAAATCGCGACATGATTCATGATCTTCAATTCCCCAACTTGAATGATGACAATATCCTCTGGCTGCAATGTGAAGTCATTTCCAGGGACGAGGCAGGTGCCTGTCATCAAGAATACCCCTTGCGGGAAATCCAGTTCGCGGGTTAAAAACTCAACCAATTCAGCAAGATTGCGCTTCATGGTTGACGTATTCGCTTCTCCACTAAAAATGGTTTTGTTCTCTCTATGAATTTCCAGTTGGATTGGAATGTTTTTGATTTCATCTGGTTCGCACAAAAGAATTCCATGGCCAAGCGCACAGGAGCCGTTATATATTTTCGCCTGCGGCAAATACAACGGATTTTCGCCTTCAATATCTCGTGATGAAACATCGTTACCTGCGCAGTAGCCGACGATCTCACGATAGCGGTTGACTACCAGCACCAACTCCGGTTCGGGCACATTCCACTGGCTGTCCCTGCGGATGCGAATCTGCGCGCCGCTGCCTGCCACACGCCAGCCCAATGACTTGGAAAAGATTTCAGGCCGCTCAGCCTCGTATACTTTTTCATACATATCCGCAACTGTGGATTCTGCGCGCCTTGCGTCCCGGCTTCTTAAATAAGTGACTCCTGCCGCCCAGACTTCCT
>JAEUIP010000586.1 GCA_016795075.1 Planctomycetaceae bacterium | reverse complement strand
GCCCGGAGCTAACTAAGGCTCCGGGCCGTTCGTCGTTTCGTACTTCGATAATGTTACTTTGCTTCGACGGCCGGCAGCCCTTCGGGCGGCGTGAAGTTAAAGTTGCGGCTCTGCGAGAAGAACTCCAGCGGGTTCTCGTAGACGATCTTGCGAATGAGCGACTCGGGATGGCCGCGCCGCCGCATGGCCATGATGAAATCGGGCACGGCCGTCGGTTTCGACGGTCCCCAATCGCCGGCGGAGTTGACCATCAGACGCTCGGGCCCGTAAAGCTCGACCATATCGACGGCCCGTTCCGGCGTGCATTTGCTCACCGGGTAAAGCGTCATGCCGGCCCAAAAGCCCTCCTCCAGCACTCCGCGGATCGTGTGCTCTTCGACGTGATCGACCAGCACCCGCGAGCGGTCGAGCCGGCGATCGTCGCAGAGCATGTCGACGATCATCCGCGTCCCCTTGAGCTTGTCTTCCAAGTGCGGCGTGTGGATGAGAATCTGTTCGCCCCGCTTCGCCGCCAGGTCCAAGTGTTCGAGGAAGATGATTGACTCGTTCTGCGTGTTTTTATTGAGCCCGATCTCGCCGATGCCGAGCACGCCCGGTAGGTCGAGAAACTCGGGCATCATGGCGATGACTTCGCGCGAAAGTTT
>JAEUIP010000585.1 GCA_016795075.1 Planctomycetaceae bacterium | reverse complement strand
CGTCGCTGAGCCGCCTGCACGGCCGGCCGGTGCTGCAGCTGAACTGGCTGATCTGGTTCGCCGCGCGCCCGCCAGCCGCAGGCGTGCTGTACGCCGGCCGCCTCGACGGCCTGATCTGGCGCGTGACGCTCGACGCCGACGGCCGCCCGTATGTCTACGACTCGATCCACGCCTGCGGCTGCTACCACCTGCTGTTCCCGCGCGCCGGCCTGCGCCTGACGGCCGCCGCCGCGGCGCTGGCGGAAACGCCGATCGCCCCGTACCCGGCGCCGGCGTTTCGCCCCGGTCGTCATCTGCGCCTGCGCATCGCCAGCGCCACGCATTACCTGATCGCGCTCGACGAGGACGACGGCCGCCCGTTCGTGCCGTATCGCAGCGTCGATTACACCGCCCTGTATACCGATGCCGATGCCGATGCCGATGCCGGCACGCAGACCTTGTTCGATCCCGACGGTCTCATTCCCGGCAGCGAGCGCCCGGAGCGCTGGCTGCTGTGGCCGATGGGCGTGGCCTCGGCCGGCGCGATGCGCGAACGCGGCCGGCATGCGATCGCCTTCGTCGGCGAACGCCACTTCGACGATCCCGGCCTGCCGGCCGACTGGCTGGAGGAAAGCCCGCCATGAATCCCCGCCTGCCCCTGCTGTTCGCC
>JAEUIP010000584.1 GCA_016795075.1 Planctomycetaceae bacterium | reverse complement strand
CAAAGGAATTCGGGCAAGGGAATAAAGACAAAAACAAGGTGCTTCACTTGGGATTTCCTCGCAACAATCATTTGCGTGGCGAGAACCACAAATCTATCCACGAAAGACACTCAAAGTACGAAAATCGAGTGCTGAAACTATTTCGAGCAAAATGGCCGGATTGGCAAAAATTTTCTTGCAATCGATTTTGACATCGGGATAATCTGTAGTAGGTCGCAAGATTCCCGATGGGCGAGGGTCGCGACGAAGTGGGCTAAAAAGTCGGGAGCATTGTGATGGGCGTCACAAGTAAAGATCCAGCACGGGGACTCCAGCACGGGGACTCCAGCACGGGGACTCCAGCACGGGGACTCCAGCAAACGCTGTTTTATTTCTTTTCCGTTGGGGTAATGTTCTTCGAGAGTTGTTTTTGAACTTGAGCCGGTGCAATCATCCCGTGTATGTTTCCGATTCTCAGGTTTCGTTTAGAGGTTTTTTGACGACTGTCGCTGCGGTCAGCTTTCTCCTAACGCTTGTTGACGTTTCAGGGGCCGCGGAAATTTTTGTAGTCTCAAATTCGTTGGAAGAAGTCGATGATGAGAGATGGACGGAAATTAAGTGTCGCACAACATTGCAGTACGAAGTTGGTTCGGACGGCAAACCAAATTTT
>JAEUIP010000583.1 GCA_016795075.1 Planctomycetaceae bacterium | reverse complement strand
AAATCACCTCAATTACCGTCAACGGCGGCGTTACTGCCGTGAACTATAACTTCGGTGAGTTCCGAGCCTTGAGCAAGCGTCGCTTCTTGGCTTCGACGAACTAACGCTTGAGGCGATCCATATCAAAACAAAAAAGGGAGTTGGCACTTAAGCCAACTCCCTTTTCTTTTTGCATCAACACAACTGAAATTCTATTATTCAGGAGCCTGAACAGCGTTGCCGTCTTGAGCAGCAACCATCCACTTCAACGTGATTGGGTCGATGGTGTCCGCTAGGAACTTAACGCTGCCATCGCCCATAGCACAGTTTACGCCACCTGGATGGAAGCTGAATGGTTCGTCGTTAGGACCGCAATTGTTCAAGGACCATGGACAGGTTGAAGGCCCACCGGTTGGCAACTTATTCTGGTTTACACCAGCCTTGCGGCTAGCAGATGAATTTGAAGGACCGCTCAATCCGTTGGTTACGGAGTCAGCATCAGCCCAAGCATACATACGACGGCCACCTGTTGTGCCACCAGACCAAGGCAATGGGTCAGCTTGACCGCTAACCGGAGAAACGCGAGCCGACAAGGCCCCAAACAGTGCCACGGATGGGTGAGCACGGCCAGCGTCTTCGATGCACAAGATGGTATTGCTGGTTCCGTCAACGGTTGCAGCCA
>JAEUIP010000582.1:245-667 GCA_016795075.1 Planctomycetaceae bacterium | reverse complement strand
ATACTTTTTTTATGGCGTTGGACTGTGCTTCGGGACTTTGGTTAGTTTCTTTTCATTACGTAGTATTTGGACTGGCGAATGGCCTGTTTTTATGGGCTTTATCACACTCCTGGGTGTCATAGTCCTTATCGATTCCATCTCCGGATTTTTAACGGGAAACACGCTTTTAAGTGACCAATGGCTTTCCCGCCTTCGTAAGTGAAAAAGGTTTGCATAGCCGGATAAAAATTTAATTTTGCCGGTATAACCTACTTGTAAACCAAACCTTTTGCTATGAGTTTAATGAAAGAATTCCGCGATTTTGCCATGCGCGGCAATGTAGTTGATTTGGCTGTCGGTGTTATCATTGGTGGTGCTTTCGGGAAGATTGTCAACTCTGTAGTTAACGACATGATCATGCCTCCCATCGGTTACCTCATTGG
>JAEUIP010000582.1:0-235 GCA_016795075.1 Planctomycetaceae bacterium | reverse complement strand
ATCCATGAAGCAACCATTGGGGCTGATGGAAAAGAAATTCCTGCGGTAACACTCAACTATGGTAATTTTATTCAAATGGTTTTTGAGTTCATCATTATAGCCTTTTCCATTTTTATGATGGTGAAACTGATGAACCGCCTGAACCGAATCAAGAAAAAAGAAGAGGAAGATGCCGCTGCAGCTCCCGCACCGGAACCCGAAGCAACCAAGGATCAGCAATTGCTTACTGAGATTC
>JAEUIP010000581.1 GCA_016795075.1 Planctomycetaceae bacterium | reverse complement strand
AATTTAGATTTTGGCGTATTTCTTTAAGAAAAAACATATGTGGGAGTAGATAAGCAGGTTGCCCTGACAAAAAAGAGTTTTTTACGAAAATAGTAGTTTTTTAATTGATTTTCAAATAGTTGTGTTTTTTAATCGGTATTAAACGATTACAAATGTTTAATTAATAATTGTTTAGAGATGATTTTTAGAACTATCTTAGCTAAAGAGCGGGATTACTATAGATTGTGGCAATATGAAAGGATGGAGGTTCTGAAATAGTAATCCAATTTATTTTGGATCTTATTTCTACCAAAATGGTTATGTGTTTTGGGAATTTGACATAAAACAAAAAAACCTGTAAATATAAATTTACAGGTTTTGTGTTTGTTGTGGGGGGAGCAGGATTCGAACCTGCGAAGGTTTCCCAACGGATTTACAGTCCGTCCTCGTTGGCCGCTTGAGTATCCCCCCGCCTTGCTTATTGCGGTTGCAAATATAGCACTGTTTTTAGTTTATGCAAGTCTTTTTTGCAGATATTTTACAACAAAATTTTAATGTATTGGTAATGAATAAAATAAAAAAATCTCCACAAGGGAGATTTTTATGATTTGTTTCGGAATATGAATTAAGCGCCTAAAAGTTCTTTTACTTTTGCTCTCAATTCTTCTCCACGAAGGTCTTTTGCTACAATTTTTCC
>JAEUIP010000580.1 GCA_016795075.1 Planctomycetaceae bacterium | reverse complement strand
ATCTATATCCCCATCATTATCCAAATCAGCGGCATAGACAGAGTTTGCACCATCAGCATTGGTTGTAATAACTTGCTGTTCTCCAAAATTACCACTGCCATCATTTTCATACCAAGCTATTTTGTCATCACTCCAAGAGGCTGACAATACATCTATATCTCCATCATTGTCTAAATCGACGGCATAGACATCATTTGCATAATCAGTAGCCGTTGTAATAATCTGTTGCTCTCCAAAGTTGCCACTGCCATCATTTTCATACCATGCTATTTTGTTGTCAGCACTAGAAGCCGACAAAATATCTATGTCTTCATCATTATCTAAGTCTGCGGCATAGACAGACCTTGCTTCCTCAGCATTTGTTGTAATGATTTGCTGTTCCCCAAAGTTCCCACTGCCATCATTTTCATACCAAGCTACTTTGTCATCTTTTCGTGAAGCAGATACCACATCTATGTCACCATCATTGTCTAAATCTGCGGTATAAATAGAACTGGCACCGTCAGCAGCAGTTGTAATAAGTTGCGACCGACCAAAATTGCCACTGCCATCATTTTCATACCATGTTATTCTATTGCCTCCAGAAAAAGCCGATAATACATCTACATCGCCATCATTGTCTAAATCAGTAGCATAAACAGATGCTACATTATTAGCATTGGTGATAATGATTTGCTGCTCCCCAAAG
>JAEUIP010000057.1 GCA_016795075.1 Planctomycetaceae bacterium | reverse complement strand
AAGTCGTCCCTTCGATATCCAACAGAATTGCTCGGATCGGTCCGGCCATGATCATGCTTTCCATGCCCCCAGGTTTGTTAGGTTGACCACTCGGCGGCGCAGTCTAAATGCCCGCCGCGAGTCTGGGAAGCCGTGCAGGATTCACCGACGACAGGATCGGCTCTCATTAAAGCGAACGACGTTCCCGTGACACCATCGCGGTTGAATTCCGACGCTCCATCGCGGACCACACTTGCATCCGCAATTCGCTAGTTGGGCAACGACTCGCCAAAGAACCGCAACCAATTGCCGTGAAACAGAGCCTCGATTTCCGCAACAGAAAAACCACGGATCTGCAAACGTTCTACCAAAGACTGAAGGTCGCGATAGCGATTCAAATCCAACGGAGTTTGTTCGTAGCCAAATGCTCCATCCAAGTCGGTGCCCAAGCCAATGTTCCGCAAAGATCCGCCAGCCAGTCGCTGGACGTATTCGATTTGCTTGATTGCCCTGTCCAGCGTCACCTCGGGAACGGAAACCCCTCGTTCAAAACCCGGCTGCAACATGATGACGTCAAAAGCCACTCCCAACACTCCATCACGTTCGATCAACACACGAATTTGGTCATCGCTGAATTGTCGTTGCCAATCGCAAATGCCTCGCGCGTTTTGATGGCTGGCGTGAATTCGTCCCTGAAAATGATCGACAACTTGCCAGAACGCCGTGTCGGACAAGTGCGTGACGTCGATCGTTATGCCCAACTGTTCGCACAACTTCAATAATGGAAAGGCTGCCGGCGCTAACGGAGCTTCCGTACTTGTCCCTCCGCCATAGCGATTGACACCGTAGTGCGTCAGCCCAAGGGCCCGCAATCCCGCGGCATGGAACTCGAAAATCGTTTCAGGTTCCAACAACGGGTCCGCGCCTTCCATGGTCATCACATATCCCAAGGGTTGTGTTTGCGGATCTTGACGAAACGCCTCCCAGTGACGCCGCAAGTCGGTCGCGGTTTTAAGGAGTTTCAAGTGCCCGCCGACCTCCAAAGCTCGGTAGTAAGCCAAATGGGCATGCGCCATGGCGTAACACGTTTGCGGTGAAGTCCACCCAAAAGAATCGTTGATCCGTGGCTCTTGACGGGCTAGAAGTGTCGTGAGACAAACCGCGACCTCGGCCGATCGCAGTTCCGGCAGCGATAGCGTGTTGTGGCGTCGGCCCGGCGCGTTCATTTCTAAGGCGATCTCTTGGCGGCGAATCTCCTCGACCGGCAATAACAAATCGCGATTCCAGTCCACACCGTTAAGCGCCAGGTCCAGATGGGCATCGAAGATCAACATAGAACTACTCGGGTTGCTGAGGACGCCCAAAATATCGGCGGACGATGTCGCGAGACGGTTGCTCGCTGGCCAGGGTCACGCAAACCGAGACCACGAGCGAAACCAAAGTGCCACACACAAACGGATGAAACCCAAACGGCTCGTAGGCGGTCATGGCGAACGTGGGATGCTGTCCCGTGCCAATCGCATAAAGTGCGACGTGGGTTCCAAACCCCGACAGAATCGCGCTGACAACACCCGGCAGATTGTATCGCGGCCAATAAAGCATCAGGAACATCGCCACGAGAAAACTGGTGGAAAGCCCAGTCCCCGTAAAGATAATGATGTCTTGAAGCAGAGTTGGTGGATTGATCGCCACGACCATGCCAATCACGCCGACAATAAACGTCGTTGCATACGTGATTCGCTTGATCGTCTTTTCTGAAGCGTTCGGGTTGTAGTTGTTTTGGTAGACATCGCGCACCACTGCCGACGAAATCATCAACAAGAAACTATCCATCGTGGACATCACGGCCGCAAACGGCGCCGCCAACAACAGTCCTGCTAACCATGGCATGTTGGCCAAGGCGGAAGTTGCCCGAGCCATTTCCGGCATGATTCGATCCGGCTCCGTCTCCCACCCCGGCAACAACACCCGCGCGCAACAGAAAATGAGCACCAACGGAAAATAGATTAGTGAATAATAGATCGATACCGCAAAAATAGCCCGTCGCAAGGTCTGAGTATTGCTGAACGCCATCAAACGCACCATGTTGCTGGGTTGACCGGCGGTGGAAAATGTCCACATAAAGAAGAACGAAACCGCTAGGCTGATGGGAAGAAAGCCGTCCACTTTGTTCGGGTCAGGACCAGGTGCAAACACGTACGTACCGGTTTGGTCCGCACCATAACTGTATGGCTCACGAGCCAAGACGGTCACTTGAATCGCTTGCAAAGACTCCGACATCGCTTGCCGATCTTTGTGGCCCGGATAGGTCAATTCAATCGCAGGAATCGACTCGGCATTGTAGACCGAGTTGCCCAGTCTCGCAACCGATTGTCCGATCGGTATCTCGCAGCGAACTTTCGTACGAAAAACTTGTCTCTCGGCGCCATCTTGATACACGAGCCATGAATTGTGTGGAATCACCAGTGGCTCTTTGGCCGGTGGTTCAAGCACCGAAAGTTGCAAACGAACATGATTCGGGGGTGTCATTTGGGCCATCTCGCGAGTCGCCTTGTCCAGACCACCAACCGACCAAATGGCCAACGGCAACAGAATCAAAACTCCCGTCAACATCACAAGCCCCTGCATGACGTCGGTCCAAACAACGGCTCGGAATCCACCGTAGGCGGTATAGAGAATTACCACCACCGCAAAAACCAATAAACTAATCAAATAACCAGGTTTTCCCGCGGCCTCGCCGAGAAACGAATACCCCCCAATCTGGTTCCCGAACCAAAGGCTTAGTTGCTGGAATAGTGGCTCGTCTTGAATCAACGATTGCAAAATCATGCTGCCGCTTTTGAACTGAGCGACAAGATTGAAGATCATGAAAAACACAATCAGCAACGTGGCCAAGGTTCCCAGCCTCGGGCTGTTGAATCGATCGCGTAACACATCCGGCAAAGTGATCGAATCACGCAGCCGAGCGATTTGATTTAGTCGTTTACCCAACAACGCCATCGCGACGATGGGGACGATCATGTAGCCGCCAATCCACAAGGCCACCACCCAGCCATGAGAGTAGACCATGGCCGGGAAACCAATGAAGCTGCCTCCAGAGGAACTGGTCGCCGCAAAGGTCAAAGCAAACGCCCACAGCCCTAACGCTCGGCTGCCAAGAAAGTACTCGCTCAAAAAACTCGTTCCGCGAATTCCAACACTCGACAACCACGCAATGAACAACACGGCGATAATGTAGATCGCGAAGACCCACAAAGCCCAATTGGGGCCGCTCGCGTTCGCCAACAACAACCAACTGCTCGACGGTTGAAATAAAGACATCATGATTCAATTGAACTTCTGCCATTGGCTTGAATGGTCGCTGGTGGCATTGCAGCTCCCGAGGGTGTATTCAATTCATAGCAAACCGGTGGTTCATCTCGCATGAAATAGAAACAAAACCAAATCGCGACGATATCAATTGCCATCCACGGAACCAGAATGCCCCAGAAAACCCAGAGTGGCATTCCCCAAATCAAGCTTGGCTCAATTGCGTCTTCGGGCGACGGAGTTCGATACCCCAAAAGATAAGAAACGACCATCGTCCAAACAAAACTCGCGACGAACATCCCCAAGACCACGAACATCTCGCGACGAGCCTGCAGAAACTGGGGGTCGATTTCCCAGGCCACTTCCTTGGGTTCTGATTGTCCATGCATGGCGGGGAATACTTCAACAAGAAGGGAGGCGGGTGGCTGACGGTCACAAACGACCAGAGAGCGTGGGCTTTATCATAGCCGATCCGTGACCTCACGGACAACCAAGCACGCCCCCCTCACGTCGTCCCGACGCAAACCGCATGTATTTTCCGCAGCAAGGCCGTCGACCGGCCCAACGGACGCCCCGTTATTCGGTGTAAAAACTACAACCGGAAAAGTCGCAGCCTGCAACCGGCAGAATCTTCTCCCCAGACTACATTATTGGAATGTGGTGTTAACTCCATGCTAAACGTTGGGATGGAATCTTTTCCATCCGAGAACCGTGCCGGGTAACCGTGTTGCCAATCGGCCATGTGTCAGCGGTTATGTCACCGTTTTCCCCCGAGGGAATCATGAAAAGTATGAAATTGCAGTTGGTTTTTCGTTCATTGACGAGTCGTTCGGCTCGAGTAATGGCCGGTGGCTTGGCCTGCTTGTGCGTGACGGGATTCACAGCGTTGGCACAGGAAGTTACTCAAGACTTGGCCGGTCAAGAATTGTCGGGCGCCGTTGTGCCGGCGCAAGACGTACCTGGGCAGGATCTGCCATCCATTCCGGGCTTGGTTCCAGACGTCGCGGCTCCGAACTATGGTGTTCAAGGTTTGTTGCCGCAAACACCCGAAGGTGCTCCAAACTTGGGTTTTCAGCAACCTGCCGAAGTGAAAAAGGTCAACGACTCGGTCGCTGGCTGGAACTCGGCAGAAAGTGGGCAAGCATTCAATCTAGGAAACACCTTACGACGTTCGTGGGTCATGCTGGACTCGGAAGGCAAACTACGCGGCCAATTGCTGGGTAGTGAATTGGATCACTCCAAAACCGAAGTGTACTTCTTGCGAGAAGGCCGCATGATCGAGAAACTGTCGGCCAACCAAAATGGCGAGTTCCTCGTCTACGGGCTCGAAGAAGGTGTCTATTCATTGTTGGTCGCTAACGATGGGCGTTACGCCGTGAACTGTTTGTTGGTTCTTGAGAACAACCAAATGGGTGGCCCGCCAAGCTCTTTTGATGTACCCGTTAGCGATCCAAGTCCACGGAGCGTCTTTGAACAAGTTGTAAGCCGAGCTGCCAAAGTGACGTTCCGCAACTTTGGTGAGTTTGCCTTCGAGGAAACCTCGGAAGATCCAGCCCGCTTGTACGGCCTCAAGGGCATCAGCGAGCATCGGCCGGAGACCGTCGCCTCCACGACTCTGGGGAACAACCGAGTAGAACGGACCGCCGATGGACAATTGATCGGACGTCTACGTGCTGTAGATCATTTGACAGGTCGCCCCGTGGACTTGACGGTTACCGAAGTTCAACTGATTGCCAACGATGAACTCGTTACCACCACTCAAACCAATCGTTATGGCGTCTTCTCCTTTAGCGGAGTTGCACCAGGATTTTACACGCTGTTTGCTTCGGGCAAGGACGGCATCGCGGTAACCAGTTTCGAATTGGTTGACGCAGCACCCGCTGCCGCCGTGGAAGTCTCGCCGGTAAGTTTCCGCCCGCAACTGCCCTTGAACTTTCTTGATGTGACTCTGTCGCCCCGACGCGACATCGGTTGGATCAACGCATACTTCCGCGACCACGTTCCGCCGCCGCGAATCCAACCTGTGGAAGATGTTCCCTACAACCCATACGCAGACTATGGCTACATGGGATGGGGATCGGGCTATCCTTATGGAATGGGAATGGGCTATCCCATGGACATGTGTGGTTGCGGTCTCTGCGGGGACGTTGCCTGGGCAACCACTTGGTCATGTGGCTTCCGCCACGGTTGGCTCCGCCGATGGAAATCCAAATGCGGTCGGCATCATGGTTGCAGCCAAGGTTGCAGCCAAGGTTGCGATCAAGGTTGCGGCCACAGTTGCGACTGCTGCGGAAAGCAGTAATTACCCTTAGGACACGGATTGGCCCGTCGAAGACCCACGCTACGGTTCTCACGAATCGTTCGACGCCAAAGAGGCACTTCTGGAAACAGGAGTGCCTTTTTTATGGCCGCACCGTTTAAGTGCGGTTCTTGTCGTAAACCGCTTGCAACATGGCCTCAACATCTTTGAACTTGGGACGACCAACCAGTGCTTGATCAATCAGTCGCCGAGCCTCCGATTCACTGTGTCCCAAAGTCAGCAGAATCTGGTAGGTTTCCGTCACGACATCCGATGGTGTCGCCGTTTCGTTGGCAGCGGCGGCTTGCTGGGTGACCAGCAACGCAAACTTGGCCATCTTTCTCCGCAACTTGGCAATGATGCGTTCGGAGGTAGCCGGTCCAATTCCCGGCAAGCTCGCAATCGTCTTGACATCCTGTTCCTCAATCGCAACGGCAATGTCTTGGACCGGCCGAACCATCGCCCGCAACGCCTTTTTGACGCCGACGCCATCCACCGAGCAAAACAGGTCAAAAAAGTCACGCTCAATCTCCGTCACAAACCCGATCAATCGCGGCGTCATTCGTCCGCCTTTTGCCGGGTTCCCGTCGATATAGTGCACCGTGAGCAGCGAAACCTCTTGCCCCAATTTCAGTTGAATGACACGTCGGGAAAAGTCCGGAATCAGAACTTCATATCGCAACGCATCAAGTTCTAAGATTGCGGATTCCTCGCTTAACGCGACCAATGTTCCTTTGATTTCCGTAATCATGAATTTGCTTCTGGTTGAAGGCTGCGACCGCGTCTCGAAGAGGACGCATTATTTAGAACCGATGCCAACTGAGCAAGGACTCCTCAGCTTGAGTGCCCCCGGCTTCTTCATCGCAAAAACCCTTACTCACAATCTCGTGCTAGCAAAAGTATCACAGATTTTCTCGCGGCTTGAAGGTCTGAAAAAGTCAATTCAGAAATTGATCTGGTCGTATACGCGACAGCCAATTACAACATCCAACCTGATGGAAAGTGCGATCGAACCCTTGGTATCGACCGCCCACGATTCGTTAGTCAAAGCAGATGGCATAGAACGGAAGGCCGACTTGGAAGACGACGCTCCTCAACCAGAGTCATGGCTCAAACGTACGTCGATCCGAGCCGCTGGGCGGTTGTTTCGTCACGCGTTGCAATTGGGGCCGCGCACGCAGAACTTGCGTTTACTGGACATGACCGGAGGCTACTGCCCACCGCTGGGGCCACTGAATCGACCGGCCATCTTGATCATGTGGCACGAGAACATTCTGCTGCCCTTGGGACTAGGCTTCCACTCTCCCGTCGCGCTGCTGGTGAGCCAACATCGCGACGCCAATTGGCTGACCATGGCTGCGGAAGGCATGGGATTTGACATTGTCCGGGGTAGCTCGACCCGAGGCGGTGGAGCTGCCTTGAGGAGACTCAAAGAACTTTCACAAACCCACGCGATGGTCATTACGCCCGATGGTCCCAAAGGTCCTCGTCGAACAATGAACATGGGGGCGACGTACCTGGCGTCCCTGCTCCAAATGCCGATTATTCCCGTTGGTGTGGGAATGAGTCGACCGTGGCGTCTTTCAACTTGGGACCAATTCGCAGTGCCGAAACCCAGACATCGCGCCCGAATCATTTTTGGGAGTCCGATCCATGTGCCGCGTCGTTGCGAACGCGAGGAACTGGAACAATACAACGTTGCGATTGGGCAAGATCTGGAGCATATCAACTCCGTCGCCCAAGATTGGGCCACCGAAAAGTACGAGTACCGGTCGACCAAGCGAATTGGTCTCACGGGAAAATGGGTCGCGGCCAACGAAGGTAGTCGAGCCATAGTTTGGCCAGAACTGAACCCGAGCGTTCAACGACTGCAAACGGAGCAAGAGCCGGGAATGCCCGACGACTCCTACGCGCGGCGTTCGGCTTGAGAAGCAATCGTCGTTAACGACCCGCCCGACGCAGCACCACTCGTGTCTTGAGAAAGCGATCGTGCAAACAAGCCGCACCGGGCAAAACAATGGCGGCAATATCGACGAAAAAGACCGTCCAAAACACGCCCGCCATCAAATAAAAGACCGTTTCGCGGCGAGAATCCAAAGCCACGACACACCCTAAGAAGAGCCAAAAAACAATCGTCCGGAAACACTCGCGTAGAATCAGTACCTTCCCCACCGGCAACTGCCCCGAAGCGTCCAACAAACGCAATTGCATCGCGAAATAGCCCAGACTCGTCCCCAACCGGCTACATAGCGAGCTGTAAGCCAGCGCCGGAATCAAGAAAATCATCCACCACAATTCCAGCCGCGTTGGCAATTGGGAGATAGCCATCGTGGCCAGTCCCACCACCACCGACGCAACGACGACCTGGTCTACCGACCAAGCAACCAATCGTGGCAACCGCCCAGCCGGCAGCTCGGACGATGGTCGAACATTAACCAAGCACTGCAACAACTCGTCGTAGTCCCGAAAACCCTTCTTTGGGTCGAGTTCCAGCAACCGCTCCAAGATCGGCAACCAATTCCTCGGGATATGGTCGATCTTGCCTTCTGGCGGTCGAAGCACCAATTCTTTGCGTTCCGCAATCCACGCGGCGACATTCTTTCCCGTCAAGTTCTGCGGAGGAGCACCAAATGTTAGTTCGTAGAGCGTGATTCCCAACGCGTACATGTCCGAACGAAAACTGGGAGGCTCACCGGCCATGATCGCCGGCGATAAATAATTGGGCGTTCCCCGTAAACCGACGTCGTCAACTTCTTCCCCATCAATTCGTCGCGCAAGCCCAAAATCCGATAGTTTGACCGTTCCCAATCGATCCACCAACAAGTTGCTGGGCTTGATATCGCCATGCACCACGTCCAAGTTGTAACTTGCTCTCAGAGCTTCCGTAACTTGAATCGCAGTGTCCATCACCGCCGCAAAGGGAATCGGCCCGCGACGTGCCGATGAAGCCAACGATCCGTTCATCAACTCCATGGCCAAAAATGGTGTTTGCTGCTCATGGCTCACGTAATAGATGGTCACCACGTTGGGGTGATGCACCCGAGCCTGAGCCACCGCCTCTTGCAACAGAGCTTTGACCTTCCGATCGTCCGGCAATTGATCCGCCGACGTTCGAATCAGTTTCACCGCGACATAACGCTGCAAAGATCGATCCAGGGCTCGATACACCGCCCCCATCCCGCCACCGCCCAATCGATCAATGATCTCAAAGTGCCCCAATTGCCGCCCCACCCACGGATCCAGTCCAGAATCGTGGACGGTTTGATCAGTCAACAGAGTCGAATGCTCCAAAAACGAGACGGTCGAGGAAATCAATTCTTCAAGCGCATTCGAGCTAACGCGACGGTGGCAAGTTGGGCATTCACCTCCGCTGTTTACCAAGACCAGAAATTCTGTCCCACACGGACAGCGGTACTTGAGTTTGGCCGCATCGGTTATGGTTTCGTCCATAAATGGCCAGTTCCAAATCTAGGATAAACCGAAGATGACCAGAATTGTTTGCCGTGTTTTGCCCAATCCTCGTATTGTAATGACCGAAAAGAAAAGTACGACCCGGAGTTCTTGTAACCTCAAAGTACCCAAAAAAAGACAGGCTCGGCCAATTTAACTTGGCCGAGCCTATCTGAGTCCAACTAATCGCTGCAAGCCGGGTAGAATCAAAGGCGGTCGTGCATCCGCCGTTGTATCCGACTACGCTCAACTAGTCTTGATTGTAGTTGCCGGTCGCTTGACCACTGACGGTCTCGGACCGTTGAGTACTGGCTACTTGAGCCACGTGGGTCGCCACTTGTTGTGCTGCCAAAATCTGCTCCGGCGAGAAGAACTTCTCGACGTAACCGTTTCGCAAAACGACGCGGTTCTTGTCCAACAATTCGTCCCACGACATCTTGTCCGTGTAATGCCATACCGCTGCTTGAGCGACCGGCTGAGAAATTTGACCAGCCGTCAGCAATCGGCCCGTCTCCACGATCTCCGAGCTTTGCGGGAATTGAGCGACAAACTTTTCGACCGGGACCATCGTGTAGGCGATACTCGGACGCGGATCTTTCTTTCCGTGTTCCAAACAAACGGTGGTCACTTTGGTACGTACTTTCATTCCTGGTGGAATGTTGAACATTCCGCCACCCATACCGCCACCCATGCCGCCGCCCATACCCCCACCCATGCCGCCACCAAAACCACCCATGCCACCTTGGTTTCCGCCGCCACCCATGCCGCCCATGCCACCCATGCCGCCCATGCCACCCATGCCACCCATGCCACCGCCGCCCAAGCCGCCGCCAATTCCCATGCCAGCTCCCTGAGCCAAGACCGGGACAAAGGCAAACACTTCTGGCAGTTCGATACTCAACGGCTTATCCGTCTTGTTCTCAAACCAAACAGACGCTTGGGTCGCGTCTTTGGGAATGTAGGTGATTTCGATCGAACCAGCTTCCGCCGCTGAGAACATCTCGACCGCTTCAAACCCAGCCGGAACCGTTTGAGTTCGCGACGGACGCAGCTTAGGAGACTTTTTTTCTGCCGACTTCAGGTTCTTTTCCGGACCAGCGTCCGTTTCAGAATCGGATGCGGAGCTCGCTAGAACCACCGAATTCACCGAATCCGCGCCGGTCGATTGATAGCCATGCAGATGAGTCGTCAGCCACAAACCACAGCAGGCAGTTGCCAAAAACGCAAAACCGATCTTCGTCTTCATTCGCAGTTTTCCTTGTTTCCGTCGGTAATTCACCGACCATCTGTCATACCGAAGCTTGCTGACTTCAGCCCTTGTTCCCTGGTACAAGTCGACAAGTTTAATTTCTACCCGTAGCAATCGAAGCTGTTTGTACGTGGGTCCGTCCAAAGATCCCAAATCACAAAACAGAGACTCGATATACCAATTTTTTGGAGCCGACCCCCGGACCCCGGAAGCGATCGTGCCTGACGCTATCCTCGCTAATGTAGCATGCCGCCGGTCCAATTTGGCGACAAAACCAACACTTCACAAGATTTCTCGGCTATTCCAACATTGTAGCGTAGTTGCTTTCCCAGGCAATTTCCAGCCAGTTTTGTTAAAACTTTCGAGCTTGATCGTAACAATCGAGCGGAGAATAACGGTTTTCCGCACCGAACCCCAGAGAACCTGGCCCCACCGACTGGTCCCGTCCGCATATTCAACACGTTTCACCCGAATTCGAATCCGCTGACCGCCCTAAACCGAGAACATGTCGTATGTTTCCCCGTGGGCGCGGCGAGAACCAACCGTCCGGCGTGACGATCTCGTCCGACCTGACGTTCCCCGTGTGGAAGAGCCCGAGTTCTTGAAAAAGTCGATTGCCACCCCGAACAAAGCAAAATCGATCCACCGCGTCACGTCCCAGCGTCCACGCCCAGCCTTCTCGTTGATTGAACTAGTTATTGTCATTCTTATCCTGGCGGTTCTGGTCGCGGTCGCTGCTCCGCGGTTCTATTCGGTAGCCGACGAGGCGAAAATGAACAGTGTGGTCTCGGAGGCAAAAAAGCTAAACCAATTGGCCGTTGTCACTCAGCAACTCTCCGGAGAATGGCCCGCCACGCAACCACCGGGAGTCGTTCCCCCCGAATGGATCTCGTTCTTCCCCTCGGGAAAATTTCCCTCCGCGCCAGTCGTTGGCAGTTGGCAGTGGGTTGGTCCAATCTCCAGCAAAAGCGATTTCGGTATCGCGATCAGCGTCCATCCCAAACTCGAGGAAACCGCTCTTCTCGAACTGGCCGAAAAAACATTTGATGACGGAGCACTGGACTCTGGTTGGATCGTCCAAGATAAATCTGGCTCCAACAACATCTGGCTGTTCTCAATCAAATAAGACGCTCACAAATAAAGCGTCCAGTGGCAGACCTCACGCAAACAAGAACCTCAAGCTTAACGTTGCCCGTCCAAAGACTCCGGATAAAACCGCCACGTCGGCTGCCAATCGGCCTCCAACGGCAACTGCAATAACTTGGCTCGCAACATCTCAATGGGCATCGAATGTTCCTGCAAAATCGCATCGTGAAACTGGCGATTGCTCCAACTTCCCTTTTGTACCAGCTCTTCGTGCAGTTGCCGAATTTGTAAACCGCCCAACATGTACGCCGCTTGATACAACGGTCCGTAACTACCGGCAAAGCTGCGACGGACCTCCGCCGTTGCATTGTTCCGTTCATGACCAACACGGTCCACCAAGTACTCGATACATTCGTCCGGCGTCATGCGTTTCAGATGATAATTGAGCGAAAAGATAATGCGTGCACAACGATGCTTGCGCCAAAACAGCATCCCGATTTTATCCTCCGGCGTTTCTGCGAAGCCCAAATCCCACAACAGCATCTCCCAATACAACGCCCAACCCTCCATCCAAAACGGCGTCGCGAATTCGCTGCGATACGGGCGATAACGCCTGAGCATGAATTGCTGCAAGTGATGCCCCGGAATCAGCTCGTGATGCACCACCGCCCGGGAAAAGTGCGGATTGTTCCCCCGCAAACTCATCAGCTTTTCTTCATGGGTCATTGTGTCCGTCGGATACGAGATAATGATCGTGTCACCTCCCAGAAAAAACGGGCTGACTCGCTGACGCTCGGGACTCATCATTTGCGTCCGCCAAACTTCGCGGGCCAAATCCGGGACCGTGACCAAATCCCGCGCTGTGATGTATTCGATCGCCTCTTCGGCCATGTCGATAATCAACTTGGGTTGATCTCCCGGCGGCACAAAACGATTCTTCACCGCCTCTTGAGCCGCGCGCCATTCCGTGAAACCCAACTCTTTGGCGGCCTTGTCCATCTCGGCATCGCACCAAGCCATTTCGCGTTCAGCAATTTGCACCAATTCGGCCGGCGAATATGCAATCATCGCGTTGCGTAACTCGGCCTGCAGCGCTGCTTCGCCAATCGGCAAACCGACGATCGCCTCCGGATCTTCGCCAGCTCGACCCAACGCCGCTTGTCGCAACGCTTGTGCATAGGCGCGCCATTCCTTCTGCAACTCCTCCCATGGCTTCCTGGCCCACCACGAATAGTCGGGATCATAGCCATCATAAAAGCGATGAATATTCTCCATCGTTTGCGACTGATGCTGCAACCGTTTCGTTACCCACAGCGCTAATGTTGGGTCCGCAAAAATTGCTTGCAATTCCGCGGAAGGCTCGCTCAAGTTCTTCTGACGTTGGACCAATTCCAGACGCAACCGTTCGTAGTGACCGGCCATATCTGCGCCGACGGGCCGAGTGCCCGCCAAGCGAGCCTCCCAAAGCTGCACCACCAGCGGCAAGCCCGGCAAGGCCGCCGCCACGGCCGCATCTTGCTGCATTTCCAACTCTAACGTTCGAGCCAAATACTCGACTCGATCACGCAACAACAGATAGTCGATCTTGGAATCCAGATCCAATTTGGAAAAATCGATCTTGGCCAAGTCCGCCCGCCACACTCGGTAAAACTGGGCCATCCGCGATCCGTAATTCGGCGCCAACTGGAACTCGTACTTTCGCTCCAAGCTATCGCGATCCGCCGCAAAATGTTCAATGAGCCATGGAAGAGACCCGGTGTCCGCACTTGGTCGCGGAGAGAACACCGCTCCGGAATCACTACCCAAGAATTCCGCTTTCACAAATGCGGAACGCGTCGAAACGCCCGCCAAACCTAACCACGTGAACCCGACGACCAGCAGGACTCGCCAATTTTGCATTGTCATTTGCTTTCGCTCAAAACCTAAAACCAATCGTAACCGTTCACTGGGGATGGGTTGCGTACGTTCCTCATCGCCTGTCGTTGCGAACCGCGAGCCTTTCTGAAGCCCGCAGGAACTTAGCAAATCTAGCCGGTTTATACCCTGCCACTTGTTGCCCGCTGCTACTTCCGACGAACAACGACGCCGCGATTGCCGCACCAACTCCCTTTACGTTCGTTCGAAGTCTATCATAACGTACACACCACGGGGAAGTTAACACGCAGCGGTTCACACGATACCGAACGTGTGCAGCCTGTCGCTTGGGCTGCATCCCGGATTTGATCGTTTCTCTTGTTTCCTCAGGTGTCTCCCCTACACAACGGACTTGCAAGATTCGCCTAGTGCCCATTTCTTGACCCGGTAGGTTAACACGGGCCCTCGCCTACGGTTCAGCAGACGTAGTACGATTGGCCGTGAACCTCAAGCAAATTGACCACTTGTCCCCGCGCCGCGTTTCCCGAAGATTCGGATCCCTCCTGTGAACCAACCACAAACTTCGCGCCTCATTCTGTTGACCGGCGCCAGTGGCTACGTGGGTGGTCGTTTGCTACCCTTGTTGGAGCACGCTGGCTATCACGTCCGGTGCTTGGCCCGACGACCGACTCGCTTTGTGGGCTCGGTCGGGCCTCGGACGGAAGTGATCCAAGGCGATGTCTTGGATCTCGCTTCGCTGGAAAACGCCTTGGCCGGAGTTCACACCGCTTATTATCTGGTGCACTCGATGGGCGAAGGGCGTGACTTCGAAAAACTGGATCGGCAAGCGGCCGAAACGTTTGCCCAAGCCTGTTCAACTCAAGGTGTCAAGCGAATCGTCTACTTGGGAGGGCTCGGAAACCCCGATCATCGGCTCTCCAAACATTTGCGCAGTCGCCAAGAGATCGGCAATATTCTCCGCAAATCAACCGCCTCGGTTATCGAATTTCGTGCTTCGATCATCATTGGGTCCGGCAGCCTGTCGTTTGAAATGATTCGGGCGTTGGTCGAGCGATTACCCGTCATGGTCTGTCCCAAGTGGGTCCGCGTTCTGGCCCAACCCATCGCTATTGAAGATGTACTGGCGTATTTGTTGGAGGCCGCCGCGTTGCCTGACGAAGTCCATCAGATCTTCGAAATCGGAGGTCCCGACCAATTGTCGTACGGTGAAATCATGCACCTGTACGCCAAAGAACGCGGCTTGCGCCGGTGGATGATTCCCGTGCCATTCTTGACTCCGTATCTGTCCAGCTTGTGGTTAGGCTTGGTCACGCCGCTTTACGCGCGTGTCGGCAGAAAGTTGGTCGACAGTCTCCGCAATCCCACATTGGTCTCGAATAACTTGGCCGATCGCGTCTTCGCTGTCCGTCCACGCTCGACGGTTGCCGCAATCCAGCGAGCCTTGACGAACGAGGACCAACAATTTGCGGCCACTCGATGGTCCGATGCATTCTCGTCCGGCAGCGTTCCACAGTCTTGGGGCGGTGTTCGCTTTGGCTCGCGTTTGGTCGATTCACGAACCGCCACCGTTCGCGCTCCGGCGACGCTGGCCTTTCAACCGATCCAACGCATTGGCGGCCAGACGGGCTGGTACTACGGCGATTGGTTATGGCAGATTCGCGGTTTCCTGGACTTGTTGGTCGGGGGCGTGGGTGTTCGTCGCGGCCGGCGACATGATCAACAGATTCGGGTCGGCGATCCCTTGGACTTCTGGCGAGTCGAAGCGTTTGAAGAGAATCGCTTGTTGCGGCTGCAAGCGGAAATGAAAGTACCAGGCCGAGCTTGGCTGGAATTTGAAGTTACCGAGAAAGACGGTGCCACGATCGTGCGGCAAACGGCGATCTTTGATCCCGTCGGCCTGTTTGGGCTGGCGTATTGGTACGCGCTGTATCCCTTGCATCAATTCGTCTTCGCCGGCATGCTCCGCGGCATCTGCAGAGCCATTCCGAACGAATTACAAACAAACCGAAATTACTGAACTCTTTGATTCGCCGCAGGTAACCTATCTCGTGGAACCACGTCCCGCTCCCGTTTGAAGAATCAACTCGTGGCACTCATGCCACGTCGGCGGTTCGCACTTTTCCGCCAAGCGATAAATCGCCGACTCGGGAATCGGTTGCGAGCGGTTGCGATTCTGGCGCAACAACTCGCTCCATGTTGGCTCAAGGTAGACGATCTCCACCTTGGCCTTGTAAGAATCGAACAAATCCACCCAACGACTCCGAGTTTGTCGGAGCAAGTTGGTCGCGTTGAACACAAATGACTCTCCGGCTCGCAAATGCTCACGACATCGCTCCCGCGCCGCCTGCGCAACACGCCCCTGATTCTCTGAGGCGTCGACATCCAACTCGGCTCGAAGATCATCCAACGAAACCATCACCATGTCGCGACGATGCTTCGCGATCCAAGTATCCTTCCCGCTGCCGGGCAACCCGGACATCATGGTAACCGTACACTTGAATCCCGGATGTGGAACATAATGAATATCCGGCTCCGAACATCGAAAGTAGCGAAACCTCGCTTCGTCGGAGGCAAAGGGAAAAGGTTCCGTGTAACATTGGTGCTCTTGGGCCAACAGCTTCCAATACTGGAGGGTTTCCTCTGGTCGACCCAGCGAATCGGTGTCACGGCCCCGAGTATCTGCCACAGCGAACAAGAACAACAACCGATTACTCAACAACCACGACAGGCGAATCACTTCCTGAGCCGGCTCCGCTCGCTCCATCAAGAAAACCGGACGCCCGTGAAATCGAACCATACGAACGATCTCTTCACGAGTCGCCATGTCGCACTCCAACTTTCGCAGGATGTTCCGGGTGATATATTCGCCCTTCACTGCGTGTTTGGGCGATCGAACGCGGCCCGTTGCCGCATCGACCTCCGTGGTCACTGGCTTCGCGACGTCGTGAAACAACGCCGTGAATTTTAGAACCGTTTGTTCGTGGGGCGTCAAATTGGACCATTCATCCAGCTTCCCGAGTTCGTGCAGCACTCGCTTTGTATGGGTCCAGACATCCCCCTCCGCGTGCCATTCCGAGTCTTGAACACACGCCGCCATGTCGCGACACCAGTCTTGGGTTTGAGCCCACTCGATGATCTGTTCGCAGGAAGCTGTTTGGAGCCGTTGCCAACTCAAGACCATAAGTCCACTCCTTCCGCCAGAAGATTGGGAACCATGTTCTGCTGTTGCCAGTGCGTGCTCTGTTTGATTTTCTCGACAAAATCCGGACGGACAAACTTGGCCCGCCCGCGCACAACTCCTTCCTCTTCGATCCGCAGATATAAACCCTCCATGCGGTTGTCAATTCGCCCAGTCCATGGGTTGTCGAATTGGCTATCGAAGCGAGATGGCCCGATGAGTTCAGTCAGTTCCTTCCGACTCACTTTGCCCCGATGGATGATCGGCACCATCTGCACGCCACTCCCCTCGAGCAGTGAGGTTCGCGTCTCAAGATCCAAGAAGTCCTGTGTCACCTTGTCGTAGATATCAAATTCGAAGAAGTAATGGGACAGCTGGCGATAGTGAATCGTGTGTCGCGCATGCAGCCACTCGCCAAACAAGAGGTAACGGTTCTGCAATCGGGATTCTAGATCGAAATACTTGACCGTGGCCCATTGTTTGAACAAATCGTATTGGGGATGCATTCCATCTGTGATCAAATGCCCTCGGCACTGGAGCACCAATTCGCCGGATTCCGAAAAATGAATGCCAACGTTGGTTCCGTCCAACTTCTCTTCGACAATCAGCGACGCGTCCGAAATGAAACGGAGTGATTCGGACTCGCACATATGCTTGTCGTCTTCCGTCCCCTTCGAGCCAAACAGATGCGGAGTCCGAGGGTACTTGGTAAAGTCGCCGTATGATGTACCCATGATTCACACTCCCAAAATCGCCCGCAAGAGCCAAGGACCATTCCACCAGTCCACAGGTTCGCGCGAGTCAGATTTTAGCGAATCAAACTCGAGACGTTGCGAGTCGCGACGTAATGGGTGCAGTAATTCACGTCCTATATCGGATGGAATTCGAAGCACCTTCGATCGACGTTAAACCTCAGAATTCACGACCAATCGGCATACGGATCGCACAAACCACAGTTTCGCGAACAGTCCTTGGAAACTTACATCGCATTTGTCGTTTGGCCGAACGTCGACTTGGCTCACTCCAAGGTTCAACTCCGTTTCGTTTTTGCCCGAGAATCATTCGCTCGATCACGAAAACCAACCACCCGTACCACCTCGCGACGAAATCCAACGTACCCCATACCGATCGTAACGACCGCGTACAAACCAATCGAGTATGGACTGGCCCCCTGAGCCAACAGTCGCTGAGTGTCCAAAAAACGATCGTCCGAAAAATACGCGGTGGCCAAATAAAGTCCGTTCGCCAAGGTACAGAAATGGGCCACAAACCACATCCAGTCCCGACGAATGTAAATCGCCAACCCTACCGGGACCAAGACACCAAGCAGCGGGCCACTCCACAAGGTCACCAACGGCAGCGGATCGGGCTCGAAAATGCTATATGGCAACCGCCACGGCCACAGATCAACGGCTTGTAGCGTCGCCCCGCAACACCACCCGCCCATCAAATGCCCCGTTTCGTGAGTGAACGTCATCACAACCCACGAGACGAGAAGCAGCCCCAGCAACCACACGATTCGTACGAACAAACTTCCGTGCCTCCGAAATACCTGATCCAAAACAATCACTCGGCCCCACTAGAATATCAGAATTTTCATACAGCAGACTAAAATGGGGCACCGATGGCAAACTTCTAACAACAACTAATCAATCCTCGGAACGCGAATTCTTGCCACCAAGAAATTCAACTTGAGCGTCGGCTTGCAAGTCCCGAGACTTAGCCATTATTCTGTCTTTCAAGTCGTGGATTTGAGTAATAAATATCTCCGGTTCCCCTGGCGGAGGTGGTTGCTCCACTGGCCAGCACCAACGGAAAAACGCCGGCGAAAAAAATACTAACGGTGCAAGTATCGTGACGAAGATCATCATCACCAAGATTGAAAAGCGAAACGGCGTTTGCGTTGTTTCTTTGACATCTGTGATTTGCACACAAAGTCGTTCGGGGTTCGTGCGTCGGATTTCGGCAATCTCTCCCTCCGTCATCTCGTGAAAATTCCAAACCTGACGTTGGCATTCACCGCAAAACCGACGTCGGTCATCCCAACCCATCTGGTCCCATGACATTGGACAGTGATGAGAAACGAAGTCGCTCTCTTTCCCCCGCCTCAACATTCTTGTTTGATCGATTCGTTTCTCCGTCATTGCCGCGACTTTCCATCCAAAGAAACGGGCCGCCACCCTGTCGAGCGCCTCCGTGCCGTCAGACGCCCGCTCCACTCTCCAAATTTAGCCCGACGTTTCTTCGGTTCCCGAAAGCTCCTCGGGCCATGCAACGTAACCCATCCAATCCTGCGAATCTATAATAGTTCTTGGCTGCTCATGGATCGGAAATAGCCAGCGATAAAACGCCGGAGCGAACAACGTCAACGGAGCAAGCAACGTTGCGAACACCATCATTGCCAATATCGAGAAGCGCAGACGCCTCCGCGCCGCGTGCGGCTCTTTGGTAACCAAACGGCCTTCGCGAGATTTGCAGACTTTAGCACATAGTCGTTCCGGGTTCGCCCGCAGGACCTCCACGATCTCAGCGTCCGTCATTTCGAAAAAATTCCAAACCTGACGTTGGCATTCACTACAGAACCGAACCTTGTCATCGCCAACCATCTTGTCCCAAGACATCGGACAAGGATTTGCAACACAAACCTGATCCAAGACTCGAACGTTTCGCGAAGACTCTGAAGACTCGAAACCATTCATGGGGACACCTCCTGCTCCAGGAACACTGGGACCACCGAACGAACTGCAATGTATTTTACGAGTTTCGCTGGAACATTCACAACGACAACCTGTATCCGGTTGGTAACCCGATCCCAGTTCGTTTCGCTCCCAATACGGGCGATCAACCGAGTTCCTTTCGGGGGAGCCAGTGATTTTCAACGACCTCAGAACCGCTCCCCACGGGTTCATCCCGTGGAAGCGCAAGTTTGAAAGCTAGAACGAACCCCACGCGCAGAAAGCAGTCGAGGCACAGATCGGTTTAGCAAAACGAACTCCACCGAGACCGCAACGACACAAGCTCGAAGGCCCGCCGGACTTGCACCCATGAACAAACCCCAAGCGACGCTCAGCCCCCCGCGGGCAACGCTGTGAAGCATTTTTTGATGTGTATGCTCAGCACTTGTGTCGGCCTGTCAGGCCTTTTCTGGATGAGATGTCACTCTAACCGGTGGCTCGCGCACACCGGCAGAGGCTGTTTCGGCCCATTCGGGCCTGTTTTGACCAGAAAAAATGCTTCACAGCGTTGCCCGTGCCGGCCAGACGGGCGGGTTTCGCGAAATTTCGAGCGGCAGGACGAGCGTGTCCTTGAGGTGTGTTTCCGTTGTTTGGAACACCGAAATGTAAAGGCCACTTGGCTTACGCTCAAACGGTACCACTTTTGGCAATTGGCGGATAGCAAACATCCGAAGCTATGGGCTTCTTCCGAAACACGCTCCGGATTTCGAATAGCGACAGCTGCGGAATGAGAGTCGCTGGCTCTGGCGGTAGAATGATTAATGATTATTAAAGAATGAAATATTCAAAATACGAGGTCTCCGCCTTAGTTTTAAAAGCCCCTCTTGTATTCAATGTTGGTGACAGTAGAAAAAAAAAACACCCGCCAGCGCCGTGAACCGCATCTTGCGAGTGATTCACCATCGTTGACGGGGTCGGAACAGAGAAAGGCATGAGCCAAGATACGGCACTTGCGGGAAACAGCAAATTTCGTCGCCGAAAGCTCATGGGGAGAACGATGCTTCGGAACGAAACCACACGAATCCGAACAAGTTCCTTCTTGCCTCGTTAAAAAATTGTAACTGGAAATCTTCTCGGATCAAGTTTTTTGTCTGAAAATAGTTGCCGTCGCTGGAACCAAGCAGCAGTTCCACTTGTCCCACTCCCAGGCGTCAGGAAAATCTAAACGCCATGGCAAAAAGACGCGAGTTAAAAGGAGCGGTCGATGAGTTGGAGTGGTGGACGATGGTGTTTGTGTTGCGTTTTGTTTGCGTTGGCCGCTTTTTTTTCGATTGCTGGAATGCTGCCGCTAGCGGTAGGGCAGGGTGTGTTGATTGACGAAAGCGGCGGGAGTAGTGGTCGATTTTCGCTACCACGTCCACAAGCTACTCGGCCGAGTCCGCCGCAGGCCAGTTACGCGATTACGGAATTCTCTGTCAACGCGGCCGTCAACAATCAAATCGCGGTCACTCAGGTTACCCAAGTCTTCAAGAACACGGGTTCAACCCAACTTGAGGCTCGATTTGTTTTCCCACTCCCCTATGAGGGAGCTGTTGATCAAATGACGTTTTTGGTGGATGGCAAGGAGTACGCGGCCAAGCTGTTGCCCGCGGACGAGGCGCGGCGAATTTATCAGGGTTATCTGCAACGCAATCAAGACCCCGCGCTGCTGCAATGGATCGGGACGGGAATGTTCCAGACCAGCGTCTTTCCGATTCCGGCCGGGGCGACTCGGACTGTTACACTACAGTATTCTCAGTTATTGCGACATGATGGCAGTTTGACGGACTATTTATTCCCGTTATCGACGGCGCGATACACGTCAACGCCAATCGAGAAACTATCATTCCGGGTCTCGATTTCGGATCGTGACGAAATCAAGAACGTGTATAGTCCAACGCATCAGGTAGAAATCAAACGCGATGATGCCAAAAACGTGACGTTGACTTCCATTCAAACGAATGCAGTACCTTCGACCGACTTTCGTGTGGTCTACGACTCCGCAGCCGGAACCATGTCGGCCAACCTGATGTCTGCGTGGCCGGCTGACGAGGAACAAGGCTATTTCGTTTTGTTGGCGAGTCCAACTTTTGATGTGGCAGCGGTTCCTCCGCAGCAGAAAATGGTCCTGTTTGTCGTCGATCAAAGCGGGAGTATGAGTGGGGACAAAATTGCCCAAGCGCGGGAGGCGGCCAAGTTTGTCCTGCAGAATTTGCGTCCTGACGACATGTTCAACATTGTTTCCTATCACGGCACGGTTAATGTCATGTCGCCGGAGATGCAGCGATTCGGCGATGAATCTAAATCCCAGGCATTGGGTTTCATCAATGGGATCAATGCGGGCGGCATGACCAACATTGATGAGGCCATGAAGCGAGCGTTGACCCAAATGACAGATACGTCGCTCCCGAGTTATGTCGTGTTCCTGACGGACGGGATGCCAACGGTCGGCGAGCAAAACGAAATGAAGATCGCGGCGAACTGCCGACAATGGAACA
>JAEUIP010000579.1 GCA_016795075.1 Planctomycetaceae bacterium | reverse complement strand
TCCCGACCAGGATGCCAAGCCCGGCCGGCGAATCGTAAAGTTGTTCGGCGGCTCGCGGTCCGAGGTTTTGTTCGACCATCCCGCCCAGAAGTGGTCCGGACATCGGGGTCAGCGTGAAGCTGAAAATGAACCCGCAAGACATTCGCACGATGAATTCGTGAAACGAACGCGGGGCCATGAGGGCGCAGCCTAGTCCAGCCCCCAGCAGCCCGTACACTCCGTAACCATTGATCCGAAACAAGTCCAGGATCGTCAACGTTCGAAAAAAATCTTGCAGGTCCATTGTTTCACACTTCCAAGAATCCGATCAGCGACAATCAATCTGACCGACGGAAGTTGGACCGTAGGAACGGTCCACTACAATCGGTCAGCGACAATCAGCGACATTTAGTTGGGGTAGCAAGCCCCGTCGACACAATTCATGCCGGAGCTGACGCTGCGGCGAATGGGAGCCAGACCGCCGGTTCTCGCGCGGACACGGCCAAGCAATCCGGTTCCCTGAACACTTCTGGTGCGGACAGCCGAATATCCGCCGCCGTCGGATCCAAACGAGTCCCTGTAACTCGCGACCGACATCGACCGAGAGAACCCGCCAGTACTGCCGGAGCCATCGCCAAACGCACTGACGGCCACAGGGGAACTGTAGTAGTACATGACTGGGGCGGAGCTGTAGCCGGCCGGGCCGCTGCC
>JAEUIP010000578.1 GCA_016795075.1 Planctomycetaceae bacterium | reverse complement strand
AGCCACATATCGCGCACGATTACGAGCTTCAATTCGTCTTTGGGATCACGTGCGCGTTTGGCCAGCAGGTCACGGCGGGACTTGCCGCCTGCATGCTGAAGCCACTCTGGCGGGTCATTGGCAATGTTGTCCGTCATAACGATTTTGAGAGCGCCGAGAGTGTCATCCGTGGAATGCCAATCGGTGCGCAGCTTAATGATCTCATCATAAAGCGCAACGCAGATGCGGCGGCTCATGCAAACGATCATGCCCTTGCCATCCAGGGCACTGATCCGGTTTTCAAAGTGCTGGACAATATCGGCAGCCACCTGCTGAAGGCGTGTTTCGGCGCCGACGATGGCCTCTACACGCGACCATTTGCTCTTTTTACGTTCGCGTTCGTCTGATTCTTCGTCCTCTGTCAGCTGTTCGACCTCAGCATCCAAGGCTTTGACTTCGTCGTCATCAAGCTGGAGCTTTGCCAGGCGGCTTTCGTAATAGATGGGAACCGTTGCGCCATCCTCAACTGCACGCTGGATGTCATAGACATCGATATAATCTCCAAATACGGCAGGTGTGTTCACATCTGCTTTTTCAATCGGTGTGCCGGTAAAGCCAATAAAGGAGGCATTTGGCAAGGCATCGCGGAGGTGTTTGGCAAAGCCGTAGGCCATTTCACCCGTTTTCTTATCAATCTTAGCCTTAAAACCAT
>JAEUIP010000577.1 GCA_016795075.1 Planctomycetaceae bacterium | reverse complement strand
CACATTGATCCGACGCGTCGCATTCACACTTACCGGCTTACCTCCGACACCTGCGGAAGTTAAGGCCTTTGTCGAGGATCGTTCATCCCATGCTTATGAAGATATGGTCGAACGTTATTTGGCCTCAGAGCGTTACGGTGAAGAGATGGCCAAACATTGGTTGGATGTGGCTCGTTACGCAGACACTCATGGTTTGCATTTGGATAACGAACGCGCGATGTGGGCTTATCGCGATTGGGTGATCAAAGCCTTTAATGAGAATCAACCCTTTGATCAGTTTACGATTAATCAGCTCGCTGGCGATTTATTGCCCAACCCAACTCAAGATCAACTGGTGGCAACCGGCTTCAATCGTTGCAATGTGACCACATCCGAAGGTGGTGCGATCAACGAGGAGTTTCTTTTCCGCTATGCCGTCGATCGAGCGAGCACCACAATTCAAGCGTGGATGGGAATGACGGGTGGCTGTGCCGTTTGTCACAGCCATAAGTATGATCCGCTGTCGATGAAAGAGTTTTATTCGTTCTACGCGTTTTTCTACAGTGCGGCCGATCCAGCAATGGATGGTAACAGCAATACAACGCCACCGTTGCTCAAATTGACAAACCCACAGCGTGACTCAGAACTTGTGCGCTGGAAGCAGTTGGAAACGGATCGAGTTGCCGCATTGCAACGTTGGATCGATGCTGGCT
>JAEUIP010000576.1:435-703 GCA_016795075.1 Planctomycetaceae bacterium | reverse complement strand
GCCTCGCGCGCCCCCGGGCGCACCGCATCGGCAATGTGCACGATGCCCGCAAAGCGGCCGTCCACGGCAACGTGCACCGGCGTGCTGCTGCCGATGCCCGCGGCATTCCCGGCCGCCGTGGCGGCAGGCAGCACGACGCCGGCCTCGCTCAGCAGCGCCGGATTGCCGACCAGTACCGCACGACCTTCCACCGTCGCCTTCACCCCGCGCGCCTGCAACTGTTCGTACTGCTGCGGCTCGGGCACCTCGATGCCGAGTTCCGCCGCAT
>JAEUIP010000576.1:0-425 GCA_016795075.1 Planctomycetaceae bacterium | reverse complement strand
AACGGGTGCGCCGACCGCCGGTCCGCAGCGGCTGCCAGCCGCATCAGCTCGCGTCCGTCGATGGTGGCGTCCTGCGTGGAGACGCTCACCACGGCAGGCCGGTTGGCGGTCAACGTGCCGGTCTTGTCGAACACCACCACATCGATCTTGGCCAGCAGCTCCAGGTACAGCCCGCCCTTGATGAGAATGCCGTTGCGCGCCGCGCGTGCCACCGCGGCGATCATCACCAGCGGTGTGGCCAGTCCCAGCTCGGCGGGAGAGGTGAAGATCAGCAGCGTGACGACGGTGCGGATGTCGCGCGTCACCAGCCAGACCCCCACCAGGAACACCAGCACCACCGGGATCAGCCAGGCAGCGACGCGATCGGCCAGTTTCTGCACCGGCGCCTGATGCGCCTCAGCGTCTTCGACGAGGGAGATGATGCG
>JAEUIP010000575.1 GCA_016795075.1 Planctomycetaceae bacterium | reverse complement strand
ACAGCCCCATTTCTATCGTAGACTTTTGCGTTGTCATCCCCAAATGGGAATAAACGACACATTTGTCTCGACCAGGGAGAATCTAATCTACAACATCTTTTGGATTGTTGAAGGGTTGATTCGGCGAAAGAAGAGAATTCATTGGGTCTCTTCTGTCTTCCCCCGGTGTATCATCTCTTGATCTAGCTTTCCCAGATCTGTGGTTTGGCATTCTACGAAGGATTTTGGTTTTGGCCAGACGTTGCTGGCTAAGCCTGCCTTCGAAAATGTTTAGTGCGCACGCATGGATTCGAACCATGGACCTCGTCGTTATCAGCGACGCGCTCTAACCAACTGAGCTACGCGCGCGACTTTCGTGAAGTTTGCACTTCCCGCTGCCCCGATCAGGCAATCGTTCTTTTCTGTACCGGCGTTCACGGGACTTGTTAAAAGTCGCGGACTGCCAGGGTAAGACGAACTGGTTTGCCGAAGCGTTCGGTAACAGGACAGCAAATCCTAACCAAAGGTTCGTCGCTGTCAACTTGCATCTGAGCCTTATCCCAGGCAGGTCCAGAATTTTTTCCACTGTCCCTGGTTCGCGTTTTCTGCGATAAGACTCCAAGAGAATCGTCTAGTTCTATCAAAATCTTCAGTCCATTCCGCGGCGAATCTCAGGTAGGGTGCGTCGCGATTTACCTAGAAAATAGCGGATTTATTTGGAGTTTGCGTTCAAGG
>JAEUIP010000574.1 GCA_016795075.1 Planctomycetaceae bacterium | reverse complement strand
CGGAAAAAGTGGCGAGTGATGAGTGGCACGTGGCGCGAAAGCGCCCGCCTCGCTTTGCTCGTCACGCACCACTCATCACTCAACACTCATAAGGTTTTCCATGTCTTTCGTCGCCGAAACGTCGCTCGAATCTCTGCCTGAACATGTCGCCGTCGCGGAAAAGCGGCTCGTCAATGCCGATCTCGTCGCGGTCAATCAGTTGATGCCGCTCAAGTATCATTGGGCTTGGGAGCACTACTTGAACGGCTGTCGTAATCATTGGCTGCCGCAGGAGGTGCCGATGGATCGCGACATCGCCCTTTGGAAACGGCCCGACGGTTTGACGGACGACGAGCGAACCGTGGTGTTGCGCAACCTCGGCTTCTTCAGCACGGCCGAAAGTTTGGTCGGCAACAACTTGGTGCTCGGCGTGTTTAAGCACGTGACGAATCCGGAATGCCGACAGTATCTCTTGCGGCAGGCTTTTGAAGAAGCGATTCACACGCACGCGTTTCACTACATCGTGGAAAGTCTCGGGCTCGACGGGCATGAAGTCTTCACCATGCATCGCACGGTGAACACGATCCACGACAAAGACGGCTTCACGATGCGGCTCACCGAAGCCCTTTGCGATCCGGACTTCCGCACCGACTCCGTCGGCGGCATTCAGAAGTTCGTCGAGAATCTGGTCGGTTACTACGTCGTGATGGAAGGGATTTTCTTCTATAGCGGCTTC
>JAEUIP010000573.1 GCA_016795075.1 Planctomycetaceae bacterium | reverse complement strand
ATGACCGTCGGCTTCCCGGCCACCGAACTAAACAACCGACCGAAGTTCTTGGTCAACTCGCACCAAGCTGAAGCGTCAATCCCCAATCGCTCGAACAACGGAGCCGCCGATTCTGGCGTGGCTCCCCCGTTTGTCCGTGCGTATCTGCCGAGCAGTCCAATCTAGCAACTCCAAGAACTGCAAAGTTGTGTGTCCCCAGATTTGGCCGGCTGGAATGGTCGGGCCGCCACTGAGCTTGCTCGGTGGAGCCAGGATTCATCACTAATCGCTATGATAAGACTGCTAGGGTTTTAGGCCGAAGGACCGGCTTTGCTTCAGACAGGTCTGCAAGTAGGCCGATCGGGTTTGATCTTGGGTACAAAACGGCCCGGCTTGTGAGCGTGAGCCGTTGCGGTCTCGGTGAGGGTTTGCTTGCTAAACAAGCCTGTCCCTCGACCGCTACTCGTGCGGGGCGTCGTTCTAACCTCAAAGCTCTCGCTCCGACCGGATCAACCGGTCGGGGGCGGCGCTCGATCGGTTTGATCTTGTGCAGCTGGGGACACACAACTTTTTAGCTAGCTCCTTAACTGCGCAGCAACTGGCTAGTTTTAACGGGGATGTTGTAGCGTTGCCCGCGCGTGCGACTGCGAGTTCCGTCGATGACCGTCGGCTTCCCGGCCACCGAACTAAACAACCGACCGAAGTTCTTGGTCAACTCGCACCAAGCTGAAGCGTC
>JAEUIP010000572.1 GCA_016795075.1 Planctomycetaceae bacterium | reverse complement strand
CACACGACAACGACGAAGAGGAAGGAAAAAGGGGTGAAACCGCGGATGAACGCCGATGAACGCGGATAAAATCAAGAAAGAAATTGATTTGCGTTCATCTGCGTCCATCGGCGGTTGTATCTCTGTTTTTGTTTTCGTAATTTTCGTGGGTTTCGCGGTGAAGAGATCCCCGTATTCGAACCCTAAGTAATGCCAGCCCCCCTCTCACGTTTCGGACTCGACCTGCTCAGCCGGCGGCAGTTTCTCGGCCACACGGGGATCGGCTTGGGCGGGATCGCGCTCGCCCATCTGCTCCACGCCGATGGCAAGCTCGCTCATGCCGACGGTTCGTCGTTGCCCGCGGGCCCAATTCGCCCGGCGATCGACCCGCTCCGCCCGCATGCGCCGCGCGCTCCCCACTTCGCGCCGCGGGCGAAGAACGTCCTGATGATTTACTGCTCGGGCGCTATCAGCCAGCTCGACACGTTCGACTACAAGCCCGAACTCGTCCGCCGCGACGGCCAGCCGATGCCGGGGGCCGATCAGTTGGTGACGTTCCAAGGCGAAAACGGCAATCTCGCGCGGCCGCGCTACAAGTTCCGCCCCCGCGGCCAGTGCGGCAAGATGACCAGCGACCTCTTGCCGCGCATCGGCGAGTTGGCCGACGACCTCTGCTTCATCCATTCCCTCACCAGCAAGACGAACACGCACGGCCCGGGCGAAAACTTCATGGCCA
>JAEUIP010000571.1 GCA_016795075.1 Planctomycetaceae bacterium | reverse complement strand
AAAGGCTGAACCGCTTTTTATTCTCGATATCGATCCGGATAAAAACATTGTCTACACCGGCATGGGAGAATCACATCCGGGGCTCTACCGCCGCGGATTGTTCATTCACCGCGACGAATTGCATTGGGTGCGCCCCGACAAGGCCCTGGGTGTTGGGTCGTCGATTACCTATCAGGCACGCATCCGCTACCGCCAACCCCTGGTCAGTTGCACACTTTATATGGAAGAAGAGGGTCTCTACCTCCTCTTCGACGAACCCCAGCGCGGCATCGCCCGCGGCCAATTCGCGGCCTGGTACGACGGTGATGAGCTCGTCGGGAGCGGGGTTATTGGGGGGAATTAGAAATGGAAAATGGAAAATGGAAAATGGAAAATGAGAATGGAAAATGGAAAATTGGGGCTATTCGATTTGAAAGTTCGGCAATTTGAGGATTTGAAAATGTCGGGGCGAACCTGGATTATCTCAAGTACCTTAATCAATACCCACTAGCAGTTAGCGATTTAGTGATCTAGTCATTTGGTGATTGACCCACTTATTATTGAACAGACTTCGGCAATTTTCCATTTTCTATTTATAATTTTGAATTTCCCAAACCCACTACCCACTACCAGTTAGCGATTTAGCGATTTAGTGATTTGGCGATTGACACACTTTATTGAACAGACTCCCTCCAGGATCCAGCATCCAGCATCCAACATCCAGCCTCCAGCATCCAA
>JAEUIP010000570.1 GCA_016795075.1 Planctomycetaceae bacterium | reverse complement strand
GATCGGCTACTTTGGCGGGTTGGGCTTGTACAACTTGGCGGAATTCGAGGAATACTCGTGGAAGCCGATGCAGATGGCATCCAGTATTCACGCCAAGTTCATTTGCAACCAAACCGTGATGAAGTTCTGGACCTACACCGGTGGCCGACCACGTTGGAACGAGACGTTGATTCCCAAGTCGATCGACGCCGACGCCAGCAACGAAACCATCGCGCTCAACACGCTGTCTCCGTTTGTGATCTGGGACGGTGACGACGGCAATAAGCCAATCGTGAACAAGCCTCATGCTAAGGGTCGCACCGCCGCCGCTGCATAGTGTAGTGGACCGTTCCCACGGTCCAACTAACTCATAACCGGGTCACGCCTGACCTGTTTTTCTCGCAAAACTTTCCGAACACATTCCAAATCAAACACGGAGAACACTTGTGTCGTACAAGAAACTTAACCGCCTGTTGGACATGCCCAAGGTTCGCGTCCAATCCCTGACCGCGCTCGCCTCGGATGCTCGCGTCTACTCGGCTGTCCATTCTCGCAAAGAATTCCGTGGCATTATTGCTACGGTCAAGCTTCCCCATGGGACCGACGCCGACGAAGACAACTTGCCGACCAAATTCGAGATTTACGGAGTGGAGGATTCGTCCGACGTCGCTGCCACTCGAGTGATGGTCGTTGAAAAAGACCTGGACGGCGTTACCGACTGGTCCGGTTACATGCAAATC
>JAEUIP010000056.1 GCA_016795075.1 Planctomycetaceae bacterium | reverse complement strand
TATTGGCGTGCGTAGTTAACCGGTTAGCAGAGCATGGTTGGGCGGGAATCCGACCAACCATGCGCCGCTAAGCGTTTTTTGCAGCGACATAGATCTTCGGGTACGTTTTCACTCGTATAGCAGAGCATGGTTGTACCCAACAGAGTTATTGGCGTGCGTAGTTAACCGGTTAGCAGAGCATGGTTGGGCGGGAATCCGACCAACCATGCGCCGCTAAGCGTTTCCGCTTGAGTAGCGAGTCGACCGGCCGCGATCAAGGACCTTTGCTGTTAAACGATGATTCGAGCGCGAAATTGATTCGTAGATGGTTGTGGAAAGTGAAAACGCCGACGATTTGAAAAAAATGACGGCTTGTTAACCGCAATGCTGTTCAATTAGAAGCAAGCACACTCCGTCTGCCGTCCGCCGATTCTTGAAAAATGATCGCGTTTTAGTGGTCGCGGCTTGGTATGTGACTTACAGTCCTTCGTTGAACTTTATTTTCGTTAACCGGTTAGGGTTGCATGGTTCGGTGAGAATCCGACCATTCCTGGGCTGCGAAGTGCGTCAGTCTTCAGCTTCGCGAACTACCGAAGTATTCCGAACCCAAACCAGGAGAACATCGCGGCGTAGGAAACGAGTCCAATGAAGACATATAACGCAGTGGAGTACCAAATGCAACGTTTCGCTTGTTTCTCGAGTAACGCGACGTCGTGGAATGTTGTCCCTCGATTCCAGTCGAAACTGAAGAAGACAAAAAGGCCGGGGAGCGTCCAAACAAGCAACGATGCAAAACCTAAGGCAATGGATTCAAAGAATTGAGCGACCTTGACAAAGGTTATGAGGAGTGCCCAAGGGCAAAAAAAAACGAAGTACAAGAAATTGCGAAGGATGCAAGTCGCTGCAACTTTTCCGGCCGAACAACTTGCTAAAATTTTCAATCGTTTGGCCTCTTCTGCCGCTGCGTCGATGGCCGCACGTCGGTTCATCTCTTGCGTCTCGTATTCCCTTTGCCGAGATTCTCTGTTTTTTCGCTCTGCCAATTCCAATTCTGCTTGCCGCTTCGCTTCAGCATGCACCTCGTCTTCCGCCAGTTGCCGCAGTTGAGGTTCTTCGTTGTCTGTCAACAACTCACACGCTTTTTGTGCATCGGCTAAACTCCTGTACGAAACTGAATTGAAACGGTCTGGGTAGTGAAGCAAAAGATTGCGTTCGCGCGCGAAAGTCGCGATGCATCGTTGTGTACTTCGAGGGAGAATATGAGCGACTGACCGAAATTTCTCCAATAAACCTTTTCCGCTCGCCGACAATTTATCCCTCATTAACGACTCTAGCCGTTTGCTTAGTTCGATGGTAGAAGCGAGAAAAAACGTACTGTTGGAGGCGGGATGTGGAAAAGGCACCGAATTTTCGAAATGATGCTTATTGGTTTGATTGGTTAATAGCTCATCCAATAATTGCGTCACATGGATAAAAGTCGCATCGAACGCCATTAGGTTTCGGATGCGAATAAAGTCGGTTTGATGAACAAGTTTGTTGCGAATAGTGGCAATCTTTCTAATCGAACGAATTAATTGCTCGGTTGCTTGAGGTGTTTCGGCAAGCAACTCAACGAGACTATGCAAGCTTTTTGCTTTTCGCAATCTCGATTGGAAGTCGTCTGGATTGGTGGTCTGCTTACTGCAGTTATGCAAGATCGTCCGAAGTCGCCTGGCAACTTCCCATTCCGCTCGAAGTGCCATCCACAAGTGACTTCCTTCCAACGACGAATTGCGGTTTCGGTTTCGTATTGGATTCCGGTTCAGTAAACCTACCATCGGCTCCCCATTAAACGATCTCAAGTGAAACGAGGATTTGGTTTTTCCGGTCTTCATGATGGCAACCATTAACCGTTCAAGTTTTGACAAGACAAATGCATGATGCTGTGAAGTCAGCTTCGAAGTACCGTATTCAACACTCTTGTCGGCGATTCGCTCATTTGCTTCGAATTCAGACTTTTGGAGCTGTGGATGCTCCGACCCACTGTCATTCGGTTTTCGTCTGCCAATGCTCGTGATGAGTCGTAGCGTGTCGATGGACTGTAGTTGTTCCAGAAATAGTTGAGACTCAGACGGAGTGTTGAAAGTGCAAAAGTGAAATGGGAAGTCTCCGGGAAGCCGATCCAAAATCTGAAGTACCTGCAATCCAAGATGAGTCAAGTGATTAGAGAGCAAGCGATCAACGATGCAATAGATTCGTTCGCCGCGTCGGATTCGCTTTAGGATTCGGTGCAAAAGACGTGCGACTTGCAGTGTTTCAAACTTTGGTGCCAAGATCTGACGCACATCGATAACTATGCAGTCGTAAAGTTGAAAAAAATCCAGATATGCTTGAATTGGGAGATTTGTTGGATTGCCATAGGTCTCGTGAGCATGATGTTTTCGCCGATGAGTCAAGAACCGAGCGGAAGAGACTGGTTGGTGACAACACGGACACTTCACTAATCGACGAATTAGCTTCTCCGGTGAATCGATTTTGTGGGCCTTGGCGTTATGCCGCTTAATATTGCTTGGGCGGACCCACATGCCACAGCCGCATCGTATCATTTTGTCGGTCGGTTGATTCATTGCGCGCCGGTCTGTGTCTGAGAACGAATCCGCAGATGACTCCGATGATTTCAATCCTTCCAAACCATTTCCGTGCCTTGATTCTGGAGCGGGAGTCATGGATTCTGCTCGGGCGAGTTATCTAGGAAAGTTGCGGTTGATGTAATCGTAAATCCGTACGAAGGATTCGCAGATTCTATCATCTGAGGACCGGTGTTGGGGGGCGACTAAAGCAATTCGGTGTCGGAGAAACAAAAAAACCCCAATGTCCGCAAACATGGGGTCTCGTTCGAGCTAGCCGAACGGGTACGGTGAAGGTACGTCGTCACGCAATTATGAACAATCGTGCGATTAAGTCTTCCAAAATACCTTTGGTTCATTATGGTGTCAAGTAATAGGCGATTAGAAGTGTTGAAGCGATTATCGCGATGTCCATATGATGGTTCGAATAGCCATTCGGTCCGCCCGAGCCAACATCTCGAAATTTGCCTGGATTCTAAAGGCTGTCTGGCAAACTATTCACAATTCTGTCGTGTTTTTTTAGACCCGTTACTCCAGAGATATGGGCCATGGACCGCTCAAATCAAGCCACTGGGCCGTGGCGATTGAGAGTGCGGCAATAGCGTTCAAACAGGCTCGGCGCGCGAGCCATCCGTTGCCGGCTGTTTCCGGATTGGATGCCGTATTGGTCAGGCTGCTCAGGATCGACAAACTAGCGACGATCGAAAAGAAACAAATCAATGCCGAGGCATTGGGTGCGATCCCGCGGAGAATTGAAGCACTTACAAACAAAGTTTCAATCACTAAGGCAATCAATATTCCAACTATCAGTCGCTTCCGAATCATTCGTTTCGCCGCATTCAACTCTTGCACCTTTGAACATGCGAAGACATTGTAAGTGGCCTGTACCAAAGCCAACGTCGCGGCTGCCAGAAATGGGCCATACATGAAGCGATACAACTCCATGTTCTCATACTGAATCGCAATATTCCCAATCGCCAAAATCATAAACGGCACAATGACCGACCAAGTGACCGCGCGAATCTGCAGTCCCCAGGTCGCCTGCATCCAACTGCAAACAGCGACATACAGGAAGAACCCCAAGAAAATCGGCAAAGCCCAATCGAACGAGCCCATCGCCCAACACCCATAGCTCGACAGACAAAATATCAACACCCCTGCCAACTCAAACGTGCGACTGAATCGAGCAACCGTCGAAGCAACGACCAAGATTCCGACAAAGCTCAGATTTTGGACCCATAGATCCGCCACATCGGTTTGAAACGTCTTGGTCAAAACCAACAAAGCCCCCAACGGAATCCATAGATTGTCCTGACCATCTTGCGACACGGCCTCAAAACACGTCACTAACAGCGCAATCAAATGGGCCGCTAAGCAGTAATGTGCCCACTCGCCAGGTGAATCTTTCAACGGACTCCACCACAAGAGCGGCCCCAACGTAACCAGAAACGAGGCCACGTAAAACGCCAAACTGCCTTCCAAAGATTTACACTGGTCGGCCACCCGATATTTGATCCGGCCAAATCGCTTGCCAATCATGGCTGCTGAAGCGTCGGCTACCGCCAAGTTCAACACCGCTGCCACGTATTTCCAAGGTTCGTTCGCGGCCAAGACAAACAGCAAGTAGATCACCACCGGGTAATATTCAGCACCTCGACTCCTGCGTTCGACGGCATGGACACTGGCCAGCCATCCAAATCGTTTGCTCAACACAAACAAGGCACCCATGCTCCCACCGAGTACCAAAACGACCCAATGCGAAGATACCAATTGCGGTAAGCCCAACGCAATGAAACCGCCTCCCGCATGAACCAACTTGCGTGTGTACTCGGTGGGTGGCCGCAGAAAGTATCGCCAGGCCTCGGCCGTGACCAACAGGGCCAGAAACGCGGACGCAATGATCGAACCGCCGATCAAGTCTTGTTCGCTAATGCCCATCCCGCCGTTCCTTCACTCGCGTTAGCGGACTTCATCGATCACAAACGCACTATAGAACCAAGCTTTATCCTGGCCAAACAGCGATTTCGACAATTCACTTAATTGGACAACTCGATTGGCGAACTCTTGGGGAGCGGAACGAGGCACCAACATGTTCCAATACGCCAACCGAGCCTTCGGCCGAGCGGCACTCAAGAGGCGGCCATACACGGAGCTGGTTAACTCCGGACTCATGTATTCAAAAATGTCCGACAAGTTGTAGCCGTCAAAGCCGCCGTCGGGCCGCTTTGCCCAGTCCCGAGCCACTTCGTCAATCGATCCGCGAACCACATGCAATCGATCCAAACCCGCTCGCACCGCCGCAAAATTCTCGGGACGCAAGTAGCGTGGCAAGGCGGTTCCGTAATTGCCACTCAAGATGTAAACCAAGTAAGGGTTGTCGTGCGTGCTAAGTTCCGTCAATGCATATCCAGTTCGCTCCAGGATCCGCTGGCCGACAGATCCTTCCACATACCGAAAGAACTCGGGATCGCGCCCCAATCGCCCCATGACGAAGCGACTAAAGAACACGCGAAACAACAGTCGCCACCGCCAGTTATTCCAGCGCTGGGCATAAAAGTCGATTCGCTGCTGGCGAGTTTTCTCCCGGAGCCATTCTTCGGTGGTCCGGCGAGGATGGATCAGGGGCAGAATATAAGAGCGGAACTTGCGGAAGTAGTGCTCGAACTTGCCATCGTGGATAAATCCTTGTCGTATCGATTCCGCCCGAAAGTCCCAAAACGCTTGACTTTCGGCGGGTAACTCGGGCCGTAGTCGCAACCAAGTTTCCCAGCGATCGTTAGCAGGCCGCACCCCGAGGAAACTCAATAATGCAGGATGATCAAGACTGTGAAACGCGGCGCGGCGTAGTTCGATGCAGGCCAATTGAGCCGGGCTCAAATCGACGGCCACGACTTCGGCTCCACTAGCCAACAACGCCAACGCATTATCGCCCGCCGATCCAATCGACAAAATGCGTTTGCCGGGCCGCGGCTCCAATGCCGTACACAAGATGTCCGCGTCTTCCCAACAATTCGCGTAACGAACCAAATCAAAACGCGCGCGGGATTCGATGGGTTGATCCACGATGTTTCAATTGCCTCCCGATGGCGGCTTGCGTCCGTGTTTTTGATGAGCCGCCGCGAATTCGCCAGCGGCCATCGCTCCGGTGATGGATACTTCGCCGCACAATAACAGAGCGGCGAAGATCTCGGCCAACTTCCGCGCGTGTCCGGCTCCGGCACAACCCAACATCGCCAAACATTCTTTGGCCGTCGGAAGACTGGTGCCACCGCCAACAGTTCCGCAAATTAGATTTGGTACGGAGACCGACACGTAGAGATCGCCTTGTTTCGTGAGATCCATTCGCGTCAAGCCAATCGCAGCCTCGGAAACACATGCGACATCTTGCCCACACGCGATAAAGACTGCCGCCAAGCCGTTGGCATAATGACCCTGCACGCCAATCGATCCACTCTGAATGCCACCAATGGCCGACAACGCGGCGTACCGCACGATCTGCTCGGGGCTAGTATTCAGAATACGTCGCACCAACAGAGCCGGCAGGATGGCCTCGGCGACTACTTTTTTTCCCCGAGCGTAGCTGAAAGCTTGCACGGTCGCTTTTTTGTCGCCCGACATGTTGCCGTCAATGAACCAATGCTGCGGGGCTACAGGGGAATTCTCGACAATCCACTGGCATAACGCTTGAGTCGAAACGGTCACCATGTTCTGGCCGCTGGCGTCGCCCGTGGTGTATTCGAACAGCAAGAAGACTTCTTTGCCTACGATGGAGGTCTGAACGTCGCAGAGTTTGCCGTGGGCGGTGGTTTGACCGACAATCGCCTGCAGTCGAGGAAACTCGGGGAGCAACCACGCCAAGAACAGTCCAACTTCCCGCACGGATTCGAATTGGAAAACCGGAGCCCGTGTCAGGATCTCGGTCAGGCAGATTGAGGTCGCGCCGCCAGCTTGGCTGACCAACATCGCCCCGCGATGATACGAAGCGATCAGGGCTCCTTCGGTCGTGGCCATCGGCACATAAAAGTCACCGTGAGCTGCCGAACCGTTGATTCTAAGAGGTCCCACAACTCCGACCGGCACCCGAGCCATCCCAACTTGGTTTTCAATATTGCCCGCCAAAGCGACGGGATCGATCTCCGGACCGTCGCCCGCTAACTGGGAGGTCGAAATTCCCATACTTGCCAACAAGTCCCGGCGCTTTTGCATTGCCTCGGCGGAATGATCCGTGAAACTCTTCAATCGTTCGGGCAGGGGTTCGTTGACCGGCAACCGAGGCGACAGGCGTTTCAGGGCCGCGGCAGGCGTACGTCCGTGGAGGACCCGTTCGATGATCGATTGAGCATGTTGATTCGGGAGTGTCATTCCGGTCCTTTTATCTGCACGACTCGAAAACCACCGTTGGCCAGTGACCAGGAAAGATTGTAACGACATGACGCGGCATTGACGACAACACGTGATAGTGCGTGTCGTTTGTGACGGAAAACTCGAACGGAAACGCAGAGCAAGAGTTGGGAGCGTCGTCACGACTTTTTCGAAAGCGGATGCAAAAGTTTGCTCTCGCGAAGAACTTGAGGTACGGAGGAAGGTGAAGGAGAGATTCATCGACCATCCCATCAACCTTTGGCGTAGCGGTTCCGCTATCGGTTTGATCGACCTCATTTGCACCCAGCACAAAGTGCCTCGGCTTCGAATCTTTGAAACCCGACTCTGTTTCTCCGTATGTTTGGGCCTGCGAGGTCTTACTCTCCATGACTGTAGCCGACTTCATGGCTGTTTGTAACAGAACAAAACGAGGTACAACAAAACCGGGGACAACAAAACCGGGGACAGTCACCTTCCCGCTGCGGACTCGACCAAATCGGGCGACCAAACCGGGGACAGTCACTCTCCAGCGGTGACCTTTTGGTCGCCTACGGGGACAGTCAACATTGGCGTGTCGCCGAAAAGGAAAGTAACCCCCTTGCGGACAGACTCGGGGTTGGGCACCTTCTCGTTCGTTGAACAAAACCCGGGGACAGTCACCTACCAGCGGTGGCCTATGGTCGCCTACGGGGACAGTCACCCTACACGCGAGTCAACCTCCGAGGGACAGTCACGTTCCAGCCGTGACCTCATTCCAGTCGTCGCGTACGGGGACATACAACTTCGGCACGTGGCCTGCGGGGATCGTCCCCTTCCGAGCCGTAATCTGCGGGGACAGTCTCCCTATACGCGAGTCAACACGCGAGTCAACCTCCGAGGGACAGTCACGTTCCAGCCGTGGCTTCATTCCAGTCGTCGCGTACGGGGACAGACAACTTCCGCTCGTGGCCTACGGCGATCGTCCCCTTCCGCGCCGTAGTCTGCGGGGACAGTCACCTTCCGCGCGGGCAACCTAGAGTATGCGGGGACAGTCTCCGTCCGCGCGGGCCACCTAGAAAATTCAACCTCGGGATAGCGCTGCACGCAGCGGGGCCTTACGTCAGAAATCGAAATCCCCGAGGGACGCGAGATAATGGCGATCGAATGCCGCCACGACACTCTCTAGGTTTGAGTATGGACCTGGACAGTAACCGACATCCTCAATGCCTAACTGCGTGCGTTCACAGACTTCCCAGTCTTGGCGGTTGGTCAGATCCCAGAAACGGACCGCGCGAAGTGGATCAAAATTCAGAAGTTCACGGTCTTGTTTTTGGAATAGGAACTGACAAACGACTTCTGTTTCTCGATTGCTAAGCCGCTGCAATCGGTGAATCAAGACATAATCTGGATGAACGCTGAGAAAGACATTTGGAAAAACCGTGAAGTACGAGACTTGGCGCTTTTGCAGTGGATCAAGTGACGGAATTACCGAACCAACCAACTCGCCATCTTCGGACATCGTGCCGACACCGGCTGCCAATTGCATTGGACCACCCAAAATGGGACCACTAACCAATTCGTTAGAAGAGCCAAGGTACGGCGTCAAACGATTTAGAGCCGGGTGAACCGTAGGGCAATGGTAACACTCACTATAGTTTTGAAACAACAGCTTCCAATTGGCTTTTACAACATACTTCAACTCCGTCGCAACGACCAATTCGCCCAATTGCCAGGCTGCAAATACATTGGCGATCGGCTCCAAGAATTCAGCGGCAGAGTTTTGCGGTGCGAAATTGATCCAGAGAAACCCTGCGACCACGGCTGTCGGGATCTCAAGCAGACCAAGGTCTTTTGCCTCAAAACCCGGGACATTTTCCATGTTTGGAGCGGCCCGCAAGCAACCTTTTCGGTCGTAGGTCCACGCGTGATACGGGCATTGCAAGCGTTGACCGACCGCCGAACATTCTTCGGGTTGGACCAACAAGCTACCGCGGTGGCGACAAACATTCCGGAACACGCGACATATAACATCGTCGCCGCAGACAGCCAATAACTGCTGTCCTTCCCAGACGAACGGCCGAACACCGTTCACCCCCAATTCCTCAACGCGACCAACACAGACCCAGTGTCGCTGAAAGATTTGGGAAGACTCTCGCTCCCAGACCGCCGTCGAAGTTACGTACTCGCGTTTCAACCCATACTGCCCGAATGCCGACCTCGCGTCTTGTTCCATTTGATCTTCCTTCGAGTTCGCAGCTTCCTGATGCCGATTGTAACATCTAACGTGTCCTGAAGCCGATCAGATAGAGCTTCAACCTAGTGACTTGATTGCCTTTTCGGGCGAACAAGTTATCATGCGCGGTCAGCTCTCGTTCTTCCAAAATCAAGGAGTATTTTGCCGCCCCCTTGGAGAGTTCAAACCAGTTCGAATGCCAACCTCGTGAACACTTCCAGCCATCCGATTCGGCTTTCCGACAGAGTTGCTCGACCAGATGTTCCATTACCTGCTTGGTGGTTGCAGATTTCGTGGCAATCCCTAGCGAATAGTCCGCGAAAGCGCGTTCATTGTCGGATCCCCTTGATGGTGAACTATCATAAATGCGTGCTGTAGGATCAAGATCGGTCAGCCATTCATTTAACTCTTGGTCTTCGACATAAAACAACGGAAAGCCGACAATCACGGATTCGTGAAATGAAACGAGATAGGGAAAGGTCAAACAGGCAATGAACACAAATGCAAGCAAGTGTCGGAGACTCCAGCGAGTTGGCGGCGACATTTGTTTTGTTCCTCAATGATGATTTGAGTCTGAAACGGGCAGTTCAACTTGCAATAGCCGCGGAATCACGGGTTACGAATTTTCCCGTATGTCGACGCAAACAAACCGCGCCGCCGTTTGCTCAAAATTCAGTATATCAATCTCTTGCTACCAAGTTAGTAAAGATTCAACCTATCTTGGGTCAATGGACACGAGTACTATCGGCGGCGAACCGTTGCTGCTGCGTCAGCTACTCCGAATTACCGGTTCGGCAGACTCTAAGCCCTAGTCGTCCGCACAAGGCGTGGAGGACAGACAACCGTGACGCAAGGGGATGACGCAAGGGGACAGTCAAGTGACGCGAGTCGTGGCGCAAGCGGACAGTCTATGCCAATTCCTGGGAAGGTGGGCCGCGGGGACAGTCAATCTCTACTTATCGGAAGGACAGTCAATCTCTACTTATCGGAAAGTGACGGAATGACAGCCAATTCCCGGTCGGATATCCCACCAAAGATACCTTCTTTTCGCGCAATAGAACATCGTTGGGTCTGCCGCTATAGTCATCAACAAAAAAATTGTCGGCACGTTGACCAACCGCCAAACAATGGCGCGAACATTGCATGGAATTTTCTCACAACGTCCCCGTGAATCGGAGCGTTTTGTTTAATTCGTAGTTTTAAAAACACATAGCGAATGCCGAGTCATGGCTTCGCCTACACTGCAACGACCTGTTTCAACGCATTGACTTCGTTCAATCGCACATTGTCGTTCCGGCACCTGTACGCGATGGTTTTAAAGCGTTGGCCGAAACACAATATGGACTCAATGAACCCGGTTGCCTCGATATTCAATCGTTGCAAAATCGGAACAACTTCGTCGGGAATGAAGCCGCTGCCTCCCGCCCGTTGTTGGCGGCCAATCAAATCCAGCAATAGCAAATATTTGGTTAACGGAATCCGAACGGCCCCGCGCTGGCTGATTCGCCGACTTCGTGGTCTAGCTACTTGTTCTTCCATGTCAACGGTCTCGCAGTGGGCTTCACTTCGTTGGCCATCAATCTCGATTGGGCTAAGCCAGCCGCTGCATTGGTGCTCGAGACGCTCCCAACGCGATGTGTCTGACCCTGAGTCGAATCGCAAAGTGATTTGACTTTCATTTTTCGTCGCCACATGGACCCTTAGATCGTCGAAACGATCTTTCGCACCAGTGTAGTCGGAGTCTTCGATCGAATCAGCTAGTCCTGCGCGGATAGGGTTTAGATCCACATACATCATGCAGCGCAGGATTGATGCTTCATCAACCAATACATGTGCCTTGTAACGTTGCTGCCAAAAATGTCCCTCCATGTTATCTTCCAAGTTCGCTCGCTTCGCGATATGCTGGGCATAACTCCGCATCCACCAGCTGATGTCGGAAAGCTGAAGTCGCAGCTTCTCCACCAGTTCAGGGTCGTCTACAATGGCCTGGATCTGTGCTGGAGTTGGTTCGACAATGTTGCCTGTACTATCGGTTTTGGGTGTCAGCGTGAGCCAGCGGCGCGCGATCATTTCCGGAGTCCACTGCCGAGCAATATCTGGTCGAGACCGCAACACCATATGGGTGTGATTCCCCATGATGGCGTAGGTCAGAACTTCAATTGCATAAACGGAGGCTAGATGCAATAGTCGGGAGCGCGACCATTCCCGCCGATATTCGCAGTCGGCGCCCGTGATCGGGTCGATTCCGCAGAGAACCAGTCGGCGCACGAACCGATTCCAAGTGTGTACGACCTGAATCACAGATGGATCAATCGAGTTTTTACGGGCTTTTCGGGCCATGATGGGATTCCTAATACTACTGGCCAGCCTTCCTCGGCATCAATGACGAAGAAAGCTGAAAGTCAAACTGCCACCGAATCCCATCGGCAACCACGTGAAGTTTTCTGGATTGTATCAGATAGTCCAGAGCTATGCAAGTTTTTTTGGGTGTACAAAAAGAATCGGTGGAGCGTCCTTGAGTAGCCCTTCGTCGCGTGGCCGCCGTGCGTTCGATTTTTTGCACGGAACTTTTGACTGTCCCTCGACCAGTCCAAACAATTGACTGTCCCACAAGGCTCACGACCTGGATAAAAGGAGTAAGAACACGGCCCGTACCAGCATCCAGTCAGTCGCTGGTGGTTCGTTCTTAACTCGCGTTTTAAATAGCACCGAACGAAAAAGTTGACTGTCCCCAATCGGATTGTGTCTGTCCCCAATCGGATTGTCTCGTAATTCTGAGTGGTGTCTGTCCCCAAGTTCGTCGACATGTCGGTCTCGTGCCTGTGTCCCCAGCGTTAATACGGTTGGATTTATGGGACACAGAGGACACAAAAGTCAGCTTGCAACATGTGAAGGGTTGTCTGTCCCCATGAGTATTGTTAGGTTGCTCTGGTGTCTGTCCCCGGGTTGGGATTGCGTACGGGAGTAGTAGACTAACAGCAGGGGACATACACGTGAGCGCACACCGACATATGAACATACTTGGGACGATGGAAAACTTGCCGAATCGAGCTTGGGTCAAAATGGCCATCCGCGAGATTCATGCGGATTTTCAGCGCAGTGCTGAGACGCACATGGTGCGAATGCGCTTGCCCGCGACGCCACAGATTTGTTTGTACTTGAAAGACGAATCGACTCATCCCAGCGGCAGTCTCAAGCATCGGCTGGCTCGGTCCCTATTCTTGTACGGGTTGTGCAATGGCTGGATTCGTAACGAGACGACAATTATTGAGGCCTCCAGTGGCTCGACGGCCGTCAGCGAAGCGTATTTTGCCAGACTCTTGGGACTCCCCTTCATTGCCGTGATGCCCCACTCTACCTCGCAAGAGAAAATTAAATTGATCGAGTTCTATGGTGGGCGTTGCCATTTTGTGGACAACCCCAGCCAAATTCGGGCCGCCAGCGCTGAACTGGCTCAGCAAATCGGTGGGCACTTCATGGACCAGTTTACATTCGCCGAGCGAGCCACCGATTGGCGAGGCAACAACAACATCGCGGAAAGTCTCTTCCGACAGTTGGAACTCGAGCCCGATTGCAACCCCGTCTGGGTGGTCGTGGGAGCAGGAACTGGGGGCACGTCCGCAACGCTTGGCAGGTTCATCCGCTACCACGGACGCGATACGAAACTCTGTGTCGTCGATCCTGACCATTCCGTCTTTTTCGATTGTTACCGGGCCGGAAAACCGGGAGCCAAGGCAACGCCAGGCACTCTAGCGCAAAGTTCACGAATCGAAGGCATTGGGCGTCCGGTCGTCGAGCCTTCTTTTATTCCCGAGATCATTGACGCGATGATTCAAGTTCCGGATCGCTGGAGCGTGGCCGCAATGCTGTTCTTGGAAGAGTGGCTCGGCCGCCGAGTCGGACCGTCAACCGGAACGAACTTGATCGGCTCCTTGGAACTTGTTCACCAAATGCGCCAACGAAGCGAGACGGGCTCGGTAGTCACCCTGATCTGTGACTCCGGAGATCGTTATGGCCACACCTTTTATAACGACGAATGGCGACGCGCCCACGGACTCAATTCAAAAACGGAATTGGATCAACTCCGGCAATTCGTCCACTCGGGAATCGGTAGCCCAGGCTGCGAGACCTGTCAGCGGGATCAGGCAATAATGTCATGAATGACGTGTCCGTAGTCTATCTCGAGGCGTTTGCGACCGGGAATGTTTAATTGGGTGGGATCTTGCCCCAACAAATGCAAAGTGGTCGCGTGAATGTCCGTTACGTAATGAGGGTTTTCGATGGCGTGGAAGCCTAACTCGTCCGTCGCACCGTGAACGTACCCTGGCTTGACGCCACCTCCCGCCAGCCAAATCGTAAAGCCATGCGGATGATGATCTCGTCCGGTTCCCGCTTGATTCAAAGTTGTCTTTTCTAGCGCGGGCGTCCGCCCAAACTCCGTGGCACACACCACCAAGGTTTCGTCCAGCATCCCTCGTTGTTTCAAATCGCGAATCAAACCGGCCAATGGCTTGTCCACTCGACCGCAACATTTGGCATGCAAATCCTTGATGTTCGAATGCGAATCCCACTCGCCATAGTCACTCAAATAAACCAGCGTGTATCGTACGCCGCGTTCTGCCAGTCGCCGCGCGGTCAACAAACGCCGACCGTAAAGCTCCGTCGGCGGATCATCCATACCGTACAAAGCCAGCGTCTCTGGAGTCTCGTCTGTCAGCCCCAAAACTTCAGGCGCCGACATTTGCATGCGATACGCCAGTTCGTAAGCGCGAATCCTTGCCTGCAGTTGGGCATCGTCCGGATGTTCAAACGCAGACAATTGATTCCAGCGATGTATCAGTTCGAATTGGGCTTGTTGCTCCGCCGCCAGCATGTCCGAAGCCCGACGACCAAACGGCAATGGATTCGCAGGGTCCAGCGAGAGTTCGACACCCGCATGCTGCGGCCCCAAGTAGTTGGCATCAAAGTTTCGCTTGACGCGATTGTCACTGTATTTGCCGAGAAACACAAACTGCGGCAAGTTTTCATTCAGCGAACCCAAACCGTACGAAATCCACGAGCCAATACACGGCTGTTGTTCGTCAAGGGAATGTCGGCCGTTTTGAAATTGGAACTCCGCGTTGTGATCGTTGTCCGTGGTGTACATCGAACGCACGATACACAAATCGTCCACAACTTGTGCCAAGTTCGGCAACCAATCACTCACCCAGGTACCGTTTTCACCGTACTGCTTGAAGCCAACTTGCAGCGGCATGATCGTGGAAACCACTTCACGATCCATGCCAACGACACTGCGCGAGCGTTCCCGATAAATGGGCAACTTTTGCGGATTGGGCAGGCCCGTTTCTTCAAAGGTCTTGCCGGCAAATTGGTCAAGTAACGGTTTCGGGTCAAACGTCTCCAAGTGACTGACACCCCCGGATAAAAATATCCAAATTACATTTTTGGCTCTGGCTCTTGAATGGGTTACCGGCAAAGGAAGTGTAAGATCGCCCATCTCTTGCCGTACGCTGGCCCACCCACTTTGGTTCAAGAGCGCCCCCAAGGCCAACCCGCCAAAACCCATGCCTAAATCGACCAAGTGTTGTCGTCGATTGGTTCGTCCACAAAATGCGGTTCTATGTTTCGACATAAGCTACCTCAACGGATCGTCAGGAAATCATTGTGACTAAACAGACTGATTGTCAAATTCTCGCGAGCACGCTGCGCCGGGATGGTGGCTGCAGGTACCACGCCAACAGGCGGTGTGCCGACTAATTCCGACTCGGAGAGTTTCGAGAATTGCTCCGTCTGCGAATTGAGAAACTCAAGGGAGACTAACAACTCACTGGTCGACGGACCGCGACTCAGGACTCGCCAGAACGCTTCTTGGACAAAGCGTTCGTTCTCCGACGCCTGGCTTGGCGATGGAGCCTCCGGTGTCAACTCCAACTCGGCGGAAATCCGTTGAGCCAGTTGCCGACCGTATTTCAACACCAATTCACTGTTGGTCAAAGCGAGAGCTTGTTGAGGCAGGACGGTTGAGTTCCTGCGATAACATTCGCCAACGCTGGGGCCATCAAATGTATTCATGAATGTCATCTCGGCCTCGCCATGAATCGTGAAGTACAGACTTCGCCGGGGCGATTCGTGCCACTGAGAAACCTCGATGTCGGCTCCACCTTGACTGACATCGATCACACCGGTCGCCGCCAAGATACTGTCGCGCACCACTTCGGCTTCCATCCGAAGTGGAAGTCGCCGCCAATAATACGCGTTTTCTTTATCGAGCGTCATGCCTTCGTGATTTGGGAGAACACGGGACGAACGCTGGTAAGCGGCGCTGGTCATGATGACTCGGTGCAGATGTTTCATGCTCCAGTTGTTGTCCATGAACTCGACGGCCAACCAGTCGAGCAACTGCGGATGTTTCGGCAGTTTGCCCTGAAGGCCGAAGTTGTCAGGCGTTTCCACCAACGCTTGGCCAAAATGCCTGAGCCAAATGTGATTCACAGCGACTCTCGCGGTTAGCGGATTCCTGCGGTCCACGATCCAGCGAGCCAGCGCGGTCCGTCGACCGGTACTGGTCGCTGGATATTGGGGCGACAGCGGCGTGTATTCGGTCCCCTGAGACGCTAGCGCAGCTTGAGCCGTCGACGCTGCGGCACTGGCTGTATCTAATGCCTGTTGCGCTACGGCAACCGCCGCCTTCAGCGCCGCCGCGGTTTCATCAGTGGCCGCGTGAGTCTGCTGTTGAGCGAGCACCAGTTGCTGCCGCGCGATCTGTTGGGCATGGTGGGCAACTTGATAAGCAAGTTGCTTTTCGCTGCGATTCGCGTGTCGGGCCATTTGTTCGGGGTTGCCTAACGATCGGTAACGCGCGTCATCGGCAGCCATTCGCGCGACCAATGATTCCTTGGCGGCTTCCGCAACCATTTGGGCCGCCATAGCAACGTCCAGTTCCAAGCGAGCCGCCCACAATTTCAATTCGGCTGCGAGTATCGTATCCGACCCGTCGTTCGAAGTAGGCACAATTGCTGTTTGCCGAGTTTGCTGCAATTCGGATTCCGCCAGTTCAACGGTCGCTTGTGCTTGAATCACTCGGGCTTCGGCGGCTTCTTGCTTGGTTTTTGCGACGCGAGTTTCTTCGTCTCGCCAGAAAGTTTGAAGTCCTGGATAAGACGCTTCTTTTGGCAAATCTATTGGTTCCAGCGAGAACTCGCTCCACTTGAAACCAGTGGGAGGGTGTGGCGCGATGGGGTCCCGATCAGGAATTTTATTTCGAGCATCGCCGCCCAGGTACATGTAAGTTGCCGCGTCCAATTTTTCGTCAAACACCCGAATCGCACCGCTCGAAATCGGCCCATACGATAGAGCATAGACGTACTTTTGAAACGGACCAGGATCAGGCTCGCCAGCGATTCGCTCATGGCGAAGTTCTAATGGCTCGAAGAACGCGCGAAAGCCAAAGTAATCTTCATGGGTGATGGGGTCGTATTTGTGATCGTGACAATGCGCGCATTGCATCGAAAGCCCTAGAAACGCGCGGGACGTGTGTTCGACGTTATCTTTCATCCAAGTTTCGTAGTTCCACTTGTACCAATTTCGTACCAAGAATCCGGTCGCGACCACGTTCGCGTGATCGGTCGGAGTCAACTCGTCTGCGGCCAGCATTTCCAAGACCATGCGGTCGTAACCTTTGTCTTCATTCAGCGAGCGAACGATCCAATCACGCCAACGCCAAATCTGGGGATAGGAGTTCATAACGTCCGGCACCGAGCGTCGTCCGTACCAATCCGAATATCGCCACACATCCATCCAGTGCCGCCCCCAGCGTTGGCCGTACTCGGGGCGATTTAACAACTCGTCAATCAATGCGCGATAAGCCTCTGGCGAATCGTTTGCAACGAATTTGTCTACCTCCGATTTTGACGGAGGAATTCCGAGCAGATCCAAATACACACGACGAACCAATGTTACCGCGTCGGCTCTCGACAACGGCGCGACCTGCGGGCGGTCAATCGAGTTTTCCAGAATCTGATCGACCGGATGGATGCTGGAGTTATTCGGCGTTAGAGCGCCGCGTTCCGGCGCTTGAAAGGCCCAATGGCTTAGGGGATCGGCTTGCGGTTGCTCGTTTGCAGGAGCCGTCGCGCCGTCTTGAATCCATTGCCAGATCCACTGGATTTCCGTGGCCGAGAGCGGACGCCCTTCCGGTGGCATCCGCAGGCTTGGGTCTTCCTGTTGGATACGAGCGATCAGATCGCTTTCATCAGGTATTCCGGAAACAACGACTGGATCGCGAGTTTGGTCGTCCAACATCGCTGCCACGGTATCGAGGCGAAGATTCGCTTCTTGCTTGAGAGCTCCATGGCAGGCGAAGCATCGTTCTTCGAGAATCGGCTTGACGCGAGTGATGTACAAATCATCCCCGAACTCATCGCCGAACAAGAAGCCATTCGCATGCGTTGCAATAAAAGCGCAACACAATGCAAGCCAAAATCCCGTCAACGCAATCTTAACGAAGTTTGCTGTAAACCAAAAAAACAAGAGCGATTGACGGCTCGAGGTCACAACGTCGGCAGCAATCGAGACGCCAATGAAATCGGTGTTTACAGGACCGGGGCGGGACATCGACATCGGATGATCCGTGAATTTGGAGGCGGGACGCCCAACTCCAACCATGTCGCGCAAGCAAACCGCGGGGAGCCAATCGCCAGAGCGGGCTCGGCGATTGTATCACAATTCGAACTCCGCGTGTTGTGGCGTTGCCTTTAACTTAGTGGTCCCGGATTTTGCTCGTGGTTACCGCGACATCAATCGTTCCCGGGTGGACCACAAACCAGCCGATGGAGTGCTAATATAAAAGACTTCTTCGCCGTCGGGCATGGTGTTCCACCCTTCGCGCATGCGAGACGGATGGTAGCGTGCCAGCATTTCGTTGACATCCGCGTATTCGTAGTGCACGCTTTCGATTTCGGCCTTCGACAATTTCCCGGGAGCGTAACGAATCGTGAACCGGCGGTCACTGGTACCATGAATCAAATGAGCCGTCCCATGGGCGGTCTCGCGCATGTCGGCGTTCTGTTTGTAAAGCTCCAGGATCTCCGTCCGTGGTCGGTAGCCGTATTTTCGGATCAAGGCTTCTACTTCAGGTTGTTCGCCGAACCGTTCGACGCCTGGGGCAATGACCAGCAATTCGCCGCCGTCTGCCATGGCCATCCGAGTTCGATAGACGGCTTTGTTGGCCACCCAAGTCGCGCGAAATTCATCGGCTTGCATGACCGCCACGATTTTCTGGACGGGCTTGTCGAACATCGTGATATTCTGCGAGCGGCTGGCGCGGGCCGCCATCAGATAAGTCTCTAAATCATCGCCAACATAAACGCCGGTATGGACTAAGTTGTTGTTCGCATCGCGAGCCATCACCACTTGAAAGTAGACATCGGGAAGGTTCGAAAGAAATTGTTCCTCGGCCCAGTTGTAGCAAGCGCGAAGTGGCGTGATCAGTTGTCCTAGATTGTTTTCGCAGCCGTAAACGCCGGCCGCCATATGCGATGCACAAATCGTCTCTTTGCCACCTAACCCAATAAAGTAATTCTTGTTGTGATTGGCGAAGCCCAAGACTTCGTGCGGCACAACGTGTCCGATGTTGATGATCAAATCCCATTTTTCGGTGACGGTCATTGTATTGATTTCGACCGGGATCTCCCAATCGGCAATTCCGCCGGTCGTCTCCGAAACCAAGTCGCCGGGGATCGTGCCCAGTTTCGTAACGCCCTGCTTCCAATCATGGGCATGAATTCGAGCATGCGGAATCGAGCCGAACATCCATCGGTTCTCGGCTTCCGTGTGCGGAATGTGTTGACCCAAAGTTGGGATCACGTGTGTGTCGCAGGACGCGGGCAACAAGTTGTAAATGGTTTCGGTGATCCAACCCGCACCGGAATGGGCTCGCGTCAGATCCGGCGGCAATAACAAGACTCGGCGGAATTCACATCCCAATCGTTGCCGAGCCTCGTCCAAGGTTCGTTGGCACATCGCTTCAATTTCGGTGCGGGAAATCTGCGGCGCTTCTTGCTGAAACCAGGGCATGGGGGTGGCTCTTTCTCACGGAGATTTATCGGTTTATTGGTCAGCGTCCTATGGCCAACCGGATAGATATTAGAACGGCCAAACGTTACCTTATCCAGTACGCGCAAGCCCCCTGGTTGTAAACTTGCAAGGAGCAATGGTCATGGCTGCCAAAAAGTCCGCGAAATCCAAGTCCAATCAACGAACACCGAAACATTCGATGACGTCGGGTTCGCTTCATGGTTCGGAGAAGCGCGTCCCGCCGAAGAAGGCATCGTCGGATAAGCGGACGCTTCGAGCGAACGCGGAGGGCGATTCGCCATTGACGCTCGATGAAGCATTGGCGATCGTCCAGGCCGCCTCGCCTGCCAAACGCTCGTCGATACGAGCGACCAAAGCGGGGCAACGACCGTCGAGTTCGCGATCAAGTACCTCGGCGGCTATGGCTCCGACGGTCGAGAGTGTTGGCATCGCTCGCGAGAATTTGGAACATCATCAAGATGAGACACTTCAGCAGCGGACCGTTGAGTACACGGCGGTTATGAAACTGCTCAAGCAACGCGGAGTCGCTGCAGATAGATCGTCGACAGCGAAAGCAAAAGGACGAGCGGTTCGCAGTGGTACACCGGGCATGCGGGTCGCAACGCGAACAGTGGCCAGTCCCTTGCAGGTTTTCGCCGAGGGCGACTCGTGGTTCGATTATCCTGTGCCGTTCTTTGGAGGAGGCGTGATTCCACGACTACAAAAACGGCTAGGAGTTCCGATTCTCAATCTCGCGAAGGCTGGCGATGAAGTCCGAATGATGTTGGGAGTCAAGCAACGAGAGGTGATTGCGAAGCAATTACGAAATGGCTGTCCGGCTGGTGGAGCTTGGGATGCCCTGTTGTTTTCGGGTGGTGGTAACGACATCGTCGGCGAGCCCATGAGCTTGTGGATCCGAGATTTTCGCCCGGGGATTTCTGCCATGGACTTCATTCACCAGAGTCGTTTCGCGGCAGCACTGGCGATTGTCCAAGCCGGCTACGAGGACTTGATCCAAATGCGAGACGACTTGAGCCCAGCGACGCATTTGGTCTTTCACGCGTACGATTTTGCGATTCCGGATGGTCGGGGTGTCTGCCATTTGGGACCGTGGTTGAAGCCGACATTTCAACTGCGTAAGTTCCCGAACACCAACTCCGTCGCGGCCGAAGTTGTTAAGGCAATGTTGCAACAGTTTGCGGTGATGCTGCAGAAATTAGCTGCCAATCATCCGCAGGTGACGTTGCTCCCGACTCAAGGTACGTTGCGAGCCGCAGCTAGTAGTTGGCACAACGAATTGCATCCTTCTGCGGCAGGATTTGATCAAGTCGCTCAAGTTTTTTATCAGGAACTGACTCGAACGTTTTCGGATCGTATCCCTAACTGATCAATCTACAGAATTCTCGTAGGAATAGAATGACTATGAAGAGTGTATTCATCCTTGACCGTACGTTCCGAAATGCGTGCGACGACGGCGTGGCGCGGAATGGTTTTGGTTGGTTGGGTTTGGCGTTGGCCATTGCCTTGTCATTTGCCGGGAGCGCGGCCAGCCAAGAGCCCGACAACCCGCCGGGGGCCACTCAAGCAGAGTCATTTCGCCGTATGGCGCCGCGTAAAGACAAAAACATTTTTTCGCCGTTGGGTTTGCCAACTCCCAATCGTGTTCGCACGGCGGCTGGGTTACCAGGCCCGGATTATTGGCAGCAACAGGTTGATTACCAGATGGATGTGACGTTGGATCCCGACGCCGAGACGATCGAAGCCAAGGCGACCGTCACTTACACGAACAACAGTCCCAATCCTTTGGACCTGTTGTGGTTGGGCTTGGAGCAGAACATTTTTCAAGACGAAAGTTTGGGATGGAAGGCGTCGCAACCCGATGGGCGAGTTCAAAGCCGCGGTCGCATCAACGGTGGGTACAAGATCGACTATGTTCGGACCGGTGATCAGCCGCTCACGTTAACCGTCTTCGATACGTTGGGGCGACTGGACTTGCCCGTTCCGATTCCGGGTCATGGTGGGCAGTTTGTCTTTGAGATCGCATGGTCGTTCAAGATTCCGGAGGATGGGATCAATCGACACGGTATCCGTCGAGTTGAGGCGGGTAAAGTATTTCAATTGGCGCAGTGGTTTCCCCACGTCTGCAAATACGATGATGTACACGGCTGGAATGTGTTGCCGTATCTGGGGCAAGGCGAGTTCTACACCGAATTTGGAACCTATGAGGTAGCGATCACGGTACCGCGTGGTCAGATCGTTTTAGCGACAGGTGAGTTAACGAACGCGGCCGAAGTATTGACGATTGAGCAATTGGAAAGATTGGCATCGGCGGCGGGCAGTCGCACCACCGTGGTCATTCGCGGTGAAGATGAAATCGGCACGGAGGCGGCCATTCCACCGGGGGACGGTCCGTTAACTTGGCGGTTCAAAGCCGACCAAGTTCGCAGCTTTGCTTGGACTTCCTCGGCAGCGACCATTTGGGATGCGGCAGCCGTG
>JAEUIP010000569.1 GCA_016795075.1 Planctomycetaceae bacterium | reverse complement strand
AGATCGGCAGCGACACCCTGTTCGCCCGCATCATCGCGCTGGTGGAGGAGGCCGAGGCCCATCAGGCGCCGGTGCAGAAGCTAGCGGACCGTGTCGCGGCCTGGCTGATCCCGGTGGTGCTCGTCTTCCTGATCGGCGTCTACCTGGTGACCCGCGACGTGCGCATGGTCGTGACGCTGCTGATCTTCACGTCGCCCGCCGAACTCGGCCTGGCCACCCCCTTGGTGATGATTGCCGCGATCGCCCGTGCGGCGCGCAGCGGCATCCTGATCAAGGGCGGCCTGTACCTTGAACTGCTCGCCAAGGCCGACGTGGTGGTCTTCGACAAGACCGGCACGTTGACGTCCAACCGGCCTTCTGTCGTGCGCGTCGAGGTGCTCGATGCGGCCGTCTCGGAAACCGACATCGTCCGGCTCGCTGCCGGGGCAGACCGCCGCTCCGCGCATCCGCTGGCGAAAGCCGTGGTCGCGCATGCCGCACGACTGCGCATCGACATGCCTGAGCCGGAGCAGTACGAGCAACTGCCCGCGCGAGGCGTGCGCGCGGTCGTCGAGGGACGCAAGGTGCTCGTCGGCAATGCAGCGCTGCTGCGCGAGAGCGGCTTGCCGGTATCCCCGGTCGGCACAGCGGATGGCGCAACGCCGGTCTACGTGGCGATCGACGGCCAACTGGCCGGCGTGGTGTACATCGCGGACACCGTGCGCCCGGAGGCGCGTGCCG
>JAEUIP010000568.1:425-723 GCA_016795075.1 Planctomycetaceae bacterium | reverse complement strand
TCGGACGCGAAGAAATGATCGATTCCCAAGGCTGGCGCCCTCTACAGCCAACGGGTGATTTCTTTGGACCAGAACTTAGTTTCGGACAACATGTCGCCAAGAAACTCGATAGCCCAATCGCTATTATCAAGATTGCTTCAGGGGGAACAACATTGGGTGAAGATTGGAATCCTGATAACCCGGGCGGCTTCAAACTTTACCCGCTTGCCTTAAAGCATATTCGCGAATCTTTAGCTGACCTGGAAAAGAAGAACGTCAAGTACCAGCTTGAAGGCTTCATGTGGCATCAAGGTGAAAA
>JAEUIP010000568.1:0-415 GCA_016795075.1 Planctomycetaceae bacterium | reverse complement strand
GTTCGATCAAAAATTCAAACCTGCTTACGAAAAAAATCTCAAGAACTTCATCGCCAGTTGGCGTCGCGATTTGAACGCTCCTAACCTCAAATTCTATGTCGGCGAACTTTGCACCAAAACTATTTGGGGCATGGACAATCGCGACAACATGTACGCCATCCGCACTGCCCAAAAAGCAGTGGCAGCCGCAGATCCACTCGTAGAGTACATTGCGACTTCCCATGATGCCGTCGAAATCGGAGGGGAAGAAGGACTTCATTACCACTATGGTACGCTTGGACAACTCGAACATGGTGTCAATTACGCGCAAGCTTATTTGCGAACGATTGGTAAAGAAGTGCCAACCAAGCGAGTGTTAAAGGCTTGGCCGTATGCGCCAAACTCCAAAATCAAATTGTTCATATTGGCCGGCCAT
>JAEUIP010000567.1 GCA_016795075.1 Planctomycetaceae bacterium | reverse complement strand
ATAGTTGACTGCGGAGAATGCGGGTCAAGTTCGCGGAGAAACCCGGAGATTATTTTGACCGACTTGCGGTGGACTCGGTACGCCTTAACTGTTTCTGGATCAGGACTGTCCATGATTTCAACCTCGTCTCGATTTTTACCGATTCTTGCTACAGAACGATAGGCCGTCTGATCAACGCCGTCAAGTGACAGGTTCAGTGACAAAACCACGCCACGAATCGGCGTCGACCAAGTCAAAGACAGCCTAAAACCAAGGCAATTTTGCAACAGATGGCAGGCAAAAAGACATTTCCCTAGATTGGAAATGAAGTGCCCCGCAAGGGGTTGCGGGTTCGATTCCCGTGCCTTCCGCTCGACGGTGACAGGAAAGTGACAGGTTTTTTTCTGGAGCAATCGTTTCGGGGACCTGGAGGCGAATACGCAGTGATGAGAACGCCGAGGAACAAAGTCAGGGAGGACGTGGTATTTTGAGGGAATATTTAAATGAACCTGACAAGCTCGGTGGAATCAAAGACACGCCCGGGGTATCTTTCAACGGACGGAAAAAACCCGGTTTCGTTTGAAACGTGCCAATTTTTCGTTTCCAAGGCCGACATAGAAAAGCTATTGAAGCGAAAAAACGGCTCTGATTTGATAGCTGACGCAAAAAACATCGGCTCAACGCTTTTGCAGCCAACATCGCTTTTTGAAGGCTTGAATCGTGAAGAATTCCACCATGGTTATT
>JAEUIP010000566.1 GCA_016795075.1 Planctomycetaceae bacterium | reverse complement strand
TACCGCTCGGCGGTGGTCCACGGTGAGCTGGTCCCGTTGGAGGGTGAGGACAAGTTCGCGGCGCTGGACACCTTGTCCGATGCGGTGATCCCCGGGCGCACCGCGGAGGTGCGGGCGATGACCGGCAAGGAGCTGGCAGCCACCCTGGCGATGGCGTTGCCGATCACGGACGGCCGGTGGACGGTCAAGGTGCGCACCGGGCCGCCGGCCCCGATGGAGGACGACGCCACCGACGCCGAACGCGCCACCTGGACCGGCGTCGTCCCCCTGCGCCTGGTCGCCGGCGACCCCGAGCCGTCCCCCTGGTGCCCCCCGGACGCCCCCGTCCCCCCGTCCATCCGCAACCTCCGAGCCCGCCACCCCTGACCCCCTGACCCCTGACCCCTGACCCCTGACCCCCCTGCCTCCTCCCCGACAAACCCGCTCATGCTCCCCAGGTGACGCGTCATGCTCCCTGGCCGACGCGAATCGGGCCGGTTCGGCAGCCCGGACGCGTCAGCTGGGGAGCATGAGCGGGTTGGGAGCGGGGTTGGCGGGTGATCGGGGTCAGGGCCAGGGGAGCGTGCGGCCCAGCAGGTCGGCGAGGGCGGCGTTGTGCGGGGCATAGAACGCGGTCAGCTCGGCCTTCACCTCGGCGTCCATCGGTTCGTAGGGGCGGTAGTTGTGCTGCGTGGTGTCCGGGATCGGGGCGGGGTCGATGCCGAGGAAGCGAGCCATGTCACCCATGGC
>JAEUIP010000565.1 GCA_016795075.1 Planctomycetaceae bacterium | reverse complement strand
AAACGTTTATCGGGAACATGTTTGTGGCGGACGGAAATGGGAATCGGCTCAGCAATCCGGTGGCGGTTCCTGAACCCAGCGGTCTGGCGCTCGTTTTGACGGCGGGAGTTGCCGGGTTATTCCTTCGTCGCAGAAGTTGCTGAACCGGCGAACCAATCCCAGAAAAAACGCTCAACAGCATTCTGGCATCCCTCGGGCAAGACTCGGTGACCGGCACCGAGCGGAAACATCTTTACTTTCAAACACGAGGGCCGGTCACGACTCACTACTCGGTGGGATCTAGTGCTTGGTCACAACCAAAACTGGGGCTGGAAAAGGGGGCAGGAGTCCATTGTGCAATGCACCCACAGGGGCGCTCAAGCACTTGATTCCTGACCGTTTTCCGGATCGACCCCAAAATGAAGTAGTGACAAAGCACTAGGACGTAAATTTCGAAAAAATTCTCTGTTGCTACTATTTTCTAGCCGCGAAAATCGTTTGTCCTTGGATTGGAAGTGTCGTTACCAACTGCGACGAGTTCCCCTGACGAGCCCCGCGCCGATTCGCCAAGATTGCGTTAGAATCGAATCCGTTACAGGCGCTCGCCAAGTTACCGACGCTGCGAATTCGACGCGATCTCTTTGGTACCGCATCCTATTTGAGAAAAAGTATGCCAACGGAGCCGTCCGATCCCCATCACGAATCTCACGCGTCTGAACCGACCAGTGAACGGTTCAGCGATTCGTTAGAATTTGGGC
>JAEUIP010000564.1 GCA_016795075.1 Planctomycetaceae bacterium | reverse complement strand
GACTTAGCATAATGCGGTGCCGCAAGACGGGCAAGGCTACCTTTTGAATGTCTTCGGGTGTTACGAAATCACGCCCGCGCATGGCAGCAACGGCTTTGGCGGTGTTCATCAACGAAAGAGAAGCACGCGGCGAAGCACCCAAATAGATAGCTGCATTGTTGCGGGTTTGTTGCACCAAATGGGCAATGTATTTCAATAGGTGGGCTTCGACATGCACCTGCTTGACCTGTTGGCGATAGTGCAACAACTGTTCGGGAGCCAGCACACTGTTGATGCTCATAATGGCGTTGGGTTGATGAAAACGCTCCAAAATTTCGATTTCCTCGTCCAAACTTGGATAGCCGACCTCTATTTTGAACAAAAAACGGTCTAATTGTGCTTCGGGTAGGCGATAGGTTCCCTCTTGCTCGATGGGGTTTTGGGTGGCAATGACCATGAAAGGCGGCGGCAATAGGCGTGCTTTGCCGTCGGTGGTTACTTGCCGTTCTTCCATCACCTCAAAAAGGGCGGCTTGTGTCTTGGCAGGCGAGCGGTTGATTTCGTCTATCAAGACCATATTGGCAAAGATGGGTCCTTGCTTGAACTCAAAATCGGATGTTTTGAAGTTAAAAATAGCTGTCCCCAATACGTCGGACGGCATTAGGTCGGGCGTAAACTGGATACGCGAAAAGTGCGTATCGAGGGTTTGTGCCAATAGTTTGGCGGTCAAGGTTTTGGCTACGCCCGGCACACCTTCTA
>JAEUIP010000563.1 GCA_016795075.1 Planctomycetaceae bacterium | reverse complement strand
GAAGGAGGCGGGCCTGCTGCACGGTCGGGTCGTGGGCGTCGACTCGACGTACCTCCGAGCCGACGCCTCGATGAAGTCGATCGTGAGGCGCGACACGGGGGCGGACTACGGCAGCTACGTCAAAAGCCTCTGCGAGAAGGCAGGCGTCGAAGCACCCACGGCGGAGGATGCCCAACGCATGGACCGAAGCCGCAAAGGCAAACGGACCAGCAACGCCGATTGGCAATCGCCGACGGATACCGAAGCGGAAATCGCTCGCTTGAAGGACGGACGAACGCGCTTGGCCTACAAGGCCGAGCACGTTGTCGACCTGGAGACCGGCGTCGTGGTCGCGGCAGAGATCCTGCCAGCAACCTCACCCGACTCGCGCACGCTCGAACCAAGCCTTCTGGCCGCACGCAGCAACATCGAAGAGGCGCACGACGACGACGATGATGATGATGACGATGACGACCCGGATCTGAACGGGGGCGAGGCGGTGAGCGCAGCGACGGAGAAGGTCGTCGAGGTCGTGGGCGACAAGGGCTATCACACGGTGGAAGGGCTCCTTCGGCTCAAGCGCGCGGGCTTCCGCACGTACATTCCCGCCCCGAAGAACCCGGGCAGGAAGCGTCACTTCTGCGACAAGGGAGGAATGCTCGCTCGCGAAGCCTTCTACGCAAACCGCGCTCGCTGCGAACGAACGAAGGGCAAAAAGCACCTACGGAAACGGGGCGAGCTTCTCGAACGGACCTTCGCGCATGCCTGCGAGACC
>JAEUIP010000562.1 GCA_016795075.1 Planctomycetaceae bacterium | reverse complement strand
GATAAACCGGTCGTCCGATTGGCGGTAGATGTGCCGGAGTTCGACTACCACCGGCTGGGTGCGTTGCAGGGCCTGGCTGCTGAAAAAATAGGGCGTCGGGTAGTGGTCGCGGAGCAGGAGCCACTCGTCGTCCTTGACGATGGGCGGCAGTTGGTGCAGGTCGCCGATCATCAGCAGTTGCACGCCGCCGAAGGGTTTGTAGGGATTCCGGTAGCGGCGCAGCACGTCGTCCACGCCGTCAAGCAGGTCGGCGCGCACCATACTGATTTCGTCAATCACCAGCAGGTCAAGGCTCTGGATGAGGCGTATTTTTTCGCCGGAAAACTTCCGCTGGCGGGCCGGGTCGCGGGTATTGCCGGGCAGGTAAAGACCGAAGGGCAGTTGGAAAAACGAGTGGATCGTCATGCCGCCGGCATTGATGGCCGCCACGCCGGTGGGCGCCACCACGGCCATACGTTTGGCCAGTTCGCTTTTTATCCGGTGCAGAAAGGTGGTTTTGCCCGTGCCGGCTTTTCCTGTCAGGAAAATATTCCGGTCGGTGTGCGCCACATACTCGTAGGCGCGTTCGAGGTCAGGGTTGGAGTGGAGCATAGTTTCTGTAAGCGCGTTTGTGGAACACGGTTCCAACATCCCTATGGGTTCAAAATCATCAAATCTGATATGTTCGAGAAATCGGAAACGTTGCGTGTAACAAGCAAACATTCGTGAATAATGGCTGTCGCAGCAATAATTGCATCAGGTAATTTCATCCGTTTCGATTG
>JAEUIP010000561.1 GCA_016795075.1 Planctomycetaceae bacterium | reverse complement strand
GAAAATGGTTGCGAAGTGGAGGAGATTCAATCGCGTGCCAATCGTTCAGTCCATATTCCTTCTGATACACTTCGACTGATCATGGTCAGTCGCATGGATGATGCCAAGGATCATGAAACTTTGCTTCAGGCAGTGGCGAAGCTCAGTGCACAGGGAAAGAAAGTGCAACTGCAACTGGCAGGCGAAGGCCCATCGCGACCGAGCCATGAAGCGCTCGCCAGGCAACTGGGCATTGTCGATCAAGTGCAATTCCTCGGCAATTGCCAGAATGTGCCAGAGTTATTGGGGCAAGCAGACTTTCTGGTTCACAGCACCCGAACCGAGGGCATGCCCAATGTGCTGCTTGAAGCGATGGCTGCCGAGATTCCGATCATTGCTTCGGATATTGAACCGTGCAGGGAATTGATTCAGGATGGCGTTTGTGGCAAGCTGTTTGTAAAAGGAGAAGTGGATTCGCTCATTCAAGCTATTGTTGATTTGCAATCGGCCCCAAGGTTGCAGAAGCAACTCACCTCTGCAGCAGCGCAGCGAGTCAGGGAACAGTACCATGTAGATCGCATGGCACAGCGGTACATTCACCTCTTCCAGCACGGCACACCGGATTAAGGCATGTGTGGCATCTACGGGTTTTGGCAATCGCCTCGGCTTCCTGATGAAGCTGCACAGGCTGTATTGCAGAACATGGGGGATAGACTTCGCCATCGCGGGCCCGATGTCTACGGTGCAAAGATATTGGAGTCTCACGGTTTAGCCCTGGGACATC
>JAEUIP010000560.1 GCA_016795075.1 Planctomycetaceae bacterium | reverse complement strand
CGTCTCGAGCGGTCGCAGGTTTGCCACCGGTTCGCCCTCGGGCCGCAGCAGCGACGCTTGGCACGTGGCTGGCAAATATCCGTTGCCGAAGTTATCGATCCCGCCCGGCGGAATGAGACCGCCGTTAAGGACGACGAATCCAGGCAGGTTCTGGCACGGGCTTCCCAAGCCGTACATCGTCCAGGCGCCCGCGGTGGGCCGTCCCTGAATGCCCGCGCCTGTGTGCAGAAAGTAATTTGCGCTCGTATGCTCGGAGAATTCCGAGGTCATCGAGCGAATGACCGTCAGGTCGTCCGCGCAGCGGGCGACTTGCGGAAACAACTCGCTGACTTCGAGGCCGCTGTCGCCATGCTTGGCGAACTTCCAGGGACTTCCCAGCGTCAGCCCGTTGTTGTTGAACTGCGTCGGCTCCATCTTCATCTTGAACGGCTGACCATGCTCGGCCTGAAGCCTGGGCTTCGGGTCGAACGTGTCCATCTGCGATGGCCCGCCGTCCATGTAGAGGAAGATGACGCTGCGCGCCTTGGGAGCGAAATGGGCGCCCCGAGGCATTCCATCTGCACCTGCCGGGGCGGATTCAGCAAGCAATCCGGCAAGTGCCAGCGCCCCGAAGCCGCCGGCGCTGCGCTGGAGCATTTGGCGCCTGGTGACAGGAGCGTCGATGAATCGGCCGCAGTGCATTGAAGTAGTTTTCGGTTGGGGATTGTCGTCGGAATGGAGGCTGTACTAATTCAGATAAATGAATTCCTTCAGGTTGACCAGCA
>JAEUIP010000055.1:14340-21967 GCA_016795075.1 Planctomycetaceae bacterium | reverse complement strand
TTTGACGATCCGGGATGGTGACGTGCGAACGTTGGGAAGAAAGTTCGCGCCGAACGAGTTGCCCTCGTTATCGTGAACGGTGTCGCGAACGGTGTAAGCAACAGCAACGGATTCGCATTTCCGGAACGGAACGAATAGACAGGGGATCGTTGTAAGGACGATGACCACAAGCCAAGTTAATCAACAAACGGTGGTGGGGATTTAGGCGAGTCCGATGGCTTCCAACCAAACAACTGCGTAATCGTCGCCGTCACTGGGCGAGAGTCGTTTCAGCTGCAAGCGGGCTCCGTATGCTTGCCCATCGCCAATTGCAACACTTCCTGATCCTTCAACCACTTCAACTCGCAGACTGGGTTTCTCCCGGAACGCCGGTTGAAAAACGACATGGAGATCGACCAGAACTTCTGTCGGTTGCCAATGATGCCGGCAGAACCATTCTACCCGCTCGTGGTTTCGTGGTTCTCCCAGCCCAGAATCAGCGGCAGTTGGCTGTACGTCGGGAGCTTCGCAAACGGTTCGCGTCATCTGTTGAATCCAGCTCGCGAGGGGAGCCGCCGACTCTTCTTCTGATTCGATATCGTCCGGCTCCTCCGACCATTCGTGCGACATTCTCTCGTCCGGTGCGTCAACATCAGAGGGCTCCAATTGCGAGCCGGTTACCGCACCTGTCGGTGGATCAGGTTCTTGTACGGGAGTGGGAAATGGACCGGAGGGTTGTTCCCCTTTGCCAACGTCCGAAATAAGAGGAGCAGCGACGGGTTCGGTGCGATGGCTTCCTTCCCTATCGCGACTATTAGTTTGGACCGGGGTATTGGGAATTCGATCGACGTGGACATTCAACGGCATGGGGCCAACCGTCATCTGGCGTTGCACTTCGCCGGCGACCAGGATCAAACCAGCGACAAAACCGTTAGCCCACCCCCCTAGATAGACTTGAGTGCTGACGAATAAGGCGGCTATCGAGACCCATCCGAGATTTACTCGCCACGAGTCAACCTGGTGAAGAATCCCCGTCCGGTTCGCCAAATAGAGCGAGGTCATGACGCTGGCGATCAACGAGGGCAGCCAACCCAAGCGAATGATGTCCGTCGAAGTTCGGGTTGCGTTTTCTTCCGCATACAACGCAACGGCCAACAACCACACGCATAACCAAATTCCTGGTATCACCGACCATAACCCAAGTCGACGCCATTGCCAGGCAGGATCTTTGAACAGTTCCGTACTGGATTGTTCGCGGCTTGTCATGGTCTCACCTTCTTAGCAAAGAGCCTATCCCCAAAAGGAGACGGACCTGTTGGAGGCATCTTCATCGTTATCATGTTTTCCACGTGTGGTGGGAGAGGGTCGGCCCCCATTTTGCGATAAACCCGTCGCTTAGGAATTATCCAAGCCCAACAGACGCTTGCCCCACACCAACAGGATCAGGGAGACCGGCAACAGCAGCAAGCAGATACCAATGACCACCAGCAAGACCGGCCCCATCCCAAACACACTTTGTCGCGTGAATTCGTGCCAAGTTGGGAACCACAGCAGCAACGTCACAACGGCCGCAGCCGACAACCAAGGCCCCAAGGCCATGCTATTGTCGGCCGACGTCAACATACGGAAGACCACGTAACCAATCGCCATGACGGCCGCGAGCGGAAAAACGATTAATGCGAACTGCCAACCAAAGACTGCGCCGAGCATGAACATCAACGTCACGTCACCAAAACCCAAAGCTTCGCGGCCCATGGTCCAACTGCCCAGGAGTCGAATCACCCAAGTCCCAAACCCTGCCAACGCCATCCCGAGACTCAGGCTATAGATGGCTTCCCAACGCAACCCACCCAGATTCCAAGTCAGGGCCGCCATGGTCCAACCCAAGATCATGACCGCAAGCGCGACCCAAGTGACGGGATTGATGCGGCGCGTACGTTTCGCGAGCCCGTTGGTCTTTCGTGCCGGCCGAACGACACTGGCCCAGGCCAACCGCAAGACGTTCCGCCATCCATAGCGCCGGGTCCACAGGCTGGGCAAAATCAATATCGCCCAGAAAACCCAGCAAAACAGAACCGTCAGTAGCCCAGCAATCCCGTGGGGGTCGAGTATCGGCATGACCCGATCCCAGTAAATCCAACCCAACATCCCCGGAGGCAACGGATCGAACTGCTGATTGGCGTCCCTGGGAAAGGACTGGGGCGAGAACGTATGCAAGGTCGTGATCTCACTCACAGCCAACCCATCAAAATCAACATTGGGCAAGCGAGCCATTGGCCAAGCAGCGAAGACGAACAGCGCCAACACGATTCCGGTGGTCGTGACTTGATCGGGTATCGTTCGTTCGTCCCAATCAATCAAAGCCGCGATCAACAGCAAGGCCATGATCGTCGTGTGCAAGGCGACCCAAACCCAAACGGTTGGATACCCGCCAGGAATCAAGTCGGGATTCCAACCGACGCCGAGCCATGTTCCCGAGGCGTAGTACCACAATAACCCTGGCACTCCCAAACCGCACAGTAGTTCGATCGACATCGGTCGCAAGAACGAGTATTTGGTATACACGGGTATGAGTTGTTTTTCATCCGCCCGTGCGTTTTCCAAGGACGTCGGATACAGCGTCTGGCCGACCAAAGATCGAGTCCACCACCATCCCAGCACTGGAACATATCGCCAAACAGAATCGTTGGCCACACGTTTCTTGCTCGAGTAGGGGCTCGGCGAGCACTCGACGAACCAAGCCCAGTCGTAAATTGCCTTGTTGACAAACACACCGAGCAGCAAACCGACACCGGACAGCGCGACGTACCAGTACCAGGGAATCACGCGTCAGCTCCTCGGCTCGGAGTTAACAGCGACGAATCCACTCGCTCCACCCACCGCAAGATTTGCTGAACAACTTCGGGAACCGTCAAGTGAGAAGTGTCCAGCTTGAGGTTCGCACACTGTTGATACGTTGGCATGCGTAACGCCAGTACGTGCTCCGTTTCTTCCAACAGCGACCAATGTTTGTCACGAGGATCGACCAAGGCGGGTCGTTGGGTCGAAGTGGCAGGATCAGCCAACAATCGCTCGACCAAGACTTTCGGTTCGGCAATCAATAATGCGGTAACGCCGGAACTTTCGATCACTCTTCGATTTTCGGGACGCAGAACGGCCCCACCTCCTAAAGAGACAACGTGTGGTACACCGGCCGTTTCCCTTGCCAAGAGGGTCAAGGCATTCGATTCCAATTCCCGGAAGTGGCCCTGGCCATGATTCGCGAAAATCTCCGAAATCGACGTGCCGGCTGTGGCCTGAATTCGTTCGTCCAAATCGACCCAAGGTCGCTTCAATGCCTCCGCCAGCAACCGGCCGACACTCGACTTGCCACATCCGCGCGGCCCGATCAAATACAAATTCATATTCCGTCAAATTCTCCGCTAGACCATCCACGGTTTCCCGGCACCATCGTAACCGGTTACACTAGTTCTGGGAGCGCCGACCCGAGCGATTTCTGCGGCATGAAACATGAAGTGTCCACCATCCAGAATTCTGATATGCGAATATTGCTGGCCACCGATCAACCGTTTTGGCTATGTCGCGGCGGTGCGCAACAACGAATTTCTTGTTTGTGGGAGGCCGTGCGGCAAACGCTGATACCTGCGACCGAATCGTCCTCCACTTTGGTCTATTACCTGGGTGATCCCAAACAGGCACCCGATTCAACAAACCAGATAGATATCGGGCAGGTGGTAGCCGCTTGTCATGAGCATTCCGTCGCGTCAGTTCCGGCCTGGTCGTGGATTAGGAACAGCTTGAAGGCAGCAAGCCAGGCCTGGACCGGAGAACGGGCAGAAATCAAAGACTCGACGCCCGGTGCGACTCCTTCAGGTCCAGCGCCTCGGTCACTTTCGTTGAATGACTATCGTTGGACTTGGGTCGAAAAACACTGGAATGAGACTGTAGCGAATTTTCGGCCCGATATCGTGATCCTCGAGTATGTCACGATGACTTATTTGATCGACTACACCCACGGACGGCAGCGCCACCAGATTGTTTGGGCGGTCGACACTCACGATTGCCTGTCCCAACGAGCAGCCCAATTCAACGCGGCAGGTGAAGAACATTGGCTGCGGATAAGCGAAGCCGCTGAAATCGCCGCCCTGGAACCGACGGATCTGGTGATCGCGATCCAAGATTCGGAGCGAGCTTGGTTTGCCGAGCGCTTGCAAAAGCCCAAAGTCGTCGTGGCCGGGCATGCACCAAAGAAAGCAGTCTCCACTGCCAAACTCCAAGATTCGGCGGACCCGCCGACCAGGACAGCGGGACTTCTGGGCAGCCACCAAGTTGGACCTTCGGAATTGAGACTGGGGCTTTTGGCCTCGAACAATTACCCCAATCGACATGGAATTGCAAAGTGGCTGTCGGACGTGGCACCTCACTTGCATGAATACATCTTGGTCGTTGGTGGCTCCATCGGCACAGCCGTCGCAGAAATATTGAACTCGGATGAACGACTGGCCTTGGTGAAACCCCGGGTCCGTTGTTTGGGCAATATTCAGGATCTGACCGAGTTTTACCGCGAAATCGATGTCGTGCTATGTCCGATTTTCATCGGGACAGGACTAAAGATCAAGTTGGTCGAGGGCCTATCATTTCATTGCCCGGTGCTGGCGACCCTTGAAGCAACCGAATGCTTTCCGGTGCGAGATACGGGGGTTGTTGTCTGCGAAAGTCCCGAGTCATGGGTCAATCAGATCCATGAACTGTCCTCGGATCGCGAACGATTGACTTTGTTGCGACAACAAGCAGCGAAATTTGCGAACACGGAGCTGCAACCCGAAGTTGTGTATGGCGAATTGTTTCGGGAGCTGCACACACTCGTCGCAAAAAAACAAGGCGTATGATTGCGGCGATTTGAAAAGCGATGGTGTCCCGCCCGTTATCAAGATGCTTACAAACTTTAACCACGCCGAGACGCACCTGGCGCCGACAAACACGTTCGACTCCGACCCTAAAATTTGACTTTGACAATGCCGAGAACCGCCAGTACTCCGGTCTGGGCTTTGAGCAAATGCTGGGCATCGGGCGGCAGACTCACGTCGGCCGGTGTTGGAAGCGACTGGTTGGCGGCAAACGCAAGTCCGAGGGCTGAAGCAGGCGAACCGGCACGGTCCTGAGGGCGGCAGTTGGCATGCCGGGACATGAATGTGAGTGAAACGAAGCTGATACCAAGTCCGGGCTACGATCCGCGAGTTAGGTCGACTATGATGGGGCGGTCGGGGACGTTCCTGTGTTGGTCGGGCCGCGGCTAAATGTTCGGAAGGATAACGAAGTGTTTGTGGGTCCAATTTTTTATCGGGAAGCGGCGATAACCCCTCGGCGGCGCAGCTTTTTCCTGGGACGGTTGCTGTACCCGTTGTCGTTGTTTTTTTTCATGTATACCGCGTGGTTGTTGGTTGCAGGGACAGGCGCCCAGACGATTCGCAATGTCGGGGACATGGCCCACTTTGGGGTCGTCCTTTTGAACCTGTTGGCTCCGATCCAGTTGGCTCTATTGTCGTTTATGTCCGCAATTCAGGCGACTTCCAGTATCGCGGTCGAGAAGGATCGAAACACGTTACTCTTGCTCTTGTTGACGCGTTTGAACAACTCGGAGTTGGTCCTAGGACGTCTGTTGGGCAGTATGTTGCCTAGTTTGGTGAACTTGGCGTTGGCTCTACCAATTTTCTTCGCCATCATTTTGTTTGGCGGAACCAGTATCACGCAGATTGTTTGGGTGTTTGTTGTCACTTTAATTGGGATTTTGTTAGGTGGAAGTTGGGGCGCCTTTGTTGGCTTTTGGCGGGAGAAATCTTTCCAAGCTCTGGCGATGGCGCTGATGGGCTTGGTCACTTGGATTGCCGTTTGGGAGTTTATTGCAGGTTCGGGACTGACTTTCCAAGGTCACGGGGCCGAACATTGGAGCGTTTGGTTTAGTCCACTCCGAGCCGTCATGGCGGCGACGGACCCCATGGTCGGCGAAAACTATGCGCAAACAATGGTCCCATTTTGCATTGTCAATCTCTGCGGACTTGTTTGCTTGAACTTGGTAGCCATTTGGCGAGTGCGTTATTGGAACTCCGGTCGCGAACTTCGCCCGACGGCCGAAGCGGATACGGGCGGCGTCACCATCTGGGGTGCGGAACACGATTTGAGTTTGCCACTAAAAGGGAACTCCTCTGCCGATTCCGACGAAGCGAGTAAAGCGGGCTCTGCCAAGCCACGGGCCGTGGCACTGCCCAGTCGTGAGGTTTGGAGTAACCCCGTTTTGTGGCGTGAGATGCGGACGTGGGCTTACGGTCGACGAATCTTGATGATCCGTGCGGTTTATTGGACTATGTCGGTCGCCGTGTTAGCCGCTACTGCGTTTTTAGTCGCGAACAAGATGGCGTTGGTGGCCGATCCAACGTCGACCATTTATTTGCCAACCGTGATGAAGCTGGCTATGCCGTTCTTGTTTGTGAGTTTGATGATTGTCAATTCGTTAGGTGTCACGTGTATCACTTCGGAACGCGACGGCAAGAGCCTTGACCTGCTATTGGTGACGGACCTCACGCCCACAGAAATCTTGTTCGGGAAGTTGATTGGGGTCTTGTTTGTGACCCTGGATTCGATTTTGTTTCCAATCCTATTTTGCGGATTGATGTTTGCGACAGGCCTGCTTTCACTAGAGAATTTATTCTTCATCCTGCTGGGATTGATCGTCCTGAACGTGTTTTCGGCGATGCTTGGAATTCACTGTGGCCGGAGTTTTCCCACGAGTCGGCCGGCGATCTTGGCAAGTCTCGGAACTCAGTTCTTTTTGTTTTTAGGTACGGTCACCTGCATGTTGTTGCTGGTCTCGTTCGCGGGGAACGTTGACAGTCAATTGGCAGCGTTTTTGACGTTTATCGTGGGTGGTGGAATTGGTTTGTTTTGGGTTTTAGGATCGCACAATCCATCAGCGGCTATGTTTACGGCTTCGATCTTGATGCCGATTGGGATGTTTCATGCGATGACCAGTTTATTGTTGCGGCAATACATGTTTGTGTTTTTGGATGTCGTGGTCATCTTTTCGTTTGCGGTCGTGGCCATGATTGTGCCGGCCATCGCGGAGTTTAGCTATTCGACGGGTAGCCCACGGGGGTTTGACGACGAGTAGCGGATGGCTATCCGAACTGCTATCATCGTTTTATGGACTGGTTCGCCTCTCTACCGATTCTCGCCGCCATCGCGGTATTGATGTTGTTTTCGGGCTTCTTCTCAGCTTCGGAAGCCGCTTTGTTCTATTTGCGTGATCGTGATCTGCGGCAATTAGCACGCGGGAATCCGCGACAAGTGGCGGTCGCGAAATTGATGGAAATGCCTGAGCGAGTTCTGTCAGCGATACTGTTTTGGAATCTATTGATCAACATGGCAGCCTTTGCGCTTTTGTCGATGGTTTCCTTGAGACTAGAGGAATCGGGACAAACGCTCGTTGCGGTCGTATTTGCTTTTGGCGGAGTGTTTGCGATCATCTTTTTTTCGGAAATGTTACCGAAGTGCATTGCCGTTTTGACGCCCCAGTCGTTTGCAACGTTGTGTGCGGGACCAATCGCGATTTCGTTACGCGTGGTCAGTCCTTTGCTACCCATGTTAACGGCCA
>JAEUIP010000055.1:0-14330 GCA_016795075.1 Planctomycetaceae bacterium | reverse complement strand
TCATTAAACGACCTAGAACGCGCCGTACAGATGAGTGGTACCGATACGACGCTGGACAGTAGCCAGCAACGGGCGCTGGAACACATCGTTTCGTTGGCGGATCGTCGCATCGACGAATGGATGCGACCAAGTGGTAGCCTGCCACGGTTTTCTCCACCGCTGACATTGGAACAATTGCGGGAACGTAGCTGGGAAAGTCCCTATGTCCTGATTTCGGAACCGGATTCGGATGAGATTGCCAAGTCCTTATGGCTGCCAGGTTTGGCGACCAACCGGCAGAAACGGCTCGATGTGTTGGCAGACCCCGTGATTTACGTGCCGTGGTGTACCTCCGTCGCGGCGGTTGTCGAACGACTGGCCAAGGAAAACTTGCAAGTTGCCGCGGTCGTTAACGAGCATGGACAAACCATCGGCGTGATGACGCTGGACGATATCTTGGACACGATCTTCACGACGGCCACGCCGCGGGACGCCACGGATGTCGATGAACCGAGCATCCGTCAAGTCGAGGAAGGCATGTGGGAGGTCAGTGGACTGACGAGCCTGCGAATGCTAGGTCGAGAACTGGGGGTTCGGTTGCCCGAAAGTCGGAATGTGACGGTCCGTGGGGTAATCCAGGAAGTCTTGCAGCGTATCGCTCGGCCCGGTGACACATGCCGGTGGGGCCGACTGGAGTTCACGGTGACGGACGCTCCCATGCGAGGACGCATGAGGGTGATGACTCGCGTGGTTGAGCCGGAGGACCGCTAAAACCATGTTCGGTATCGTCATTATGTTGATCGGACTGTGCTGCAGTTCCCTATTCAGTGGCAGTGAAACGGGCTTCTATCGGGCAACGCGCGCGCGGTGGGTTCTGGATGGCAAAGCCGGAGATCGGTTTGCGAAGATTTTGCTATGGTGGGCAAACAACCCGGCTGTCTTTGTCTCGAACATTTTGATTGGTAACAATCTGGCTAATTATTTGATTACGTTTGGCAGCGTCTTGGCAGTGCAATCGTTGGTGACGTCCGGCTCGGAGTCGCTAGAACTCGTTGCAACAATCCTGTTGACGCCGGTCGTCTTTGTTTACGGGGAATCGCTACCAAAGCAATTGTTTCTGCAAGCCCCGAATCGGTTGCTGAGGTTTGTCGTGCCGTTTTTGGTTGTGGTCAACATTCTGTTGCTGCCGGCCGTTTTGGTCCTTTGGTGTTTGGGCCGAATTCTTGAAGCCATTGTCGGCAAAAGCCCGGAGCGCGTGCATTCCCGATTGGCACGACAAGAGCTGATCAATATTTTTCGAGAGGGCCACACCGCTGGGCTCTTGGAACCCGTGCAGTTGTCGTTAGCCCAGAACTTTTTTGACATGGTCGAAAAAACCCTCGATCCATTGATTATCCCTTTGCCTCGAGTCATTTCGGTCAAAGTTGGGAGCCCCGTTGCCGAAGCCATTGAAATGGCTCGCCGTCATCAATTGGCCAGCGTTCCCGTCGCCGACAAAATGGGACACTTGACCGGATACGTTCTGGTCGGCGAATTATTGTTGATGCCACCCCATTCGCAAGTTACTTCCCTACATTCGTTTGCCAAGATTCAGCACTCCAGTTCGCTCGCCAAATCCCTGATCGAGATGCGATCTGTCGAGGCGGAGCTGGCCTTGGTCGTTGATGATCAGCAACAAGTGCGTGGCCTCTTGTCGTTGCAACGCTTGCATGAACAATTGTTCGCCGGGTCCTTGGCACGTTGGCGAAAATAATTTCTCGATGCAACTTACCCGCATTTGAGTTCCAGTGGGAATGGCGAGAGGTTTTCGATACCGTCTTCTGTTACTAGGTAGTCGTTCTCGATTCGCATGCCAGCCTGGAGTGCCTCGGCATAAAGGCCCGGCTCTGCGGTGAATACATCGCCAACTTCGAACACGTCGTCCCAATTCGGATTCAAGTGGGGACCCTCGTGTGGGAACAGCCCAATACCATGGCCCAAATGATGGTTAAAGACGCCGATTTGCGCTTGATCCAAAATGGCCTGCGCCTGATCGAAAACTTGCCGACAGCGAACGCCGGGCTTCACGGTGGATTCGATCATTCGGAAAACTTCCATAATCTTTTCCCAGGCAGCTTGCTGCTCGTCCGAAACGCGGCTGACCGCAATGGTTCTGGCGTTATCCGCGAAGTAACCTCGGTACGCGGGCCCGAGATCGAGAATGTAAAGTTGGCCCGCCTGAGCGACCACATTGGCACGTGGACCACCGCCGCGCGAGTTGACCTGGTAGTCATTGCCGGTCGCAGTCATGGGTTCGCCGAAAACGTTGTTCGCGGCCGCTTGCAAGTGATTGTAGACCTCGAGTTCCGAAATTCCGGGACGAATAATGCTCCGAGCCACGTCGTACATCACGCCGGTTCCCTGAATCGCCATCCGAATCTTGGCCAGTTCGTCCGGAGACTTGCAGCGCCGATGCCGAAACAGGATCGGTTCAATGTCGACTAGTTCCGCGGAGTGGTACGCCGACAAATGTTGCCAATAGGCGGAGAACTCCACTCCCATTCGGCCAACGTCCCACCGCGCACCCAAGGAATTCGATAATGCCTCGACAGCCAGTGCGGCCTGGTCGTTCCTCATGGTCGAGAGCATTTTCGGTTTGTAGACATCGACGCGGTCCGCGGCGCAAACTGCGGGCTCCGCATGCGGGGCAATTACCAGCGACTTGCCGCTCGCATCCAACACCGCCGCAGCGGCAAACGTCCAGGCAAAACGCGGTCCGAATAGGTACTGGATGTGCTGGTTGGTTGTTAACACAATACGATCAAGCCGTTCGGATTGCATCCACTCCAACAGTTTGGCCTGACGAAGACGACAAGCTTCCAAGTCAACTCCCAAAAGCATACTCATTGAATCTCCTTCAAGCTAACGTAGGCTAATCCGTTCCGTGTTTGGCTCCCCATTCTAAAGCGAACGAAGTTAAAAACTATCCCAACCATGGCCGTTGGAGAATCGAACTACTTGTCATCCAAAGAAACTTTTGCCAATATGCCCCCCAGAGGAAGCATCCGGCCCAGCATTTGCTGGGACCGGTATTGGGTGGGTGTTTCGGAATTTCAATTTGAGTGGGCGATATGCCGCGGACGATCGTTATTGGTGATATTCATGGGTGCGGCACGGCTCTTAAGGTCCTGCTGCAAGCGGTTGCGTTGGAGCCCGAGGATACGCTGGTAACATTGGGCGACTATGTCGACCGCGGCATGGAAACGCCGATGGTAATCGATACCCTGTTGGATGTTGCAGGGAAGGCTCGTTTTATCCCCTTGATCGGTAACCATGAAGTCATGCTTCTACAAGCGATGACGGATCCTCAGGCCTACCAGTTCTGGATGCAACACGGCGGACAACAAACGTTGCACAGTTACGGTGGCCGGTTGGAACTGATCCCACCCCACCATCGCATGTTTCTCCAACATTGCCGCCGATACTGGGAAATCGACCGACATTTTTTCGTCCACGCGAACTTTCGCAGCGACCTTCCGTTGAACCAGACTCCGGACGAAATCACGTTGTGGCAACATATGAAATTGTCCTTCCCGGTGCCGCATTGGAACGGCAAAAAAGCTTGGGTTGGACACACCCCCCAGCAAAACGGCGAAATTCTCGATTTGGGACATTTGGCGATTATTGACACGAATTGTTATGGCGGCGGGTATCTTTCGGCGGTCGACGTCGACTCGGGTGACTATTGGCAGGTGGATTTAGAGGGAAAACTGCGAGAATTTGTTTGAGCAAATTTCGGCGGCGGTTTTGGGAACTTGCAGTTTTGGGGATCGGAAAGTCACCGATTTACGCCGTGGTGGCTAATCAAGAGTTGATTTTGGCCGTTTGCCGTTGATTTTGTGCGAAACGTTACCTACGGCTTCGGTGTTCCAGTGACGAATGGAGCGATAATTCGCGGGATTGGATCGGCTTCACGGCCTTTTTTCCCAGCCCATCGTTAGATCGCTCGGTTTTTTGCGAGTAGCAACTAAGCTAGAGGGGCGAGGGACACCCCCGACGCCCGGGCGAAGGGTTCTTCCGCTGGGAATTGCGTCGCAAATCAAGACGAACGTCAGTTCCCTTGAATCGGGTACAACTTAAATGTGAGTCATTTTGCTGCGTTGCAATTTTGAACAGTGCGGCAATTAGAGTTAGGGTAGAAGGGTCGCTGAAGCGAGAATTCATGATGAAAAAAGATTCGACTTTGGGTTTGTTTTCCAATCTGCTGCAACGCGTCTTTGGATCGGGTCGATTGCGTGGCGGCAGAGTCTCTTTAGCAGTGGCGACTTGCGGTAGTTTGATGACGATGGGTTCGACGGCCTTTGCCATCCAGGAAACCGAGTCCTCCAGCGCCGTTGCAGAGGTTGCCGCATCGGAAGCATCGGTCGCGGACGCTGCCGAATCGGTCGCGGAAGCTGCTGAATCGGTCGCGGCACAAGACGAAGCCAAATTCGGATCTGCTGCGATTCCGGCTGGACAACAATCCCAAACGATTCGCTTTGCGTTCCAAAACGAAAAATGGAGCACCGTGATCGATTGGTTTGCCGAGCAAGTTGGTTTGATTGTTTACACCGATTATAGCGATTATCCATCTGGGACATTTTCGAATGCGGACGGAAAAGACTACACGGTCAAGGAAGCACTGGATCAACTAAATTTTTACTTGAGCCTGCAAGGCTACACCTTGGTGCGCTTTGGGAATCGTCTGATTGTAATTGATCACCAGACGAAGGGCCTGCCAGCGGATTTGATACCGATTGTTTCGGAGACGGAACTGGACGATCGCGGCGAGTATGAAGTTGTGGTTTGCAAGTTCAACATTACGGGATTGGACTTCGAATCGATCGAGCGACAAGTGCGAGCGATCATCAAGGAGCCACGGGGCGAGGTTCGTTTGCTGTCGATTTCCGAAGAGTTGTACGTGCGGGAAACTGCGCGGCAATTGCGGCAGATTCGCAGCCTTGTCGATAAGGCAAAAACCAATGCGGTCATCGTTTATGAAGCCCGAACTTTGAAACATATTCCATTCCCCCAACTGATGCAGTTTATGCGTGCTCAGTTTGGAATGCGAGAAAACGAAAATCGCTTGGAGGATGGGACTTTGGCGGTCAGCTTGTTGAACTCGGAGACCCGTCCGTGGATTTCAGGCACCAAAGAGAAAGTCCAAAAGGCGTTGAAGCTCATCGATGAATTGGACATCGAAGCGAACCGCCCGACGGGTCTCGAGGTCGAAGGTTATCTGATCAAGTATTATTCGCCCAAGACCGACCCTGCGATCGTTCACCGTATCATGGCCGATTTCTTTTCGGGTCGCGGCGATATTCGGATGACCTTGTCCGAGGATTCCGACACGATCTATGTGAAAGCTCGACCACGCGACCACGTCGAAATTGAAGACTTGATCACGAAACTGGAGAGCAACGCGATCGTTTTCGAGCGAATCCCTTGTTACGATCTAATCCCCAGTGAGATGGTGCTCAAGTTAAAAACTGCTTTGGGAATCTCGACGTCGATTTTGGACGAAGAAGCCGATTCTGGCACTAGTAAGAATATCATCTTCATGGAGGAATTTGATTGCGTGTTTGTTCGGGGCACGCAACGATTGGTAACTGAAATCAAGATGATCGCTGAGAAACTCGATCCGCCGCCGGTGGAAGGCGATGTCGTCCGCGCACCGTATCGAGTACTTCCGAACATCGACGAACAGTCGGCTCCAGAACTCATCGACTTGCTCCAAGGTGTGTGGGAAACGACGGGCGGACCTTCGCCTTTGCAGTGGAGAAAGCCCGCGGATCGACGTAGCGTCCAGGGTGGTAACTCGATCGAACGTGGGAATAGCGGGTTTCGCTTTCCATCGTTTGATCGCCAGTTCGGCGAGGGCGAATTTGAGAAACTGAACCCCGAAAGTCTTACTCCGGAACAAATGAAGCAGCTGCTCCAGTTGATGGAACTGATGCAGAAGAAAACGGAAGAGAACGTCGAACCAATTTCTCCTGAATCAGAACCAGAAACCACGGAACCAGCACCCGTTCCTACACCGCGGGCGACAAACCCGATCCAAACCCAACGCTCCTTGTCGGGTCGTGAATACGAGGTGGTCGAATTGGGTCGCCGAAATCGTGCGGAGATTGCTCCGGCATCGAACAGTGTCTACGCAGTCGCGAAGGTACAAGATGACGAACTGCCGCCAACTCGGCCAGCTCAGGACATTGAATTTAACACGGAGTCGGTGCCCGGTGACCCGATCATTATCGAAATGACCCCCAATGGATTGATGCTTCGATCACGCGATCTTGACGCGTTGGATCTGGCAGAGCAATTACTGAAGGATCTGAGCAAAGAAACCGCAAGCACGACGGATCCCACCCCTGCGAAGACGGTGTTCTTTTTAGGCTATCGACCGGCAGCAGACGTGGCAGCCGAAATCGAAGAGATTTTGGGTATCGGCGATACCGGGGGTGGCGGTGGCGGCGGCATGGGAGACATGCTTGGCAACATGGCCCAAAATGCCTTGGGCGGCGCTGCCGGTGGCGTGATGGGATCCCTATTGGGTGGAGGTACCGGAGGTAGTACGAGCAGCGAAAAGACAACTGGCGATGTCTCTATTCATGTCGACAACTACTTGAATGCGATGATCGTTTATGCCAACGTCACCGATACGGAAGAAATCGACCAGCTGATTGAACTGAAAGACCGTCCGACAGCTCCACATGATCCTCGGATCTATGGAAGCGCTCGCAGCATCAAGATCAAACATAACGATCCGCAAGTTGTAAAGGATCAGGTCGACATTCATTTCGCGTCTTATTTACGGAAAGCGGAAGGGCAAGCCGGCGGACAACAACAACAGATCAACCCGCAACAGCTGATTCAGCAAATGATGGGCGGGCGTGGTGGACGTGGTGGTGGCGGGGGCGGGTCCTCGGAACCAGCGAAGCCTCAACTTAGCGTCTCGGTCGATGTCGCTGCGAAGTTATTGATGGTCAAAGGCCCAGACAATTTGATTGACGAAGTTGAACAGTTCGTCGAACAAATGGATTTTGAGGGCGTGGTGCCAAAGCAGAGTATGAAGCTGCTGAAGTTACCGCCTGGAGTAACCGCCGACCAAGTTTCTAAGATCATGGGCGATCTCTTCAACGCGGGTACTCAAACCCAGCAACGTCCTGGCCAACAACCTGGCCAACCGGGCGGCGCACAGGGTGGTCAAGGCGGCGGGCAAGGTCCGATGGGCGGAAACGCCGACGCCATGAGAGCCATCCAAGATGCGATGCGGCAACGCATGGGCGGGGGACAACCAGGTGGTGGCGGCGGGCAACCCGGTGGTGGTGGCGGCCGCGGTGGACGTGGGGGTGGCGGTGGTGGCCGCGGCGGTGCAGGTGGTGGATTTCCTGGTGGCGGTGGCGGATTCGGTGGTGGCGGATTTGGCGGCGGCGGATTCGGTGGAGGTGGCGGCGGTGGCGGCCGCGGTCGGTAATTTGGATGCCCATGGTTGACCGCCTGGTCTCAGGCGGTCAACAAATGGAACATTGGCCTCACTCATTTTTTTGAGTCCATTTTGGACGGACCAACGTGCGTGTTCCGATGTGGCTCAAAGGACCATTCGACTCGACGTTTTTTGACATCTTTTTTTGATCACCGACCGTACATCGGGCAACTATTCTTCGCAGCTTCCTTGGGCTTTATGCCAATTGCCGTCCGGCCGAACACCCGGCAAGTCATCGCGGTACCATTGGTCGAGCGCCGCCAACCATTGTTCGACGTTTTTGGCCCGAGCCATCGCCTCTCTGACTTCTAGGTTTTGTGGATGGTGCATGCTGTATTTGATGCCAAACTTACGCATCGTTGGACCAACTCGTTCCGTTCCGTAAAGCTGCGTCGCTAGTTCAAAATGTTCCCGGATGACGGCTTTTTGTTGGTGGAGACTTGGCGGGGGCGGTAAGGATCGGCCGGCTGCCAATTCTCGGACTTCGTGAAATATCCACGGGTTGCCAATGGCTCCGCGGGCGATTGTCACGCCATCAACGCCTGTCTGGGCCATCATGTTCAAACAGTCTTCGGCCGTGAACAAATCGCCGCTTCCGAGAATTGTCCGCGAGCCAACATGCTGTTTGACCTCTCGCAGAAATTCCCAGCGACTTGGCCCCACATACTTTTGCTTCACCGTGCGACCGTGGACGGTAATCCCCGCGACGCCGAATGCAAACGCGCCGTCCAGGATTTGAAAGAAGTTGTCGCGACTCTCGGGGGTGTCATCCATGCCTCGCCGCATTTTCAGTGTCACTGGAATGGAATCGGGGACAATGTCACGGGTCCGTTTGACGATCTCCAGGGCGACTTCCGGCTGCGACAGGTGATACCCGCCTCGACAACGGCCTAATACTTTCTTCACGGGACAACCAAAATTGATATCGATCACGTCAAAGCCGGCCTCGACCAGTTTCAACGCTCCAGCAGCGAACTGTTCCGGTTCGGCTCCCATCAATTGCCCGGCCACAGGATGATCTTCGTCCGATAAATGCAGGAAATGCCCTGTCCGTTTGCGGTCTTTCAACTCGACCAAGAACTTGTCCAACATGACTTCGCATAGCGCGTAGTCCGCGCCGTACCGACGCGCCATAACCCGCATAGGCCAGTCGCTGTAGCCGGACAACGCTGCCTGAACCGCCGGGAAGCCAATGGGGACCGAACCAATAGCCAGTGGCCTAAGGGTCTTCTGCCAATCCTGATCTTTTGCCAAAGCCATGAAACATCTTCGAAGGATGGGGAATCAACGCGAACTGCATTCCTGACAAGTATTTTGGGGACAGTCCACTCGGTCTCAAAGTTAACACGAAAACGAACGGTGTCTAGCAGCAGGATTGGCTCAGTTCGGATGAACGATCGGCAAGATCGTTATGATTGTCAATCGTTGATTCTTCACTTTTTGGGGGCTAAACGCGGGTTTTGAACTACAATTTCTAATAGCCTCGTTCCAAAAAGGAGTCTGGCCGGCTGAAGGGCATGCAGAATCGCTAACAAAAAGACGTGAATGGATGGAGGCGTCCCCAACGAGGACTAAGCCTAGTACACCGAAATCCGGCGTCCGCTAATCTCATTGGACGGCCATCGGAGCACTTCGAAAATCGACCAAAGAATGAACCAATGATGATCGAGATGAATATGACTGATCCGAGCCGGAAACTGCATTTAGTTTCGATTCTCTGCCTGCTTTTGGTGACCACGTCGGTTCACGCCCAAGAGGAAAAGGCGGTTTCGCCGCTAGAACAAAGTTCGTCAACGGTGGGGCCGTTGTCGCCGCCTGACAAAGAGTCCCAAAGTTCACCGCTGAGTGATTCGGCGGCAACATCGTATGGCGTTCGCATCGGAGAGGCTCGAATTGTTCGGTACCAAATTGGCGCCAAGATTCAAACGGGCCCAGGAGCGTTTACTGGGGTGACTTTGCGATTGCCGGTGCCCAATGAATGGCCGGAGCAAAAGGTCAGTATCATCGAAGAAGATCTCTATGACCGCGCGGGTGATATCGACTATCGAGTGCTGGATGCTGGGGTCCGACAGATGTTGGTCGCGATTCCGCAAGTGCCGGCCCAAACCGAAGCCAACGTGCTAATCACCTACGAAGTTTCGGTCAGTCCGATCTTGGCTCCGGAACAAACGGTGGGGCTCAAGAAGCCCAAGAAAGTCACGAAAGAGACCAAGTTCTTTGTCGGTGATTCACCGATGATCAATTCCAGAGAAAAGAGCCTCAAGAAACTGGTGGCGGAAATCGCGCCCAAGGATGAAGAACCATGGGTGGCCCTCGAAGCGGTTCATCGCTGGATCCTGGACAACATCACGGAGACCGTTAGCAAAGTACAAAGCACTGACGACACATTGAAAAACAAGCAAGGTTGTAATGAAGACCGAGCAGCTCTGTTTGTAGCCATGGCGCGGGCGATGGACGTTCCCGCTCGCTTAGTAATGGTCGAAGGCGGACAACACGCCGAGTTTTGTTTAGAAGACCCGGCGGGAGACTTGCACTGGTACCCGTGCACATTCCGCGGCAGTGGTGAGTTCGGATCACTGTCGAATCCCGCCGTCGTATTCCAAAAAGGCGACAACGTCAAAGAACCCGAAGCGGGAAAACGCGTGCGTTTGATTCGCGAACACGTCAACGGTAAAGGTACGGTTGCCCCAAAGGTACAGATCATCCGCAAAGTCGTTCAATAGTCATCGCTGGGGACAAGGCTGACGAAGCGCATTGGCCGCCATATTCTCGCGGGGCGAAGACCGTCCGGCATGTGGAATGTGGCGGACGGTCGGGGATATGCCGTAATTCGTTTGGCGCCATTGAGCACGCAAACTTTCCTTGGTAATCCAAAATGGCTCAGGATTGACAACGGAACAACCTGCGGAATGGGCCAATTCCATTCTTCGTTCTTGTTGACAATTTATCTTACGGCGATTTTTTGGCGAAGCTCGGCAAGCAGATTTTCGCGTCCCGCCTCGGTCAGCAAATCCAGCTCTGCATTGGTTGCCACTGCCATTCCCAAAAGCTCCTGAATCAACTTGATCTTTCCTTTCGTTTGCCCACGGGCTTCACCACGGGCCTCACCACGCGCCTCACCACGCGCTTCACCAATCGCTTCACCCTCAAGCTTGGCTAACTTTTCAATCGATGTGATGTATGGCATTTGCTTCTCCAATTCGATTTGGTGAACTCAGTCGATCAATTCATAACCATCCGGCAAACAAAACTGCATAAAGTCTTGCAGATAAGAATCAAGAACTTCTTTCCAAGGCAAGTCATATTCCGTCATTCGATCCCCTCTATTTGAGGTCGCTTATTCATCTGCCGTATTCGTATTAGTCACCTCTCGATCCCGCAGCAAACGCACCAAGTCGCCAGTTGTTTGCGGTCGCCGCAAGACCTCAATGTTCAACCCGGGAATCACGGGCAAGCGTTGGATGTCGACGGTCTCGGTAGCTTTGGCAATATCGCCAGCACCGAGCACGACGAACCGCTTTAGCTCTGGAACTTTGGCCAATCCGGCCGCTAGACCCGTGTCGGCAATTCTATCGTTTTGAAATCGAAAAATCTCCCGTTCTGCGCAGCCTTACTCTATAATTAGGGAGCGGAGTTTTTTAAGAGCCCAGTCATCAGGTCCGTCGGTGATTCAAATATGAACCCTTCCCGAGGTCTTCCATCCGTTTTCGCGTGTGATTCGCCAACTGGCCAACAACGGCGTTCCATTGGCCAACGACGGCGATCTACCGCGGCCGTTCTGGTCATGGCTGGTATTTCACTGAGCATCTGGCTCGTGTCTTTGATGCCGGCGGAAGGTCTTGCAAGAATGCAAGAAACCGACCCTTTGGGACGACCTCGGGTTCTTCCCAAACAGGACATGCCCGAGAAACAAACTCCCGTCTTCCCACCCGCAAACAATCCCGATCGAAAAAGCGACGAACTTCCCGAAACTTCGGCGACGAATCCACAAGGTTCTAAAACGACTCCCTTGCGAGATTTTGTTCCCGAGAAGCTGGATGTCCCCCAATTGCCCAAGACACGCGACTTTGACGCCGAAGCTAAAGGGACCGCTCGTTTGACATTGCTGCAACAAGACAAGGTGACTCCGCCAGAAGCTCAAGCCGAGAACATCCAAACCACCGCCGCCAATGGCGAAATTATCGTCGCACCGCACGGCGGTTATCGGTTGGTCAAACGCAGTTCCAAGGTTTGGGAATTTGGCGTTGAGATCTCCAGTGACGGGCCGTTGCGTGGAGCCATCGCGGTAGCTCCAGTCCCAATTGAATTTCCCGAACAAAAAATCACGGTGCTAAGCGAATTCAAATCGCCGAATGTAACGAGCGTCAAGATGAAAGAATTTGCCGGCCAAGGCCGCCAGATGATCGTCAATGTCGCCAACATGGGCCCCAACGAAACCGCTCGCGCGACGATCACGTTGCGTTTGGATCGCTACGACATCATCGCTCCGGAACAAACCGTCGAATGGAAATTTGCCGAAAAGGGCCAACGCGAAGGACGAATGTTCTTGGGACAGAGTCCGTACATCGAAACGAACGATAAGCGATTCAAGGAATTGGGTGAAGAAATTGTCAATTCGGAGGAAACACCCTGGAACCAAGTCGAGTCAATCTACAGTTGGTTGCAAAAGAACATCCAGTACGAATTCGATGAAATGATCCACTCTTCATTAGATGCGTTGACGAACAAAAAAGGTGACTGCGAAGAGTTTGCTTCGTTGTTTATTGCTTTGTGTCGCACTCGAGGAATACCCGCCCGCGCGGTCTGGTGCAATGACCATACTTACCCGGAGTACTTGATGGTTGCCCCCAACGGTGAAGCAGTTTGGCTACCGTGCCAATTAACGACCCACGAACACATTTTTGGTCAAATGTTTGACGACCGACCAATCTTGCAGAAAGGCGACAAGTTCACGGTCGTTGGCGAATCGCAACCCAATCGCTACCTGAAACCGTCTATGAAAGCAACCGCGGCGGCAGGTTCTCCACAACTCAAGTGGATCATTCAAGAAGTGGATCCAGCGGAAATCCAACTAAACAACTCGCCGCTTGGTAAATAAGCGATAAGCTAAACTGACTTGCCACATTGTAGTGGTTCGCTCCGCGAACCAAAATTGGATCGCGGAGCGATCCACTACACAGGCCTGCCACTATTTAGTGGTTCGATCCGCGAACCGAAGTTGGATCGCGGAGCGATCCACTACACTGTGCTGAAGTTATCGGCTTGGAGAGTTGCGAATGATTTCAATCATGGCTCGGCAGAAGTCAGGCAAGTCATCGGGTTTCCGACTAGAAACATGATGCCCGTCCACAACCACGACGGCATCTTCCCAAATCGCACCCGCATTGACCAAGTCGTCCTTGATACCGGGGGAACTGGTCACACGAACACCACGGTAAACTTTAGCCGAGATCGCCAGCCAGCCGCCGTGACAAATCGCGGCGACACACTTTTTCGAATTGTGAAAATCCGCGATCAATTGCAAGACATCGGGATCACGTCTTAGTTTGTCGGGCATAAAGCCGCCCGGCAGAAGGACGGCATCAAAATTCGCTGCTCGCTGATCGCGAATCGCCGCATCCGAGCGGCAGGGATAACCATTCTTACCGGCATAGACGGTATTTGCTTCCGGACCAGCGACAACGACTTCCGCACCCGCCTCAATCAATCTCAGCTTCGGATACCACAGCTCCAAGTCTTCGTAGATGTCGCCCACAAACGCCAAACAACGACGGCCGTGTAGTGGAAATTGATTCATGGGAGGACCCTCTCGAAGACTTATTGAAGTCGGGCATTTTGCAAAGCCAACGAAGATATCTTTCGGACGCGTCTCAAAACCAACAAACAGATTGGCGGGAACTGTCAGTTCGACGTATCCCGCCATTCCCAACGCAGTGAAGCATTTTTTGCGGGCCAAAACAGCCCCGAAACAACGCGAGCCGGTGCGCGCGAACCAGTGTGCGCGAGCCCCCGATTAGGGTGGTCACTCGTTCAGATAGGACTGAAAGGCCTGCACAACGACTGCGCCAATCCGTTATCTGAAGTACATACAACTGAGTCCGCACGCAATGAATCAGCAACGACCCATCGTCTCTTACTGACGAGCAGGGCCCAAGTACCGCGCATCGCTAAATCCAAGCAACGGCAAAAAGATAAACGGCAACAACGCAAGGCCAATCCCATAGCCAGCGGATTTTCCAAAGCGTTCTGCCAGGGCAATCATGACGATAAAGGAGATCACGATGTTGACACAGGGGATAAAGAACAAGAGCAACCACCAAATGGGCTTTCCAAGGACCTCCATCAAGACAACCAAGTTGTAAATTGGCACAATCGCCGCCCAACCTGGCTTTTTGGCTTTGGTAAATACCATCCATAAACCGGCAATCGAGGCCACGATCACTACAAAATACAATAGAAACATCACCAAACCAATGACTCCGGCAGCGGCGGCAGCAGCATCATTTTGAGCCAGTAAACCAAGTAAAAACATCTTCACACCTTTCCTGAATCGGCCATGGAAAATTGAAATAGGACGACCAGATTATCGGATACCGGACGCCTGTGTCAATAAAGGGAAAGCAGGAATTCACGTTAATCGGGACATCACAGCTTGCCAAGTGCAGCGTCTAGATCTTCCATCAAATCCGACGGATGTTCCAAGCCGACCGAGAGTCGTACCAAAGAATCGGTGATGCCAAACTTCTGGCGATCGATCCGGTCATAACTGGCGTGCGACATCGTGGCCGGTTGCTCGATCAGCGACTCGACCGCCCCGAGACTGACCGCCAAGCGAAACAGTTTGGTCGAT
>JAEUIP010000559.1 GCA_016795075.1 Planctomycetaceae bacterium | reverse complement strand
GAAAGAGCTGCTGTCCGCTGAGCCCGCTGCGTCACCTGCGGTTAAGGCTCCGGCTCCTTCATCAACAGCTTCCGTCGCTGCGCCTGCCAAGACTGCGCCGGTTTCTGTGTCAGCTCCAGCCGCAGCTCCTGCCCGTGTCGAACCTGCTCGCGCTGCCGAGCCTGCGCCGAGCGCGCCAGCGCGTCCGGTGAATCCTCGACTGGCGGCGGCTTTGGCCAAAGCGGGACTTCCTCCAGCGGGGAGCGCTGCGTATCAAGGTGAGCGCACCGCCGCAGCCGAAAAAATCGCCGCACCAGCTGCCGTCGCCGCACCAGCTGCCGAAGTGGCTACGCCGGTTGTGGCCGTGGCTTCTTCTACACCAGCTGCGACCGTCGAAGTTTCGACGACATCAGCGCAAGCGACGGAAGCCGTTTCGTCGGCGTCAGCGTCAGCGTCAGCGTCAGCGTCAGCTTCGGCTGCGCCCGCTCCAGCTTCGGCTGCGACGGAAGCTACGACGGAAGAGCCAGCCGATGGCCTGCCTCTCCCGCTGAGCGAGGATGCCAAGCTGGATGAGCTACTGAACGTCGCGAAGAACACCGCGAGCAATCAGCAGCGCGCTCAAGTCCTGCGCAAGCTGGCCGGAGCCAAGAGCCCGCTCATCATTCAGCTGTTTCGCATGTTCCTGAATCATCCAAACCAAGCGGTGCGCTCGGCGGCAGAAGCTGGAATGGAGTCGATCTTCGGAATCAACTGGAATCGCGCTCGATCGATTGCACCGCCCATCCA
>JAEUIP010000558.1 GCA_016795075.1 Planctomycetaceae bacterium | reverse complement strand
CCTCGATCTCGATGACGTAGAACGGGACGGGCGCCGCGGCGGTCACGCGGATGAAGTGGACGCCGCCGGGATCGACGGTGGCGAGGTCCACGTTGTTCTGGCCGCTGAGCTCGGGGCAGAGGCCGGTGGCGGTCGCCATCTGCAGGTTGTCGGGATCGAAGATCTGCACCGTGACTTCCGCGTCCGGCGGGCAGCCGCCGTTGCCGTCCGTGATGGCGACGCGCATCGAGCTGCCGATCGGCACGTCCACGCTGAAGACGTCGAAGTCGTTCGAGTCCTCGATCTCGGCGGTGAAGCCCTTCGTCCCATCCTCGAGCGCATCCGCCGTGGCGAGCGTGCCGTTCGGCTCGGTCTCGAGCGGGTAGTTGGGGTTGGGCTCGCTGCCGCCGGAGCCACCCATGCCGCCCATGCCGCCCATGCCGCCGCCTCCGTCCATCGAGGAGCCGGTGGAGCTGCTCGAGGAGGACGACGTGGTGGTCGTGGTGGTGGTGGTGCTCTGTCCGCCGCCGCCGTCGGTCGTGTTACCGCCGTTGCCACCGCCGCCTTGCGGGATGGTCTCTTCTTCGGCGCAACCCGCGAACGTGGCCAGGGACGCGATCGAGGCCGCGAGGATCGCGCGCCCGTATTGCGCGCGCAGCAGTTTGAAAAGCATTGAGCTACCTCCGGTGCGAAGCGCACCTAGCATGGCTCCTAGCATATCGGCGTCCGCGAATCCTGTCCGGAAGCGCAGGCACCGTTACGCTTCGCGGCCAACAGAGCATCCGCTT
>JAEUIP010000557.1:240-769 GCA_016795075.1 Planctomycetaceae bacterium | reverse complement strand
ACCCCATCAGGCTGTCGGGGTGGCGCCGACCGACCGCTGTTCAGCATCGACATGCAGTCCGGTAGTCATCAACCAGGTGATGGCCCGCTGCACTTCCTCGATCGGGCCTTCCAGCCTGACCTGCATCCATCCAAAGTCGGCATCGATGTTGGCTTTGGTGATGGTGGCCCGGATATCGAAATCCCGGCAGAGTCGGCACATCCAAGGCTCGCCGACTTGGTTGTCGCGCGCAGTCAGGTTTACATCGATGGCCGTCATAGATCCGTAATTTACCTTGAGCGGGATTAGGCCCGGTTGGGCATACATTTCTCGGGGAATTGTGAGTACCCTTAGTCCATCGGGCCGGATATTCCGCCGGCATCCCAAGGCTGACCATGAACCAAGTCCATGTCTTTGACACCACGTTGCGCGACGGCGAGCAATCGCCGGGGGTGCGCCTCAACATGGATCAAAAGCTGGAAATCGGCCACGCGTTGGTGGATCTCGGGGTCAACATCATCGAGGCGGGTTTCCCGATCTCGTCTCCCGG
>JAEUIP010000557.1:0-230 GCA_016795075.1 Planctomycetaceae bacterium | reverse complement strand
GCAGACATTGGCGACCGAGCTAAAAGGGGTCACGGTGTGCGGCCTGACCCGCGCCGTCAGCAAGGACATCGAGTGTGCGGCCGAAGCGCTTAAGCCAGCGGAGCGCCCCCGGATCCACACCGGGCTGGGAGTCAGCGATAACCACCTCCAACACAAACTGAAAATGACGGAAGACCAAGCCCTTGAAAAGGGAGTTGCCGCCGTGAAACTCGCCCGGCAGTTTGTGGACG
>JAEUIP010000556.1 GCA_016795075.1 Planctomycetaceae bacterium | reverse complement strand
CGCATCGTGCTCGCCGGGGACCCGCCATCGCCGGCGCACCCGCCGGCCGGCTGCGTCTTTCACCCGCGCTGCCATCACCCGTCGCGTGATGCGGCGTGTGCCGCCATCGTGCCGCCGCTCGAGGAGAAGGCACCACACCACTGGTGTGCGTGCCTCAAGCAACCGCCAACCATTGTCCCGTGGGCCGAGCAGCAACGCGCCGGGGCCACGCACGAACCGGCGCGCCACCTGCCGTCGGCGGCCATGCACTCCGCAGGTAGTCTCCCCGAATCACCGGCCCGCTGACGCCCGTCAGCGCCGCTCCCGCTCCGCTTCCTCCCCTCGCCCCTCGCCCCGTGACCACTCCCCGGACCTTCTTTGGCCACCCCGGTGGGCTCGCCACGCTCTTCATGACCGAGATGTGGGAGCGTTTTTCGTACTACGGCATCCGCGGCCTGCTGGTACTGTACATGGCCGCCGCGCTGGCCGACGGGGGCTTCGGCTTCGACCGCGCGCAGGCGTCGGCGATCTACGGGATTTACGCCGCGTCGGTCTACCTGGCGTCGTTGCCCGGCGGATGGGTGGCGGATCGCTGGCTCGGGCTGCAACGGGCCGTGTTCATCGGCGGCGTGCTGATCGCGTTAGGCCACCTCGCCATCGGCCTGTCGGCCGCCTTCGAGCAGGCGGCGTTCTTCCTCGGGCTGGTCCTCATCGTCCTCGGCACGGGCCTGCTGAAGGGCAACGTCTCCGCCCTCGTTGGCGGGTTGTACCCCGAGGGCGGCGCGCGCCAG
>JAEUIP010000555.1 GCA_016795075.1 Planctomycetaceae bacterium | reverse complement strand
CCCGGTTGCGTCCGGTTCTCTTTGCGTGGTAGAGGGCCTGGTCGGCGAGTTCGATCAGCGCGTCGGGCTTGGCGGCGCCGTCCTTGATCGAGGCCACGCCAAAACTCGCCGTGATACGCAAGCCTTCCTGGTCGCGAATCGAGCGGCCGGCCTCCATCTCGACGGCGTTGCGCACACGCTCGATGATCTGCCAGGCCTGCTCCGAGGTGACGCTCGGCAGGAAGATGCAGAATTCCTCGCCACCAAAGCGGCAAAGGATATCTGCATCGCGCAGCCCCGAGCCAATTGTGCTGGCAAAGGCCTTGATGACCAGGTCGCCGATTGCATGACCATAGGTGTCGTTGAATTTCTTGAAGTGATCGATGTCGCCCATTACGCAGCAGATATCGGTGCCGCGCTCTACGATCGTCGCAAACAGCGGTTCGACCAATGCGTACATGGCACGCCGGTTGAGACAACCGGTCATGGGGTCGCGGGTCGCGAGTGTTTCCAGTTCGAGGTTCTTTTCTTCGATCTCCCGTTTCGATTCGGCGAGTTCATTGAGGGCTCGCTGTAGTTCGCGGTTGGAACGTTGGAGTGCGGTGACATCCGACAAGATCACCATGCTCCCGCGCGATTGGCCATAGCCGTCGATGATAGGTGTGCAATTAAGCACGACCTCGGTGGCGTGGTTTTGACCGGGCACTTCGATCTTCATCGCGATATCGTTGATCGTTGCCTTGGATTCCATCGCCTGCAGCCAGGGGTGGGGCGCATCGCCCATTGGCATGCCG
>JAEUIP010000554.1 GCA_016795075.1 Planctomycetaceae bacterium | reverse complement strand
TGTAAATTTTAAATTGCATTATGGCGACCTTACCGATAGCACAAATCTGATACGGATTGTGCAGGAAGTAAAACCCGATGAGATCTATAATTTAGCGGCTATGTCGCATGTAAAAGTGAGTTTTGATACCCCAGAGTATACTGCAAATGCAGATGGCATTGGTACACTTCGTATTTTAGAAGCTATCCGTATTTTAGGGTTAGAAAAGAAAACCCGCTTTTATCAGGCTTCCACATCCGAATTATATGGATTGGTGCAGGAGATCCCTCAAAAAGAAACAACTCCATTTTATCCGCGCAGCCCTTATGGCGTTGCAAAATTATACGCTTTTTGGATCACAAAAAATTACCGCGAAGCCTATGGCATGTATGCCTGCAACGGTATTTTATTTAATCACGAAAGTCCGCTACGCGGCGAAACTTTTGTAACCCGTAAAATTACGCGTGGTGTTGCTAAGATTAGTTTAGGCCTGCAAGAAAAATTATTTATGGGCAATATCGATTCTGAAAGGGATTGGGGTCATGCTAAAGATTATGTAGAAGGGATGTGGCGAATGTTGCAGCAAGAGCAAGCTGATGATTTTGTATTAGCAACCGGCATTAAAATCACCGTGCGCGAATTTATAAATATGGCATTTGCCGAAGTGGGAATAAAATTGAAGTGGGAAGGCAAAGCCGAAAATGAAAAAGGAATTAACGGCAACCGGAAAAGCAGTAGTAGAAATTGATCCTAAATATTATCGCCCGGCCGAAGTAGATCTTTTAGTTGGCGATG
>JAEUIP010000553.1 GCA_016795075.1 Planctomycetaceae bacterium | reverse complement strand
TCCTTGGCGGTGGCCTTTCTTGATTCAACAACACGGTTAACTAGATGCTCGAAACGATCAACGCCAATCTCTACGATTTCCCGAAGTACTACGACCTCGTCTACGGCTCCGACTGGAAAGCGGAGGTCGACTTTCTTGAGGCCTGCTTCGCCAAGCATGTCCGCGGCAAAGTGAAGCGACTGTTCGAACCGGCGTGCGGCACTGGGCGTTTGATGTTTCGCATGGCGCAGGCAGGGTACGACGTCGCCGGGCTTGATCTGAATGAGAAGGCCGTCGACTTCTGCAACGCGCGGCTAGAGAAGCATGGGCTGAAGCCGACCGCCTTCGTCGGCGACATGTGCGACTTCACGCTGAAGCGCCCCGTCGATGCGGCGTTCAACACGATCAACAGCTTTCGCCACTTGGGGAGCGAAGAGCAAGCCCACGCGCACTTGAAGTGCGTCGCCATATCGCTGCGGAAGGATGGCATCTACGCGCTGGGCCTCCACCTGACGCCGACCAAGGGAACGCCGCTCGAGACCGAAAGCTGGGCGGCTCGCCGCGGGCACCTCTCGGTCCTGTCGCGGCTGTGGGTGATCGAGCGCAACCGCCGCCGTCGCCAGGAGCGCGTCGGCATGAGCTTCGACGTCTACACGCCGACGCGGCAGTTCCGCATCAACGACGAATCGAGCTTTCGGATGTACACGGCGGCCCAAATGGAGTCCCTCCTAGGGGAAGTCGCTGAGTTCGAACTGCTAGAAACGTATGATTTTGGCTACGAGATTGACGAACCGATCGAA
>JAEUIP010000552.1 GCA_016795075.1 Planctomycetaceae bacterium | reverse complement strand
GGCCGTCGAGACAGGCGATGACAGCGACGCGGTGATGGCACGCGCCCTGGCGGGCGGTGCCAACCTGCGCCGCGTTTCGCAACGGGTCGTCGGCGTCAGCCTCGACGAGACCACGACCGACGAGGACGTGCAGGACCTTTTGTCCTGGTTCGCCGCGCCCGGGCAGACGCTGCCCGCGGTGGCCGACCTCGCGGCCGGCGCGCAACCGATGATCCCCCTCGAGCTGCAGCGCTCCAGCCCCTACCTCACGCACCCGGTCTTCAATGCCCACCACAGCGAAACCGAGATGCTGCCCATCACCTGGCCCGAGTTCGCCTGCACGCATCCGTTCGCTCCGCCTGACCAGCTCGAAGGCTGGCACCTGCTCGAGCAGCAGCTGTGCGGCTGGCTGTGCGAGGCCACGGGCTATTCCGGCGTCAGCCTGCAACCCAACGCGGGTTCGCAAGGCGAATACGCGGGCCTGCTGGCCATCCGGGCCTGGCATGCCTCACGCGGCGAGTTGCACCGGGATGTCTGCCTGATCCCGGAGTCGGCGCACGGCACCAACCCGGCAAGCGCCCAGATGGCCGGCATGACGGTGGTCGTGACGCGCTGCGACGCCGCGGGAAACGTCGACCTGGACGACCTGCGTGCCAAGTGTGAGCAGCATGGCCCGCGGCTGGCCGCGGTGATGATCACCTATCCGAGCACGCATGGCGTGTTCGAGTCGCGCATCGGCGAGCTGTGCGAACTGGTGCACCGGCATGGCGGCCGGGTCTATGTCGACGGCGCCAACATGA
>JAEUIP010000551.1 GCA_016795075.1 Planctomycetaceae bacterium | reverse complement strand
ACCAACTTGGCACTGGCCGGAGTACATCCCAAGATGGCGCAGAGTATTGCCCGCCATAGCGATGTCAATCTGACGATGGGCATCTATAGCCACGTTGATGTTGCCCAGCAGTCAGCGGCCATTAACTCGCTGGCGGCGCCGCCAGTCTCAATCGTATCGACGCCCACTGATAACTCCACGGGAAGCGAAACAGAATCGAGCAATCAGGAAGTTGCCGCTTCCGGCTCTGAGAAAAGTGTTGCACCTATTGTTGCACCTACTTTTGGCTTCGAGTGCCTATGCATGGCGTCTGCTGTCACAAGCGAGGACGACCACGCGGCCGATGTGCGCAAACAAAAACCCTTACCAGAGCAAGGGTTAGTCGCCATTTGTCACCACTTGGCACAGGGGGACCTAAGTAGCGGAGGAGGGATTCGAACCCCCGACACGCGGATTATGATTCCGCTGCTATCTCGCGGCAATCCCCGTCTCACCTCGGCTGTGCCTCACCTTTCCTGCGCCGCGTGGAAGGCCGCCAGCGTGACCGAGGCTAATCGCTGGCGCGCATCCGCCCCGATCGCCGCTAACGGCGCGTCGATCGCGGTACGGAGCTTCGTCGGCAGGCCGGAGACATCGGCCATCCCGCTGAGTCCGATCGGACCCTCGACGGCTTCCATGATCGCGAGCAGCGTCGTCTGCGCCGGCGGCCTGGCGAGCGAGTAACCGCCCTGGCGACCTCGTTGACCGATGATGATTCCGCCCCGCGCCAGCTGGCGCAGCAGCTGAGTGAGGTATCGCAAC
>JAEUIP010000550.1 GCA_016795075.1 Planctomycetaceae bacterium | reverse complement strand
TACATGCTTGGGGTGGACCCCGGGGCCATCACCGACCAAGCTCCGATGCTCCCTTCCCCTTCGCAGCAGGCGGAAGCTACCCGCCCAATCAACCCAGCCGATGACTCCGCGAAGGCGTTTGTTTCGGCAGTGTTGGGGAACACCGAGGACGTTTGGTCGGGGATTTTGCAGCGCGAAGGCCAGGCGTACCGCCAGCCGCGATTGGTCCTTTTTTCCGACCAAGTTCAATCGGCGTGCGGCGTGGCGGGGGCATCGGTGGGGCCGTTCTACTGCCCCATGGATCAGAAGGTCTATATTGATCTCTCCTTTTTCCGTGAGCTTCGCAGCCGCTTCCGCTCGCCCGGGGATTTTGCGCAAGCCTACGTGATTGCCCATGAAGTTGGCCACCACATCCAGAACCTGTTGGGAATTTCCGAACGGGTTCACCGCCAGCAGCAGCGCGTGGGGAAAACCGCCGCCAACGAACTTTCGGTGCGGTTGGAGCTTCAGGCCGATTATCTGGCCGGGGTTTGGGCGCACCACGCCCAGCAGCAGGGATTGTTAGAGGTTGGCGATATCGAAGAAGCCTTGCGCGCCGCCACCGCCATTGGCGACGACCGTCTGCAGATGGAGGCCCAGGGCTACACCGTCCCCGATGCCTTCACGCACGGGACTTCCGAGCAACGAACCCGCTGGTTCCGCAAGGGGCTGCAGAGTGGGACGTTGGTGGGGGGCGACACCTTCTCGGCACGGGAACTGTGACCACGGGCAAAACTTCGCCACAAACTTCAACGGTGGTGCAACAA
>JAEUIP010000054.1 GCA_016795075.1 Planctomycetaceae bacterium | reverse complement strand
TGCCTTCGTGTGTTGTCTGGGTCAAATACGTTCGGCCATCTTGATTGATCGCTTCCAACAGCATTCGGGTTGCGGTGTCAGGATCGATGCCGGGTGGTACGTAACGAAAGGTGAACAGCGCCAGTCGCGGAGTAGTGACGATTTCCATATTCGGGATCTTTGCGATCGCCATCGCGGCCTCGTTGGCCCAAGCCACGTGGTTGCGGATGCGGCCACGTAGTCCCTCCAGCCCATAGGCTCGCAACAGGAACCACAACTTCAAGGCTCGGAAGCGACGACCTAATGGGATTGTCCATTCGGAGTAATTCGTCATTTGATCCGTTTCCAGGGTTTCCAAATACTGTGGACGAATCGCGAGCGTTCGAATTTGATCGGTGGGTTCTTTAAGGAACTGCACGGAACAATCGAAGTTGGCCCCTAACCATTTATGGGGATTGAACACCAAGCTATCGGCTCGTTCGATACCAGCCCAAATTTCGCGGAACTCGGGACAGATCATGGCCGAACCCGCCCACGCGGCGTCAACATGCGAGTAAAGCGATTCTTGTTGCGCAATCGCCAAGATTTCGTTCAAACGATCCGAGGCTCCCATGGACGTTCCGCCGATGCAGCCAATCACGCCGACGGGAACGAATCCCGCCGCGCGATCTTCGTCAATCGCTCGCTGCAAGGCATCGGCTCTCATTGCATAGTTGGCGTCTGTGGGAATTTTCACCAAATTGTTTTGCCCGATGCCAGCCAGGCGAACCGCTTTGTCGATCGAAGAATGCGTTTGAGCGGACGCATAAATCCGCAGTCGCGGCATGCCGGACAGTCCCTCGGCTAAACCACGCCAGCCCATTGCTTTTTCTCTCATGGTCAGCACGGCTGAAAGCGTCGCCGATGTGGCCGTGTCTTGCAGTACTCCGCGCCAACCATCGGGCAAACCCAGGGCTTGCCGCAGCCAATCGATCATCACCGTTTCTAACTCGGTGGCTGCCGGCGATGTTTGCCACAACATGCATTGTGCCGACATATAGTTGGCCACTTGTTCCGCCAAAATCGAGGCGGGAGCCGCATTGGAGGGAAAGTACGCGAAGAAGCGTGGGTGTTGCCAATGTGTCATCCCGTCGGGGATCAAACGCTGAAAATCAGCAAAGATCGCTTCCATCCCTTCGGCGTGTTCTGGAGGCGAGCAGGGAAGCTGTGCAGCGATTGCTCCGGGCGCGACCTGCGGGCGAACCGACTGCTGCCTGAGAGTCCGATGGTACTCGCTGCCCCACGCCGCTACTTTCGCTGACCACGTTTCTAAGTCGTCGTAGTTCATCGTTTCAAGTCGTTCTTTCTCGCAAGGAACCGTGCCGCCAAGGCCGCATACTTTAACGGCCGACCTATTCAGACAACAGGCGACTAGCGTTTTATCAAAGTCAAACTTTAGGGTCGCGTCTGGCAAAGGTGTCAGGAGTCAATTGCCGCTACGGCCCATCGGGTGCTTCGCACAATGGACTCCTGACAACTTTACACGACGCTCCGTTTTGGATTTAACAAAGCACTAGTCTTTGCCGAACTGTGCCACCGACGTGGTCCGCTGACAAACGGATTACCGTCAATGAAGAAACGCAACGGCAAGTCTTGAGCTCGGCTGATTCCAATCCGCGGGGATCGAAGATAAACACGATGCTCCATATTCACTCTCGAATCGTGCTCGATCCAAAGTTCTTGGCCGTTCACCAAGTCATACCCGTCGAATGACCGATCGACTCGAAATGCTTCACACAAGCGAGCCGGTCCACTCGTCAACCGAACTGGCTTAGAATCGGACTTCAATCCCCTAGCGCTTTGCATCGCGGCCAAGCCATCCTCGGGTTCGACCGCGCGAATCAAAACAGCCGCACCTTCCCCGGTTGGCTCGGTGACCACATTCAGGCAATAACGAGCATGGATCGGGTAGACATACAACTTCCCGGCTGGTCCAAACATCGCCTGATTGCTACGCGTCAAACCGCGCGCGGCATGCGATGCAGCGTCATCGCGCGACAAGTATGCTTCCACTTCCACAATCCAGCCTGAGACCACCCCAACCTTTGGGCAAGAACGAACGAATCGCTTGCCCAATAACTGCTGGGCAACCATCAAGGTTGGCTGTTGGTAAAACGAAATGGGAAGTCTCATGGCCGGTTGATGATACCAGATGGATGGCCAACGCACGCGTCTGGATGTAGAGGGGCACGACCAATCGGGGAACGGCCGACCTCTGGCCATCGTCAGGAAATTTCTTCCTCAAATATCAACCAAATTTCTTCGATTTTGAGGCATGAATTCATTCTCTTCGAAATATTGTCGATTATTTCGCGCAAATCAGCCTGGCCAACAACGACTATACTTTCGAACTCACTGGTTCGCGAGCCGTCGCGGGTGTCCCACATGTTTACGTAGCCCCTCCAGCCTGAAGGATCACGATGGGTGGGAACCTCTCCCATCAAGACTGGCCGCCATCACAGGACGACTCGAAGGAAACTTCGCAGTCCAGAGCCCAGCATGTCTGGGAACATCGTGATTGGATGACAACCGTCTTGGCAGCTCGGACCGGTGGACGCTGGGATGTGGCCGAGGAGTTGTGGTCGGACTTGGTTGCAACGCTCCTGGAAAAGTTCGAGGCTTTGGACGCGGTAAAACAAATTCGCCCGTGGTTACATGGGCTAGCCGTTCACAAGGCTGCGGATTGGGTCCGTGGTCAACAACGCCACGCGCAACGATTCAGTCCGGCGGGTTCCGAACTACTTGCTTATGACCTCGTCACCTCCGCCGACTTACCGCCATTGGAGTCGCTGCTTCGTGACGAAAAAGGCGCTGATCTGCGGCAGACTTTGGCACAATTGCCGGTCGAGGATCAAGAGGTCTTGTACCTGAAGTACCTGCACCAATGGAATTACTCACAAATTGGCGAGCACTTGAGTTTGACTTCCCATCAAGTCACCAATCGTTTGCGAGTGGCTCGGCAGCGACTCAAGTTGGCTTTGCTCCAATCGCCATTGGCCGAAGACTATTCGACTGAATATCAATTGGGTATTCAAGGAGTTAAATATGACTGATGCTTCATGGCCCGAACTCGACGAACATTCACTCGGTGATTGGCTCGCGGCACTCGGCGATAATGAACTCAGCGGTGCCCAGAGAAAAACACTTTTGCAGTACGTGGAATCGCACCCGCAACACTGGCGAGCGTGTGCTTTGGCTTTGTGGGATGCGCAGGTTCTAGGGAAACAAGTCGTCGCAGCGATACCAACGGCCGTGTACGAATTGCAAACCCATCCCGTTCCAGTCGAACCGAACGCGTCACGACTGCGATCGCAGGATACCACCAGCGCTATCGTTGCGACAACGCCGACCTCAGAATCGTCCCGCTCGCGGTTCGGACGTTGGCAATGGAGAGTTACCTCTGCGACGTCCCTGTTGGCAGTCACTTGTGCGATTCTATTAGGCACCGTTGTGGGAAGTTGGTGGATGGTTGCGAACCGCGCGGCAACGGTTGCAACCTTGGAACAAGAGCTTTCTGTTTCACATGAATACATCGAACAGTTGGCCGGCACGATACTGGCCGAGCGATCGACGTTCCGGAACCTGGCGGGCGTGTTTCCGGATCGTCCTTGTTTGATTGAAATTGAAAACACTGGAGATCGAGTGGTCTATTTGGCGGACGGTCCGGTTCCCGAAGATCTACTTCGCGGTCTAGTGAACATGGGGCAAGTCCGCGTTCAACCGTATCAACCCGACTTTGAGACACCCTTGTGGAAGTCTCTGGACCGCCCCATCGTGGCTATCGAAGTCGACAAGTTCAGTTCCCTGTTGTTAGCTCAAGGAGAGTCGTTATGAAAGTTCGCCTGCTGTTCTCAGGATGTTTTGCTGCCTGTTCGCTGCTTGTCGGCGGAAGTAGCCAGTCGTTGGCCCAAACCGAAGCGACTGAAGAAGCGGTCATCACCGAAGTGATTCGCAACGAAGCCTCATCTCCAGCCGTTCAAGACGAAGTGATTCGGGAAGTTCTTGTGGCTGACCCGACCAGCGACTCGGGAGTCGCGCGCATTGTCGAGCGAATCATGTACCAAGACGAAGCCTTTCACGCCACGGGAACAGGATCCGATGCCGAAACAGATCCCAACGATTCCCTCGTTTACAAGGTGGAATTAAAGGCTCGAATGGCACTGCACTTGCAGCAGCAAATGCAACAATTGTCGGTCACGATGAAATCCTTGGGACGACAACTGGAAAGTTTGGAAAAACTTGAGAACTCGATTCGGTCGGAAGCGTTGCCATCCAAGGCCAAACTGCATGCGGCTGCCGAAGCCTTTGGACAAGCGCTGCGAGAACACTTGGATGCGCTAAAGAACGACGAAAGCCTGGCGCAATTACCGGAACTAATCCGTGAGTTGAGCATCAACGGAAATGGAGTGACTAGTGAGCTCCTGGCCCACATTGTCGAAGGCCAAGAACTAGCTCGTCGAAAAGTAGAGGGGCACGAATTGCAGGGCAAAATTGTGCAGGGGCACGAATTGCAGGGCCAAATTGCGATTGATGTTGCCGACGTCGCTCGAGCTGCCGCAAACGCAGAGGCTGCTGCGGCAATAGCGGAAAAAGCCAATGTGTTGGGACTAGCCGAGTTATCCCATCAAGAGCGAGCAAAATTGTTCTTGGAACGAATGACTTCGGACGTCGAGAGTGCTCGGGCATTGGAAGAGGTTGTCCGATCCACGGCCATTGCCGACGCCATCAAAGCAAAGCTAAAGTCCGAAGCAGACAAGCAAAAGACAGAAGCAACCGACAACGCTGCCGAAAAAATGGAAAAGTTAGAGGCTCGCCTTAATCGGATCGAAGAACTGTTGGAGAAACTCTCGTCGGAAAAATAACCAGACGACCGATTCCAACCCCAGTCGTTTGAAATTTGACAATAGGCCCGAATGGGCTGAAACAACCCTAGCCGGTGTGCGCGAACCACCGATTCGAAGGGGCTCAGGTTCAGAAAAGACGCGAAGACCGACACAACGAACACGATACGCCGATAAAAATGCTTCACAGCGTTGGCGCATCGCGGCTAAAGGAAAATCGAACGGTATTGGGGTAACGTAGAGTCCTTCGCCGTGAGCAACCATTCTCCGCCTAATCGACAACCATGGTTGTCGATTAGGCGTATTTTTTGGTTGTAGCGAAACTACATTGCCTTCTTCCTCGACTGCAATCGTTGGCGGCCATCGCATCGTAGCGAGCCAACCATAAGCGAATTGCAGCAGCGTTTCCCCCCAGTTTTGCTTCTGGCGCCTGTGTAATTTCGTATCGAAGTTATCGAACCACAGACGTCACTCTCCTAGGTTAGTGATTTGCCTTAGCCGATCATGAACGTATAGTTCCATTGATAAGATCTTAGCCCGGATGTTTAATGCCGAGCGGACGTCCCAAACAACCTAGCCCACAGACTTGGGGTAATTTTGTGCCCTCTCCGAAGGCGGCGGTTCGCTGCAGATGTCTTGGCGTACTTCCGTTTGTGACCCTAGACGAGGATTCGACAATTGAACGATTCTCAAATGAAAAAGCGAATTTCCGGCAATTCCGATACCCACCTCATGATGCGTAAAGCAAAAGCGATCTTGTTGGTGCTCCTCAGTTCGGCTCTGCTTGCCACCATTTTACTCGTTGTCTTTTATCGACCAGCCGCGTATCTGGCAGGCTTACCTATTCCCGCATTGTTCTTTGGGTTCCTGTTCGTGAGCTACCTTGACAAGCGAGCGACCGCAAGAAATCTTCGTTTAGGGCAGCAAACGGCGATTTCATCCGCAGAAATCGATATGGATATCCACTATGCCGGAATCAATACGTCATTAGTTCTTACGGTTCTGATGGCAATATCTGCCATCGTGATGGCAGCGACCATGGTCGACAACTGGTCGATTGTTGGCGCGTCCGCCGCATTTATTCTGTTGCTCTCTATTTTTTATGTCGTCCCGTATATCCCATTTTTCATCGCGGATGCGGAAGAAGACGAACGCGAAAAGCTGGTGACGGAAAGCGAAGAGAAGACTCAGATCCCAGTCAAGGAATGAAACAAACAACGAGATATTTGTCGAATTCTCCGGTTACCGAGCCAACTCAACAAACGACACAAACAGGTTCCATTCACTCGCGAACGTGACTCTCCGTGCGCTGCGGAATGGCGGATTTCACCAGTCTCCTTTGGAAAATCGCTCGATGGGCCGCCGTTCTCCAGCGACGCAAAATAGTTGCGGATAAATCGTGTTCGTTAATCGCGTTGCCGAGGGACCAAGTTCGATGCCTTCATTGCTAAACGTCGTGATCATCAAGCCCAGCAAATACATGCCCGACGGGACGGTCGAACGATTCCGCCGAGGGTTTATGCCGAACAGCACCGTGCCTCACGTTCGCAGTATGGTGCCACGCGAACTGGACCAAGTCCCGCTCCAAACGTTTGCCATCGACGAATACGTCTACTCCGATTTGCAGTACCTCAAGCTACTTGAACCTGCCCGTGGTACCCACACATTGGTCGTGCTGGTCGGTGTGCAGAGCCATCAGTTCCACCGGGCCCTTGACTTGGCGGCCTTAGCCAGGAAAAACGGCTGCATGGTCGTTATTGGCGGGCCACATGTCATGACCTGCGACACATCCATGCTCCAAGGGAACGGCGTAAGTTTCGCCCAGTGTGAAGCGGAACTCGTCTGGACTGATATCTTGCAAGATGCCCTCGCTGGCGAATTACGGCCATTGTACGGGGCTGGCTTGCGGTGGCAAGAAAAATTGGAATCTCCGGTACTGATCCCTCCCAATCGCTCGGAGTTAGCCAGATATATTGTTCCCATGTTGGGTGTATACCCAGCTCGCGGTTGTCCTTTTCTCTGCAACTTCTGTTCCGTAACGATGATCGCCGGACGGAAGATTCGCAGTCAAAGTATCTCGACCACAATGGCTAGTCTGCGGGCAGCCCATGCCGCCGGCGTGAAAACGATCATGTTTACCTCCGACAACTTCAACAAGTATCCTCAAGCCGAGGAGTTGTTGGGGGCTATGATCGAAGAACGGCTCGGAATCAAGTTCTTCGTCCAATGCGACACTCAAATTGGCAAGCAAGAGGAATTGGTCGAATTACTTGCCAAGGCCGGTTGTTATCAGATCTTTGTGGGAGTCGAATCGTTCGACCGCGAAACGTTGGTCGCCGCAAACAAACGGCAGAATCGCCCGGACACTTACCACAATATTGTTCGCCTATGTCGCGAGCACGGCATTGGGTCGCACTTTTCCAACATCATTGGGTTTCCGCAGGACACCGAAGCGTCGGTTAACACGCACTTGGAAATCCTCCGCTCCATTGCACCCAATTGGGCTTCCTTTTATATCCTGTGCCCCATTCCTGGTACCGAGCAATACGATACGTTTTTGGAAGAAGGCTTGATCACGGAACGCAATCTTGATCGCTTCGATACCACATGCCTCACGTGGAAACATCCCGCGTTTTCGGCGCAGCGAATCTCCGAGCTTCTTTATCAGTGCTATCGAAAATTCACAACACTCGGTCATAGCCTCCGCAATATCCGGCATATCGTGTCGACAAATGGGCGCGGCACACGGATGGAAAAATTGGGTAGCTTGGCAATGTCTTCATTTATTCGCTACTGCGCTTGGCGGAAAACACATCCGATGTCCGGCGGTGTCATGCGAGTGAGCCTGGACCGCGCCAGTGCTTACAACAGCTTGCGCAGGCGAACCTACGGCTATGATCTGGTTCCGTTGCCGAAAAGCCTCAAGATACTTGCAATTCAGGAACCGCCCAATCCCCGCAGTCCAACACTGGCGATCGCGAAGAACGCGGTCGGCTAAGTGTCTCTTGCATTTGGCAACGCAAGGTATGGCCACCAAGCCTGTGCGAAATGACCCGGCCATCGATCGGGCCCCTGAATTGATCCAACGCGTCGTCAAAACGAGTATGCCGGTCCGACCGAGGATGACGTGGTGGCAACATTCACTAGCAGACACTCTGTTTTTTATCCCTCAATCCAACTCGACTCGATCGCGCCACTTTTGTGCGGCGTCTTGATTCGACGAGGACTCGTAGAATTCGATCAATCGACGGTACGCCTCGATCCTTCTTCGTTTCGCCTCGCCGCTTGCGACCATCGATTCCGGAAACGTTGCGGATTCGATGCCTTGACCGCCCTCCAATAGCAGGGCCTCTGCTTCTTCCGTGGCTCCCAACCGGAATTGGACTTCTCCCAGCGCACTGATGGCGTAAAACGTGTTCCATGTACCGGGCATGTTTTTTCGTCTCAGTTCCACACATTCACGCAACAGTGGCTCGGCTTTGTCCCATTGTTCCATGCGGACAAATCCGATCCCCGCACTGACCAACTGTCCAGCAAGAATAGGCGGCGGGACTTTGGCATCTCGTTGCCGTTGAATTTCCGCATTTGTCCAAGCCTCAAATTTCTCCACTCTTCGCCCAAGCATTAAATCTTCGAGCCATTCGTTGCGGCAGTCCTGAGCCATGGGAGCCGGCAGCGGCAAGGTCAACATCTCCTCCAGAACATGGATCGCACTGTCGAAGCGTTTTGCTTCCCGATAGTTGATCGCCAAGTTCAGCAAACTCTCGAGTCGCTGTGGATTATCGGGTTTCCAAACGCCTTCGCCGTCCGCCAGAACTTTCTCGAACACACGGATCGCTTCCTCGAATTCGCCATTTTGCCAATGCACGACCCCCAGTATATTGGCCTGTTTCAATGTCATCACATGCTTGTCCCCTAATTCGCGACGAAAGGCCATCCAAGCGCGACGATAAAGCGGGGCGGCTTCGTCGCGTTTTCCTTGTTCGTTTAGGACGGCCGCAAGATTGGCGACAAACATGTTGGTTCGCGGTGAATTGAGTCCATCAAATTCTTCCGCAATCTCTAATGCAGAGCGCATGGTGGCCCGGAGCGATGCAGCGGCTGATCCGCTGTCCGCCATCCTCGACAAGGCTTTCCGCTTCGACATACTTGCCTTGATCACTAAGCACCTTGCTTTGATTATTCAAACTAATTGCTTCCTGCAAGGCGTCCGTTCGTGCATCGGTGGTAATACCGCGTGCCGATGCGCTTTTGGCGGCCCATGTCTCGGCTTCTTCCTTCCGGTTCAAGGCATACAATAAACCTGCCAAGTTCGAATAGGCGGCAACGACGTGTGGGTCGTCGGCCGGGAATACTTGGAGAATTACATTGCAGACCTCGCGACACAACCGTTCCGATTCCACCAACTCCAAATTCGACTCAAGCGAGTAAGCCAAAGCTTGTTTCGAAATGATCGTGTCCCGATGCACGTCCCCCAAATGCTTGCCACGTAATTCCACAGCTTGGCGATGGACCGCGACAGCTCTGGAAAACAAGCCCAAACGTTCGAAAATCAGCCCCGTATGAAACAGTAGACTGGCCCGCACATTGGGTTGATCCATCAGATCGCGATCAATGGTTGCGAGCGTTCGATCCAGCAGATCTTGTTCCAGAGTACTGACGGCAACGTTTGTAAAGTTCACTTCCGCCAAGGCGGATTGGAATTGACGAAGTTGTTGATCGTATTGCTCTCCGGCTAGGCCCAAGTATCTCAATGTGTCCTGGTATTGTTCGCCGATTAGCAGTCTCATTTTTTGCCCCATCGCTTGGGCATCAATCGTTTCAAGTTGAGTGGCCTGAAACTTGGCGATTCGCTCAAGTTCATCAGCCTTCTTTTGAGTCGCCGATCGTGCCTCGACCGCCTGTTGTCTTGCCAGCTCAGCCCTGCCGCGTTGGCGCTCGGACTCGATCAACGCGAGCTCTTTTTCTTTGGTCTCGCTTTTGGCCAACTGGGTCTGCTGATCAGCGACTCGAGCTTGAATGAATGCTTCTCGCATGCCCCACGTAGTGCCGATAATCCCACCGGCCAACGACAAAAACAAGATAGCGGCAAAAATGGAGGCATGGCGATGACGAACCAGAAACTTGCGAAGTCGATAACCGCGACTGGGCGGGTGCGCCAAGACGGCGTCGCCACTCAAGAACCGTTGGATATCCAACCCGAAGTCGTACGCAGTCGCATATCGGCGATCGCGATCCTTTTCCAACGCCTTGATGACGATCCAATCCAGTTCCTGGCGGAGTTGCGACGCCAATTGCGAAGACTCCAAGCGACGATTCTCCGAGATGCTTTCACGTGAGTCCGAATTCTGCAACCGAAGACTAGGTCGCATTGGCTCGACTTCGCGAATTTCTCGCAATACCTCATGGACGTCCTTCTTCTGACCCGGAGTCTTGAATGGGTGCCCACCCGTCAACAATTCGTAGAGCACAACCCCCAGCGAGTAGACATCCGTCCGCGTGTCGATATCGCGGCAACCAAACGTTGCTTGTTCCGGCGACATGTATTGGGGAGTCCCTACGATGCCAAAACCGGTTTCGATGGTGGCCACTTCGTCCAAATCGCGAAAAGCCTTGGCCAAACCAAAGTCGATCACCTTGGGCACACCGAGACCATCTTGTTCTGTGACCAAGATGTTGGCGGGCTTGAGATCCCGGTGAATGATGCCCTTCTGATGCGCGTGATGCAACGCCAAACACAAACTATGAAACAATCGCAGGCGTTCCGTCAGACTCAATCGGCGGGAGTCCGCGTATTCGGTGATCGGCACCCCACGGACCAGTTCCATGGCAAACCATGGATTTCCCTCTTCGGACACACCGCTATCATAGATCGTGGCGATGTTCGGATGATTCATCAGCGCCAAAGCTTGCCGTTCCAAATCGAACCTGGCCAACGCATGAGGGCTATTGAATCCAACTTTGATCAGCTTGATCGCGACTTCGCGTTGGACCGGGTGATGCTGCACAGCACGCCACACGCTACCCATCCCGCCAGAACCCAACATCTCGACCAATCGATAGCGATCCGCCAACAAGTCAGAACTTGAGTCGGTTGGTGCGGTCGTTCGCCGACCAACCGACGAGTCACTGGCGGGAGCAAAAAACACGAATTCTTCTGTCCCGTCCGGGACACCACTGGTAGCTCTGGTGATCGCATCATTGCCGTCATGCATCGGCCCAGTAGGTTCATCCGAACCTCCGGTCGCGGCCGGCGGAGTAACTTGTTCTGATTTTGTTGGTTCGCCTTCGTCGCGTATCATATCGAATCAACCCACATGCCTAGCCGTCTTCATCATCCAACGCCAACAGTTCGTGCGATGATATCTTAACACAAACAAAATCTAGAAACCCCCGTCACAGGCCGCGTCGGTTATTTCGCCAACGGATTCGGCAGAGACGTCGCTCTTGGGCGTGGTAATGGCTTCTAGATAAACGCTTGGCATACTCGACCACACGTCATTTCAGAACGTGACTCGAGCAACGAAAATAGGAATGCAATGAATCTTTGATGAAGCGGGGTTGTTAGACTCCGTATTTTTGTAAAACTCTTTTCGACAAGTTACGTCGATGGACAAATCACGGCAGAGTCGCAGAGCTAGAGGGAGTAACAAATGTTTGCTAAAGAACGGATCCAAGCAAGCCTGCAGTACGAGGGCGGTTTTTCAAGACGATGGTTCCTGGCGTATGCCGGGGCATTAGCGTCGGTTCCGCTTCTAGGTGTCCCCCAGCGCATCAATGCGTCGCCTCGCTTTTCAGCAAATCCGTTTAGTCTGGGGGTGGCTTCAGGCGATCCAGATTCCACCAGTGTCGTGTTATGGACGCGATTGGCTCCGGAACCGTTGGACCCGTCGGGTGGAATGCCGCACGAAGCGGTCGAAGTCCAGTGGGAATTGGCAGCGGATGACTCGTTCGAAGCGATTTTAGCTTCCGGGCGGGAGGCCGCGACTCCGCAACTGGGACATTCGGTGCACGTGGAAGTCGAAGGTCTGCAACCGGATCGTTGGTATTGGTATCGATTTCGAGCCGGGGACGCGACCAGTCCCATCGGGCGGACGCGGACGTTCCCTTCGGCCGAGCAAAAGCCGAAGCAAGTGAAGTTCGCAGTCACTTCCTGTCAGAATTACGAGCAAGGTCTGTTCACCGCTTATCAGCAAATGGCGCAAGATGAGTTGGACTTGGTGTTTCATCTAGGTGATTACATCTACGAATATGAAGCAGGTAAAAACGGCAAAGTTCGTACGCATCATGGAGCAGAAATTCGCTCGTTGAGTGATTATCGAGTTCGTCACGCTCAATATCGTTCGGACCAACTCTTGCAAAACATGCATGCCGTCTGCCCGTGGCTAGTCACATGGGATGATCACGAAGTGGACAACAACTACGCGAACGAGATCTCGGAAGAGCATGGCGTCGATCCGGTCGAGTTCTTGTATCGTCGTGCCAATGCTTACCAAGCCTATTACGAAAACATGCCACTCCGTCGCCGCTCTTTACCAGCTGGAAGCGAGATGCAGCTCTATCGGGGCTCCTCCTTTGGACAGCTAGCGACGACAAACGCTCGCCACTTAACGACGCGGCGTTGGATCCGAAACAGTCGATGTTGGGATTCAAACAAAAAAACTGGATGTACCAACAGCTGATCTCGTCCCGCGCGACTTGGAATGTCCTGGCGCAACAGGTGATGGCGGGGATGGTCAATCGCGCGAACATGCCTGATAAGATCGCGTACTCGATGGATCAGTGGCCCGGTTACGCGGCGGAAAGAATGGAGATCGTCCGATTTTTGCAAGAACGCCGCATTGCTAATCCGGTGGTTTTAACTGGCGATATTCACTCGAATTGGGCCAACGAACTTCGCGTCGACGACCGACAGGTGGATGCTCCTGTGGTCGCCACCGAATTCGTCGCCACTTCCCTCTCGAGCGGTGGCAACGGCTTGGCCGAGCCCACTGGTTTGTCGAACCTGTTGGCCAACAATCCGTGTGTCAAATTCCATAACACCGAGCGTGGGTATATTCGCTGTACCGTTACCCCCGAACAATGGCAAGCCGATTACATGTCGGTCAGCGACGTGATGCAACCGGGTGGCGTCACGAGTGTTCGCTCCTCGTTTGTCATCGAATCCGGTGATCCGACGATCAAAAACGTGTGACCTGCGAGGACATTCGATTCCCACGTCCTCACTTCTGTACCTCGCACTTTGGTGCTTTCTGCTGGAATTTTTGAATTGCGGCATCGGAGGTATTGGTCCCCGTCAAGATCAGAACCTGTAGCCCACCGGGTGAAGAGAATCCATTCTGCATCGCCATCATTTCTAAGGATTGGTCGGTAATCGCCGTGTTCGAAAGATCCAGCGTATGAATCGACAACCACTTTCGACCGCTATTGCTACACAGACCATGAATGTAATTCATATCACCGTCCGACACTTTCGTTCCCGACAAATCCAAATCAATGACTTGGTTTCCTCGCTCGACGATTCGCCCGTTTAGTTGCTTGATACGTTCGCCGGGTGTCGGTGCGGGGCAACCGACCGTCATGGCCAAACCCAAGATAATCACGATCACGAACAGGCAACCCTGGCAATGTCTTGGCGATTTCATTCTCTTCTCCACGCTGCGGCCAATTTTTCGATATGCTGAATGAACTCCGTTTTTCCTTCCTGGTAATTCTTGCCAAGTCGCGGGTTCTCTTCAACAAGTCGAAGCTTCAACTGCGAGTATTCGGCTGCCCATTGTGGATGGGCGAGCAGGTAGTCACGAAAGTTCAGATGCCGTTGGATTTCCGAATTGCCGACGGCGTACGCGTGCACATGATGCGTTCGGATACCCGCCGAGTTGTCTTTGCGAAAGTAGCGACGCCCCGGAATGCCGAATTCGCCCATGATCTGGTACCCGAACTGCCCCATGGTCTGCGCACCTCTGTCAACAAGTTCCAGATCCCGCACAACGACCAGTATATCGATCACCGGTTTGGCGACGACCGTCGGAATCGTGGTGCTTCCAATATGTTGAACGGCACAAACATTGTCGGCAAACACCGACTCGATCAACCTTGCTTCGGCCGCAAAAGCGCCGACCCACGCGGGATCATGCGGTAATAGAACGATGCTCATGGGTATCTTTTGATGTTGGCGGGTGCGCGAAGTTCTTTGCGGATCATGAGTTTCAACCCCGACCAAACCTCACTCACGGCACATACTTTGATATCAACAAAACCCAAAGGCAAGGCCACTTCGCGAATCGTGTCTTCCGTCACGTCGGTGGTTATTTTCGATGCTTTCTTTGGCCACGAGACCCAAACGGTCGCTTCCGCGGCAATCGTCTTTCGGAACTTCCCAAGCTGGGACGTTAGATGGCTTCGCTGCATGACAAATAAGTGAATGATGGTGGTCGACCGACTCAGTTTCTGGTCCAGAACCAACCCGGGCGGCAACTCGCCTAATAGTGATTCGTAATCTTCCGGAACGTTGATCAAGTGCAGGTGCGAGCTTTCCTTCAAACCAAGCTTCTTGGACAACGGAGTTCCTGAATATCCACTTGGCATTTTTCGTCTCGCGAATTGGTAAACAACCAACATCACCGAGTCGTGACGCGGTTGTCTTTTTGTTTGTAATGTTCAAAGTTGCGGCGGATATGCTTCCCAACCAAATCCAGCAACTTGGGTTGCATTTGGAAGTAGAGTTTTTCCTGTTCACGGAATCGTCCGTCTTTGTACGCCGCGGTAAAGTACTCCCACGACTTGCCGCGATTCTCCCATTGCCCCCTGTAATCCAATTTGCGGTATTCTTCAAATGCAGCAGTAATGATCCGGCGGAACGGAGTCTCACCCAACGCATAGAGATCCTCCAAAAGAAATGAGTCGTAGATACCGCCGGCATTTGTAAAAAACTGGTGGAACCCGCCGTTCCCAACCTCAAAATCGAGCCTCACCAACGTGTAGGTCAAACGCCAATGCGGCGGAACCAAATGTAACTTGGAGTGATAGGAGCCACGAGCTTCTTTCAACGCGCGACTCACCTCGTCGCTGGCGGCGATCGCCAAATCCCGATCGGAAGTTGTTAGGCCTGGGAACGGAATGCCAGCCGGCAACGGCTTACGATTTGCGTAAATCCAATTTTCCCATTGCGTTTGCAATCGCTTCAATAGGTTTCGCAAAGTGTTGTTCCATTACGAAAGACAAATGTTGAACGGCGGAACTTGGACGATTCGAACCAATCTCCAGCCCAAATTGACTGCTCCATTCAAGCAGAAGTTCCAGGCAAGGGCAATCATCCCGCACAAATCGCCAGTCACCAACGCCTATAGATCTTAACGTGTTGTGTAAGGCGGTGCCAAACGGCGAAACCCGTGAAATAGAACAACCAGCAGAAAGAACAGATTTCGCGCCATGATGCCCAAGACCGGAAGCCGCGGTTTGTCCTCGCGTTCCGACGGTTGATCCATGGAATAAATCATGGAACGCATTGCAGCAAATTGGGTGAGCAGCTCCCTGACTTCGCGTAGTTTTACACCCGCATCCATGGCGATTTGTTGCAATCGCTCCGCGTTGATGTGCTGCGGATGTTGTCGTTCTTCGGGGGTCATCGCGTCGATCATGCGAGTTTGTCGTCGAATCACGTCGGCAAACTCTTCTGAGGAAGTATGTTTCTTCCAAATAGCTCGTACTTGTCGAGGAGTCCCCGGCAATAACATGAACATCCGCCAGAAAAAGCTAGGTTTGATGATACTCTGGAGATGCTTTCGAAAATCGTCTAAGGTGATTGGTTTCTGGCCCGGCGCGGGACCTGGACTCTCCAGCGTTATGTCGATCTTTTTCCTTCGCCCCGGCTGCACGTTCGCAACGTGTTTCCCCAGCTTTTCCATCCAGGCGACCGTGCGGGGCCATTCGATCAACCCATCGAGCCAATCTTGCGGGAGGCCACGACGTCCAACTCCGGCACCGACAATCCCTCCGACAATGGCGCCCGTCGAATCGGCATCGCCACCACATTGGACCACGGCCATGATCGCCGCTCGGCAATTGTCTTGGTGACTCAACCAAGCGTGAATCGCCACCGGGACCGTGTGATAGACATAACCCGAGACGCCCTTCGCAAGTCCCAGGGACTCCGCAAAAGCTAACGTGCTGTGGCCCGAATTCACGGAATCGACCGCGCGAGCCAGCAACGAAATCAACTCGGGATCTTCCCCACCAATCAACTCGGTCAAACGCTCCAGGTATTCGTCGGGTTCGATCTCTTGGTGGATGGCCGCCAGTCGAGCGGCCAACGCAACCGCCAACGCCCCGAACTCGGCTTTGGGATCCGTATGCGTCAGACGCGAAGATGCGCGAACAAATGGGCGAAGCTGAGAATCGTCTTTGATGGCCACACCCAAAATAGCGGCTCGCATCGCGGGACCGTTTCCCGCCGAGTAAACCCCGCTGCGGTCCGGTGAATACCCTAACCACAATCGAACGACCGCACGCAACGTGGCCAAGCCCACTCCCGCCGGTACGCACAATAACCACCAACACAGACTTGACGCCAGCGCTTTCTGGAACCTGGGCAAATCGCCGTTTGCAATTATTAGTGCTTGCGCCACCATACAGGTGTGCTCGGTATCGTCCGACACCATCCCTCGACCCAAACAGAAGCGATGCCGATCCGGAGCTCCCAGCATCCGCGCGGCACGCGGCCTTGAAAGTCCTTCGTAAGGCAAGCCAATCGCGTCGCCAACAGCCGTACCCAAAATACATCCAACGATTTGATTTTCCGTCATCAGAGGCTTTCTTGAGTGATCCTCGGTGCGATGGATTCGCTTTCTGTTTGGAACCAGTGTATCAGACGGCGTGCTCCAGGTACCTTCCGGAAAGTCCACAGAGCTCGTTAAAGCGGATTGAACCTTGGAGAGGTCCATTTCTCTTCGCGTTGAATTCTCAGGTGGCCAAACGAAAAAAACTCCGCCGACGATCGGCTTTGATCATCGGACGGAGTTGTTATGGTTCACTGGAATTGCGAATCAAGGACGACTATTTGAGCCACTTGTTCAAGTCGGAGCGTAGGGCCTGTTCTTGCGGCAGCCCCACCGCGTTGCCGACGACTTCGCCGTCTTGGATAAACACCATGGTCGGCAGAGCACTCACGTCGTAGGCTTCGGACAAGCCAGGCTCTTCGTCAGTGTCGACCTTTACGAACTTGATTCGACCAGCGTACTCGGTCGACAACCGTTCGAGCATCGGACTCAAGGCTCGGCACGGACCGCACCACGAGGCATAAAAGTCGACGACGACCGGGATTGGACTGTCCAAGACTTCCGCTTGGAACGATCGGTTGTTGATGTGCAGGACTGCGGACATTGGTCGTTCTTTCTGTTGAAGGAGGTTGGACCCGTCACCATCGCCGACGTTGGCGGGTGGTGTTTCGGTGTTCGATGGCAGGGTTGGTTGTGGGGTTCGTCCCGCCGAACTCGGCGGTGGGCAATTGCCCGACAGTCACGTTTGGATTCCAAATCTCGGCAATATCCAGAGTTGCAAGGCGAACCAAAGTCCCAAGAACCCTAAAATCATCAGTAGATCATTCATTCTTCCGACTCCTCGACTGGTTGCTGTCATTGGTGCGCTACCTTCCCGTGAAGTGACTTCGCTCGCCATGGCCGCCGATTCCGTTCGATCCCAACCGCAAACCATCGGCGGAAATCTTCGCGAAAAATCGCTCAATCGCGAGCGGACAAATTGGCGTGCAACCCATTACAGTGCAACTATGGTGCCAAGTATCGGGATATCTCGATGTATGGCCTGTTTTATGACCGAGATGGTCCGCGAACCTGGTTGGATCATGGCTTTTTCCAAACGGCGCCGGAACATTTGGCGGGTGTGCAAAATCCCAAACGAAAAGACAAGACCAAGGATGCGCCGCGATCTTTTAGGACAAAGCCTAGGTTTCCCCGCGATTGCCGGTTGTTATACTGCCCACCGGACGAGAACCATCCGGCGGGGATTCTTCTCATATTCTGGTACCGAGGCGATTCGAAAAAGGCAACAGCATGCGGCTTGCAATGATGGTGGACACCAACCAGCGATGGAACTCGAACTTGGCCGAACCGGCGTCACATGGCTTCAAGTTCCCTTGGCTCCGCGCGTGCCTGTGCGTTTTCGCCTGCTTGGTGCTCGTGATGGGCCCTTCTGGTCTGACCGCTCAGGAAGCCGACGAAAGTGACGAGCAAGCGTTGCGTTATCGCCCAATGGCCCCGCGCGCCGATAAAAACATTTTCTCTCCGTTGGACTTGCCGACTCCAAATCGAATTCGCACGGCCACCGGGCTGCCGGGTCCTGATTACTGGCAACAACAAGTCGACTACCGTATGGAGGTGGTACTGGATGCGGAAACCGAGTCCGTCAGCGCCGTTGCCAACATCACGTATACCAACAACAGTCCCGAACCCTTGGAGTTCTTGTGGCTATCACTGGAACAAAACCTCTTCAAGTCAGATAGTCTTGGCGGATTGTCGACACCCCCCGGCGCTCGGTTCAGTGCCGGAGATCAGTTCAAAGGCGGGTATTCGATCCAACACGTTCGCGCGGGTGAGCAGGACTTGACGTTGAACATTTACGATACGTTAGGTCGTTTGGAGTTGCCTGCGCCGGTGGCGGCAAACGGCGGCAAGTTCGAATTTCAGATTGCTTGGTCGTTTAATATTCCGGAATACGGGGTCGACCGCATGGGGATTCGGCGTGTGCGAGCGGGCAAGATTTTTCAATTGGCTCAATGGTTCCCGCATGTTTGCAAATACGATGACGTTCACGGTTGGAACACGCTGCCTTACTTGGGCCAAGGCGAGTTTTATACCGACTTCGGAACGTTTGATGTGAAGATCACCGCACCGCGTGGTCACGTCGTGTTGGGAACGGGCGTGTTGAAGAACCCCCAAGAAGTTCTGACCGAACAGCAACTGACGCAATTGGCTTTGGCATCCGCCAGTCGACAGACGGTGATCATTCGCAGCGAAGAAGAAGTGGGAACTCCCGCCGCGGCTCCCGAGGGTGAAGGTCCGCTCACTTGGCATTTCCTCGCCGAGAAAGTACGCAGTTTTGCCTGGACCAGCAGCGACGCGACAATTTGGGATGCGGCGGCCGTTCAATGGGAAGATGGCGAAACGGTTCTGGTTCAATCCGTTTACCCCGCGGAAGCTCGTGGTGCATGGAGCGAGAGCACGCAGATGTTGCGACATTCGATCCTGCATTACAGCGAAAAATGGTTCCGGTATCCCTATCCAACCGCGATCAATGTCAATGGCAATGTTGGCGGTATGGAATATCCCATGATCATTTTCTGCGGCGGCGATAACGACCGGGAAGGTTTGTACTTTGTGACCAGTCATGAGATTGGGCACAATTGGTTCCCGATGGTGGTCAACACCGACGAGCGACGCCATGCTTGGATGGACGAAGGGTTCAATACGTTCTTGAATTTCTACGATCGTTTGGAAGTCTTTGATGAAGTGGTCAATGGCGCTTCACCGGCTTCGCCGATGGAACCAAGTTCGCTGCGAGCTTTCGGACGATTTAACGCAAATCCTGAACACCAACCGATCATGTTGCCAGCCGACCAAATCGAACCCAACATGTTGGGTCAATTGGCATATTTCAAACCGGGCGCCAGTTTGCAGTACCTGCGTGAAGAGATTGTCGGACCAGCTCGGTTTGACGCCGCGTTCAAGCAGTACATTCGAGCGTGGGCGTTCAAGTCACCCCAACCAGCCGATTTCTTTCGCTGCATGGAAAACGGCACCGGCATGAACCTGGATTGGTACTGGCGCGGTTGGATCGTCGAGAATTTGGCCTTGGACCAAGGCATTGATTCGGTGACTCAAGGTCGCCGTCGCCGACCAGCCGAAATCGTGCTGAAGAACTTGGGCGAGATGGTCATGCCCGTGACGCTTCGCATCGAATTCGAAGACGACACCACCAAGGACATGAATCTGCCCGTCCAGATTTGGCATTACACGAAGTGGAGGGCCGTCAATGTCGAAACAGACGGCAAGGCGATCAAGAGTGTCGTTGTGGACCCCGAGCGACGTCTACCAGACGTCCGGCGAACCAACAACACTTGGCGCGCTCCGGTGGAAGAAGAGTCCACGGAAGAAGGATCCACCGAAGCGGCTGAAGGTGACTCGGGGGACGACGATTAGTTTCAACAATTGAATGGGGAGCAAAAACGTGCGACGACTGCCTAAATTTTGTTTGGTGTGGTTGATTGGGTTGACGTGGGTTGCGGTTGGCCGGGGGCAGGAGACCACCAAACCCGAGGAAGGTTTTTCGGCGAGCCCGCGTCGGCCCAACGTGCTGTTTTTGTTGGCGGACGACCAACGCACGGACACGATCGCTGCCTACGGGAACTCCACGATTCAAACGCCGAACTTGGACGGCCTGGTTCGGCGTGGTTTCAGCCTGACGAACGCGTATTGTTTGGGTTCGCCACACGGCGCGGTTTGTGTCCCAAGTCGTGCGATGTTGCATTCGGGACGCTCGTTGTTTCGCCTAAAAAATCTGAATCTCGATGGCGAGAAGTTGTTGGGCGAGTACTTGCAAGAAGCCGGATACGAGACCTTTGCGACCGGCAAATGGCACAACGAACGGCCGTCGTTTGCCAGGAGTTTTCAGTTCGGTCGCAATGTGATGTTTGGCGGCATGGCAAATCATGCCGAAGTTCCGATCGTTCAATTTTCGGGCGAGGGGTTCTCGCGGCCGCAAACGGGCGAGCATTTTTCGAGCAAATTATTTGCGGACGCGGCGATCGAATTTCTTACGGAGCGGGAAAAATCGCGGCCGTTCTTTTGTTACGTCGCGTTTACGGCCCCGCATGATCCTCGGATGTCGCCCGGGACGTTCAACCGCATGTACCAACCAGCGGAAATGGTGGTGCCCAAGAATTTCTTGCCGCAGCATCCGTTCGACATCGGCGACCTGACGGTTCGCGACGAGAACCTGGCCCCGTGGCCGCGGACGCCGGAGATCATTCAGCAGCAAACGGCCGACTATTATGGTCTGATCTCGCATTTGGATCAGCAAGTCGGTCGGGTGCTGGAGGCTTTAGCGGCCAGTGGTCAAGCCGACAATACGATCATCGTCTACGCGGCTGATCATGGCTTGGCGCTGGGCAGTCATGGGTTGTTGGGGAAACAGAACCTGTACGAACACAGCATGAAAGCGCCCCTGGTGATTGCGGGACCGGGCTTTGCGACGGGACAGGACGACTCTTTGGTCTATTTGCACGATCTGTTCCCGACGCTCTTGGACTGCGCGGGTGTGAACGTACCAGCGGAATGTGACGGTCGATCGCTTCGGCCGTTGGTGGACGGTTCCGGCAAATACGAGGCTCGTTCGAGTCTGTTCACGGCGTACAAAGATACCATTCGTGCGATTCGCGACGAACGTTGGAAATTGATCCGCTACCCGCAGATCGATCGCACGCAGTTGTTCGATCTGGAGTCAGATCCAGATGAGATGAACGACCTAAGTGCCTCCGATGACGTGACGCTGCATGCCGTTCGCGCTCGATTGTGGAGTCAATTGGAAGCAGCCCAAAAGGAAGTCGGCGATTCGCAGGTATTGGTGGTTGCCAATCCCAAGCCAGCCGAGATCGATCTAACCGGCCAGCCGCGAAAACCGGATCAATGGCAACCCAAGTGGATCGTGGAAAAGTACTTCGCGAAGTAACGGACGTCGTTCAGTTCGTTTGCTACATTCGCGAGAACGTGGAACGGGCGCGTCGCTTGGTTCGTCGACGCTATGGCAAGTGTGGCTACTTGCGCATCGTAGCTAACTTTGCTGCGTGGCAATGGTTCTATTCACAGTCCAACTACAACTTAGCTCGGAGTTCTTGGATCGTTTCTCGCATGTTCGCCGCGAAGTCGTAGCCGTTGGCCAACATTTCCGCTCGTTGGGGGTTCTGTTGGATGCAATAGCGAGTCCGCGGGTGCATGGTTCGATACATTCCCTCCAACTTCATCGCAATTTTTAGGGCTGCGGCGTATTGGTTTTGTTCCTTAAAAATATCGAGGAGGCGTTCGCAACATCCTGGATCATTTGGATCGGCCTTGAGGCCTTCGTTCGCTAAATCAAAATAGACCTTGGTTGGGGCACCTGACTCGTGCAAGTTGATCAAGTAATTATTGATCGCAAAGCTGTTACCCGGGAGCAGGCAATAACCCAGCTCCGAGAAATGCAACATTTGTCGAGTCACCGACGGGTGAGTTGGCGGCGTTTTGCATCTGCTGGTTCAACGAGAAACTGGCGTCGGGTCAGGTCGAGCCGTTGGGCGTGCATGCGGATTATCGTCAACTCGGGTTGGGAAGAG
>JAEUIP010000549.1 GCA_016795075.1 Planctomycetaceae bacterium | reverse complement strand
CCCAATCCCAAGCCGAGCGAGAAGCCCATCAACACTTCGCGATTGAATACGCGAAACCAGTCGCGCGGCGTTAGTTCGCCCAGGGCCAGGGCTCGCATAATGAGCGTGGCCGATTGCGATCCGCAGTTGCCGCCGGCCGAAATAATCAGCGGAATAAAAAACACCAGCGCCGGCACTTCCTCAAATGCCCCCTGAAACTTCTCCAGCGCCAAGGCCGTAAGGAACCCGGCGACGAATAAGATCGAGAGCCACAGGGCCCGATTGAGCCAGAGCTGACGAAACGACGATTCGAGGTACGTCTCTTCGAGCGGGCCGACGCCGCCCATGCGGTGGACGTCTTCCGTCGCCTCGTCGACGATGACGTCGATCACGTCGTCGTGCGTCACGATGCCGACCAGCCGGTGTTCGTTGTCGACGACGGGCAGCGCCAGCAAGTCGTATTCGCGCAGCTTCTCGGCCGTCGCTTCGCGATCGTCGTTGACGTTTGCATAGACGCAGTCGCGCTGCATGATGTCGGCCACGCGACGATGGGCCGGCGCGATGATCAGGTTCTTCAGCGAGACGAACCCTTTGAGGTGCCGATCCTCGTCGACGACGTAGCAGTAGTAAATCGTCTCGCGGTCGGGTGCGACATGCCGCAAGCGTTCGATCGCCGCGGCGGCCGTTTCGTCGGCGGGCACAAGCGCGTAGTCGCTCGTCATGACCGCGCCGGTCGAGTTCTCTTCGTACGATTGCAGGCGGCGGATGTCCTCGCGCTCGGCCCGGGCGAGAAGCTGAAAGATGTGA
>JAEUIP010000548.1 GCA_016795075.1 Planctomycetaceae bacterium | reverse complement strand
CTGCACGAAAATCGAGCCAAAACCGGGGTCTGTCCTCGATTCACGCCGATTCACCCTGGGGCCGGGCGCTACTGGAGAGTGATATGGACGACGATAGGGTGTGCGCGGTTTCAATCCTCGCCCGGCGCTGGGGCCGGGCGCTACCGACAGCGCGCCGGCCCACATTTTGCAGTCCTCAATGTTTCAATCCTCGCCCGGCGCTGGGGCCGGGCGCTACCTCATGACGCCGGAAGGTACGGCGCTGGAACTGATCGTTTCAATCCTCGCCCGGCGCTGGGGCCGGGCGCTACCGGTACCGCGACCGCCGCTACGCTCACCGAAGCATGGTTTCAATCCTCGCCCGGCGCTGGGGCCGGGCGCTACCGGCATGCGCGCGGATTCCAGCCATTTGTACAAGACGTTTCAATCCTCGCCCGGCGCTGGGGCCGGGCGCTACCTACGGGCCGCAAGCTGGCCCGATCGAGATTTGGGTTTCAATCCTCGCCCGGCGCTGGGGCCGGGCGCTACACAGCACCGACATGTCCGCGGAGAGCGCACCGCCGTTTCAATCCTCGCCCGGCGCTGGGGCCGGGCGCTACCCCGCAGCGCCCGATCCGGCCGGCCGATGCGACTGTTTCAATCCTCGCCCGGCGCTGGGGCCGGGCGCTACCGGCAGAGGGGAGATAGTCGCGCACCAGGGTGCGGTTTCAATCCTCGCCCGGCGCTGGGGCCGGGCGCTACGGGGTTTTTTCCGCGGCGCGGGGCGTTATACGACAGTTTCAATCCTCGCCCGGCGCTGGGGCCGGGCGCTACT
>JAEUIP010000547.1 GCA_016795075.1 Planctomycetaceae bacterium | reverse complement strand
ACTATTCCTATGAAGAGATGCGCGTGCTATCGGAGGCATGCAAACTCTTACCCATCCTCATCAGGGGACCCAGCGTGTACAACTACGTCTTCGTTGTGTGGGCGATGGTGGCACTGTTGTGCCTCATCTGGCTCACCTGGCCGGCTCCGCCGTCGGAGTCGAACAAACCGATCACTACCGTGCCGGCTGTGCTGCTGGTGCAACAGCACGACACCGCCAAAACCGCACCACCGGATCCTGGTTCGCCTCCTCCGCCACGCTCGACACTGTCGCCGTGCGCGGAATGTGGCAGGCTCGTACCCCTAGGTTACCTGGACGACGCCGGCTGCTGTGCGGTATGCAAGGATTACGACGATGACGACGATGACTGGGACGATGACGACGATTACGATGACGACGACGATGATGATGATGACGACGATGACGACGATTGATCGTCACCCGGCCTAGATGTCGAGAGAAGGGTGCCCAGCCCTTCTCTTTTTATTCATCAGAGACCTAAATGCAGTGTCGTCATTCGTCATTATTCTGTAGAGCAAAGGATTATCTTTGCTCTCGCCGTGCGGTGCGTCACCGCAAGCAGCATAAGGAATCTCAGCATGCTGCAGGCCTACGATGACATGATCAACGAGATGATGGGCGTGCCGGGCTACGGCCCCGCTGTCTTGGGCTTGGCAGGATCGCTGCTGATCCTGCTCTTCGCCCTGGTCATCCGCGTCGGGCTGTTCAACGTCCTGGCCGGTGTCCTGCGGTTCAAGAAGACGATCGACGAGATCGGCTGGTCCAAGATCGCCTGCG
>JAEUIP010000546.1:380-802 GCA_016795075.1 Planctomycetaceae bacterium | reverse complement strand
CCCTTCGTTGCTCGTCGTCCAGTCCGGCGCACATCGTCATGAACTCAATGAAAGTCTTCTCGATCGTTGCCCGGTCCTTGTCCAGGTTGTAGGCCGCCACGATCTCCCGGTACTTGACTTCGAAGTTCAGGCGGCGAGGGTTCTGAGCCAGCAGTTGAGCCAGCTTTCGCTCGATGATGGTGCGGATGTCCTCGATGACGGTCGCCTTGCGTCTCACCTTCTTCTCAAACTCGGCCCGCAGCCGGTCGATGTCGATCTGCGACAGATCGACCGTCAGTCCTTCAGCCTGGTCGGCACCAGGCGTATCGGTCTTGATGGCCGCGTTGACGATGCGGTGCAGTGCACGCAAGGTTTCGGTGACATCGGCGTTGTCGCGTTGCTCTCCCAGCTTCTTGTAGATCGCTTCGATGTTGTCGTGCCGC
>JAEUIP010000546.1:0-331 GCA_016795075.1 Planctomycetaceae bacterium | reverse complement strand
TACGTCGACCGATGGTTCGGTGACCAGGGCCTTGAAGCGCTGGAAGACCACGCGCGCCAGGATCTCGAATCGATGTCGTGCTTGGTCGGTGCCCATCGCTGTGTTCGGCTCGTCGTCATCCTTGGCATCGCCCGCATCTTCGGGCACGGGTCGCTCCTGTCGTCCGGCCGCGTTGATGGCCTCCACCGCATCGGCCAATGCCGAGATCCGGGCCCATCCTTTGACCCCCAGCAACCGGTCGGGCTCGAATCCGAGCGAACGCAGCAAGTCCTCGCTCTCGCGGATCGCATCGTCGAGCGCCGCCACTCGTTCCGCCAGCGGCCCGATCAGG
>JAEUIP010000545.1 GCA_016795075.1 Planctomycetaceae bacterium | reverse complement strand
AAAGTTGGATACATCCTGAATGACAAACCTTATAGTAACGCATCTGCCTACAGCCTGCATGACCGATGTTGCATAGTCTTCGGGCGCGCTGTGTTGGCAAGGTTGATCAATGGCTTCATTCCAGCACCCTGAACTGCTTATTCTGCCGTGTTTTTTGTAAGAAATTCTGGAGTCGCTTTTCAAATTAAGCCGGTTGTTTACGCATTTCTTCGATTAAGGCGATCCGGATGCGCTGGTAGTAATCCGGGAAGTTTTGAAAATTTTCCCATGTTTGCGCATCAGCCTGAAGCGCCGCTGTGATGTCATCCGCGATCCGGAACGAGTCCGTCGATAAATCCGGTAGAATCGCCCGCCCTGCATCCGTCATCAGTCCGCTGGCGATCAACCGCCGCGCCCGTTCTTTGTTCAATTCCGTCCAATTGCTCTTGGGGCGGCGCGGGGTGAAGCGCTGTGCCATCCGTTCGTCATCCACCTTTTTGGCGATCCCGTCAATCCAGCCGAAGCACAGCGCCTCTTCCACCGCATGCAGGTATGAAAGCCCGCCTTTGCCGGACGATTTGTTGTACAGCAGCAGCCAGATTTCGCTGGCACGGGCATGATTCGCCTCCAACCACGCCCGCCACACCCCACGATCCGGTGCGCTTAACGTCTCGGTAATCTCCATCGGGCTTCCTTTCACATCACACTATCAACCGTTCAGGATGTCATTAAAGTAAGCTTCAAACGGTTTCAGCGCCTTACACACTGCCACCACATGCGTCACCAGATCATCGCTCAGCACATCGGCATCGCTCATCATATGCAGGGCAAGGAACTGCT
>JAEUIP010000544.1 GCA_016795075.1 Planctomycetaceae bacterium | reverse complement strand
AGTGATAACACGAGTAAGGTTCTTGCTAACATAAAATGGATCTTGTTGAATTGGGTTTTGGAAAGTCTGCGATTGCAAGCGAAGAGTTATCGTTACTTCTTAGGATCGAGATTCTTTTGTAGATCTTCGCCGCTGAGTGTGGAGCTCACACCGTCTGCTGGTACATCGACTTTGGTGATCCACAACAACGCGTTTAGAACCAGTTTTCGGAAGTTATCATCGCCCCAATTCTTATGGAAATGCCCGCCGGTGAAGCCCACGCCGCGGCCACCATCGGTACGATCTGTAGCCCACATCAAATGTTCGGGGCGACCTTTGGCTTCCTGAATATGTTTGTATGGCCCCTTGGGATACACATAAGGTCCGTCGCGCGTTTCATCTGTGGGCTTGGCCGTCAAAATCGGCGTGACTCCCTTAAAGTCGGGACGAAAACGCATGTTGAAGTACCATTCATCCACTATGGAAAACGGTTGGACGCCTCGAGTGATAGGATGGTCCGGGAGTTGCTCAAATTTAGCCTTCCATATTGGGTTGCACGAATACTCATGCTCATAACAACCACCAATCCAATCTCGGAACGTATCCCCTTCTTTCCCCTTAGGAACCTCGACTCCGAAATGCAAACAAAACAGTCCAACTCCCTTTTCCAAAAGTTGACTGAGTCGCGGAATCCGTTCGCCTTGGATCAGTGGATGCCCCTTTCCACCATCGGAGTAGCAGAGAATACCATCCGCCGAATCAAGGATCGAATCATCTTTGGGATAGCCGTTGAGGACAAAAGAAACTTCTAGTCCTGGAATATCCTTCAAGCATTGATGAAA
>JAEUIP010000543.1 GCA_016795075.1 Planctomycetaceae bacterium | reverse complement strand
CGACACGCGGGCGCGCGGGCCCGTCTGCACCGTCATGCGCACGCGGTCGGGCGCACCCGCGGTGCGCCGTGGCTGCCGCTGCAGCACGACGCGGGCGGTGTAGTAACCCTCGGTCTGCAGCAGCTCGCGCGCCTGGGCCGGCGCGGCGTCGATGAGGCGCGACCATTCGGCCTCGTCGACCTCGTCGCGGGCCATGCGACCCAGCCGCACGACGTCGAGATGCCGCTCCAGCAGCGCCTTCAGGGGCGCCGGGGCGTCGATGTCGACCGCCACGCCCAGCGTGCCGGTGCCGAGCGCGGCTTCGCCCGGCGTGACGAGCACGTTGCCCTGGCCGGTCTCGGCGTCGCCCTCCAGGCCGATGAGTCGGCCCGAGGCGTCGTATTGCGGTCGCGCTTCCCGCGGCATGGGCGGCATGGGCGGCATGGGTGGCGCGGCGGCGGCGCCCGAGGCAGGGCCCGAGGCGGGGGCCGAAACCGCGGGACCCGCCTGCGTGGCCGCTCCGGGGGCGGCGGCGGGCGCACGCGCTGCGCCGGGTTCGGACACGTCGGTCGGCTGCGGTGCGAGGCTGCTGCATCCCGCCAATGCCCCGAGGGCGGCCAGGGTCAGCAGCCGGCAGCGGGGGGTGGGCGCCGACGCGCGGGCGGAAGTCACATCCAACGATCGTGGTGCAATCCCGCACGGCGGGACGCGGTGCGTTTGGCCGGCAGGAAGGCAGGGTGGGGCGGGGCCGTATTCTGGCGGCATCCCCGGCGCGCCCCGGTCCGCCCCGACTGGCATGCCTCTCCGGATGTAAGCCGTTGGCCGCCATGCAAGGCGAACCGTCAGCGCGACCGGCTAGATTCCAG
>JAEUIP010000542.1 GCA_016795075.1 Planctomycetaceae bacterium | reverse complement strand
TGCTTTTATCTGGCACTCAAAATTGCCAATAATATTCACCAAAGAGTGGCTGGCCTTGCAATGATTATTAAGTTTGAGACTGTCCAGGTTTTGGAATATTTCCTTTAGCCTGTTTAAAACTAAAAATACTTCGAGGAAAAAAAGTACTCCAAGATTGTGATTAAATTGACGAAAAATCCCACTGAGGATGATAAAAAATAGCCTGGTTTTAATCCTGGACTCACAAAGGATTAAGTTTAAGAGCCACTTCAAGAGTATTAAATTAATAATGCAGAGTGATCAAAAAGAGAAAAGGTAATAACGAAAGAGGACCAAAATAGGATAAAAAATAAAGTAAATACAAAGGAAAAGAAGATAGATAAGGTAGTGTGTAAAAATAAAGAAGAAATCAAAGAGACCAAAGAGACAGAAGAGACAGAAGAGACAAAAGAGATTAAAGAAGAGATTAAAGAAGAGATAATCAAAGATACAGAGAAAGTATTAAATATAACTATATAGACAAAAATGAAAGAGTGAAAGAAAAATAAACTGAGGAATATCGAAGAGGTGAAAGAAAAACCAGAGGAGGGCATAAAGGGCAAGGTGGTCATAGCCAACATTAAGAAAAAGATCACAAGCAGAGATAATATAAATAAAAGGATCATAAAGATAACAAGGGCAACAGAGACAACAGAGACAATAAAGACAATAAGGATAACAGAGATAACAAAGGCAAAGACTCAAAGCAACACTTTGAAGAGAAAAAAGAAGATCGAAACGATCGCAATGATCGCAATGACCGAAACGATCGAAATACAAGAGCAAGAGGTGACCGAAAACCAAGAAGATACGACGACGAAGACGATTGATAA
>JAEUIP010000541.1:480-873 GCA_016795075.1 Planctomycetaceae bacterium | reverse complement strand
ACAACACTACGATCGAGCCATGTCGGGAAGCTTTTTCGAAGAGCTCGGCATACCGGATCCGGACATCAATCTGGAGGTGGGATCGGGGACGCAGGCCGAGCAGACCGCTGGCATTATGGTGAATTACGAACGGGTTCTGACGAAAGAGAAGAGCGACCTTTGTCTGGTCGTCGGGGACGTCACCTCAACCATGGCCTGTTCGATCGTGGCGCGCAAAATGGGCATTCCCGTGGCCCATGTGGAAGGCGGTATCCGCTCGAACGACTGGACCATGCCGGAGGAGGTCAACCGGGTTTTGACCGATCAGCTGTCGGACCTCCTCCTGACGCCTTCGCCCGACGCCGGCCCGAACCTCCTCGCGGAGGGCATCCCCGAGGAACGCATCGTCATGGT
>JAEUIP010000541.1:0-470 GCA_016795075.1 Planctomycetaceae bacterium | reverse complement strand
ATTGGACCATGCCGGAGGAGATCAACCGAGTCGTGACGGATTCCATTACCAATTGGTTCTTCACCACCAGCGACACCGCCAACGAGAACCTGCGCCGGGCCGGTGTCACGGATGACCGGATCTTCTTCGTCGGCAACACCATGATCGACACGTTATTGAAGCAACTCCCGCGTTTGCGTCCACCGGCCTGTTGGAGTTCCCTCGCGCTGGAACCGAACCGGTATTTCGTCGTGACCCTGCACCGTCCAGCGAATGTGGATGGCGAGCAGCAATTGCTCGGACTGCTGAAGGCGATTGCAGACGGCACCCACGGGTTGCCGGTAGTCTTTCCGGTGCACCCGCGTACCGCCAAGAATTTGCGCGAAGCCGGCAAGATGCTTCCTTCCATGCACTATGTCGATCCGCTGGGCTACCTCGAATTCAACTATCTTGTGAAACACGCCCGCGGGGTGATTACCGATTCAGGCGGC
>JAEUIP010000540.1 GCA_016795075.1 Planctomycetaceae bacterium | reverse complement strand
ACGAAGGTTTTGCTGTGTCTTCCGTTGCTACCGGCGAAGACGGTCTCGAGGCGGCTCGTAAAGGTACCTTTGCGTGCATCTTGCTCGACATCTGGCTCGGCGACGGTATTGATGGGCTGGAGACGTTGGAGCAGCTCAAGAAAGACGGCGTCGAATCGGCGGTTGTTATGATCTCGGGCCATGGCAATATCGAGACGGCGGTTCGTGCGACTAAGTTGGGTGCGTTCGATTTCGTCGAAAAACCGTTGAGTCTCGAACGCACCGTCGTGACGGTCAAGAACGCAATTCGCCAGCATCAGCTTGAGATCACCAATGCTCAATTGATGAGCGAGATCGCTGAGCAGTACGTGATGATCGGCGAATCGGTCGCGATGCGTGCTCTCAGAAAGCAGATCTCGATCGTCGCCCCGACCGACGGCCGCGTGCTTATTTCGGGCGAAAGCGGCTCCGGCAAAGAGCTTGTCGCTCGTGCCATTCACGCCCAATCGAAACGCAAAGGAGCGGCGTTCGTCGAGATAAATTCGGCTGCGATCCCTGAGGAACTCGTCGAATCCGAGCTGTTCGGCCACGCCAAAGGTGCGTTCTCGGGTGCCGTCAAAGCTAAGAAAGGGAAGTTTGAGATAGCCGACGGAGCGACCATTTTCCTTGACGAGATCGGCGATATGTCGCCGCGTGTTCAGGCGAAGATGCTGCGAGTACTCGAGGAACAGCGGTTCGAGCCTGTCGGCAGCAACACGCCTGTTTCGGTCGATGTCCGCGTCATTTCGGCGACGAACAAGCCGCTCGATTCGCTGATCGAAGGCGGCGAATTCCGCGCCGATCTGTTCTATCGGCTCAACGTCATTCCGTTCCAGGTGCCGCCGCTTCGCGAGCGAACCGAAGACATTCCGATGCT
>JAEUIP010000053.1 GCA_016795075.1 Planctomycetaceae bacterium | reverse complement strand
TTAAGGTGCCTGATTCGGTACGGTGACATCCGCCTTCGCTTGCCCGCCCTTGATCGTGTCCAAGACCACTTCGCCCTGCCCTGCTCCGCTCACGATCCAACGCACATAAACCAAACTTTTTCCATCAATCACCGGCAGCTTGATCATGTCCGGACTTCGATCCTGGATCGTCGCGTTACGAAACAAGAAATCACTGCCGTATTGGCCGAACACGACTTGTACTCCCTCGGCTTTCAGCGAAACCAAATTGGGTCGCGTGATTTTCTGCTTGCGATCCATCGAAGAATGGGTAGGTGTCAACTTCGTGTTCTCGACGATCGCCGTGATTTCCGTCAGCCCATTACCCAGCGGCTTGGTCGTCACTTCCTTGATCCGGACCAACGGCATTTGATCCGCGTGAAACAACGTAAAAGCCATGTTGCGGTGACATTCTTCTTGCAACATAAAACCAGGAGGTTGCCGCCCCCAGTTTTTCTTCAGCCCGCCCACTTCGACTTTGCCATAGACCGGGTGATCGACTTCGACCCATTCGGCCAAACCATCGCCAAACAGCAGGAACTTGTCGAACTCGTACGACTGCTCACTGCCGCCGCCGGCCGCATCATGAAAGTAGTTGTATTGGATGAACAATTCGTTGGTGAACGTGAATACCCCCAACATCTGATGGAACCAATCGATTTCACCGCCCCAAACTTCATACAGGTCATTGGCCACGTTCATGTAGCGGTACTTGGGCAACAAGCGTTCGCCGACTTTGCCAATTTGGTCGTAAACTTGAAGATCCCCGGCCTCGTAGGCATCTTGCTTCGAACCTGGACCCCGCAACAACATGCCACCGGTATTGTGATAAGTTTGGGCTCCAGCAATGTTGGGATGCCGCTTGACGAATTCGGCCATGTTTCGGTTTTCGATCAACGAAAATGGATACCGAAAGGCACCTCGTTGCACGTATTGGGGTTCCCACTTCCACGGCCAATCGCGATTCGGATCATACGAGCCATCACCGTCTTCGCTGCTTCGACCGTCGCCGTCCGCATCGAGGCCTTCCATGCCCAACAACGTAAACTCGCCTTGTTCCCCAGACTCCATGTTGGCCTGCACCAACAAATTGGGATACTTGGGATGGGATTTGAATCGACCGTTCGGATCGCGAATCCGCATTTGCGTGATGTGACCATCACCGTTCAGATCATTCGCAGGATCTTCGTCAATCAAACCATCTCGATCATCGTCCACCGGGCGTTGACCTGTTCGCGGAGTATTGGTCGAGTTCGACTCATAAAAATGGGCTTCCCGCGAATCAGGGCTCATATCCGGCAGGATGTAGAAAACGCGATCGCGCAACAATTGTTGCACAAATTTATTTTCTCCATGCATTTCGGCCAAGAACCAAGCCGTGTAAAGCGCCACTTCCGTGGCTTGAATCTCATTGGCATGAATGCCCCCATCGATCCAAAAACCTGGTTTCCGTGACTCTTCACCGACCTCAAAATTCGTGATGGTCGCGACCCACATTTCTCGACCGTCGGTCGACTTGCCCACCGACTCGACTTTGAACAACTGCGGATATGCAGCGGCCAAGTCCTGCAACATTTTCGTAATCTCGGCATGATCGTGATAACGATTCCAGTACACCGGCACCTTCGGTTGAGTGGGTCCGCCAACCGCTTTGTAAACCTGATGCACCGGAACTTCCGGCTCTTGTGCCATACCCGTGGCACACGCCGATGAAAGCACTAGCATCAAAACCATAAAGATCAAAGTAGATAGTAAAGATTTCATCGAATCGTTCTTCGCTTCTAGAATCGTTGGTTGAAGATATCGCTTGAATCGCGCCCGTTTTTGTTCCAGCCAGCTACTCGCTGATCGGAACTTCGACTTCGACCGGATGCAATGTTGGTGCAGCGGCTTGAATCTTCAGCGTCAACTCAGCATCAACACCTTCGATCATTTGAAAGACCCACCGGACTTCCATCTTGCCGCCGCGTTCCGCCAAGCGTCCAACCGCTTGACGTTGGCTGCCCTGGATCCACTTGACTTTGCCCGGCCCAACCAACTGAACTTGAATCGGCGACCACTGCCCATTGACCGAAGCCATTTCCGGCATCGTCGGCAATCCACCCGTATTCACAATTTGGCAGCGAATATCGTACAAGCCCGGACCGAGCCGCTTGGCCTCCAGCTCTCGCACTGCCAACTTTGGCCAATTCTCGACCATGGCATTCAAGAGCCCCACGTGCGGTTCGACCAATGGTTCAATCTGAGCAGCGGGTGGGTTCAACAGATACAGCGGTTTGAAGCCTCCCACTTCCACTTGTTTGCTCGGCAGATCCGGGTGCTCGATGGCCTGCCATGGCACAAATGCCTCTATGTTTTGACTCTGAAACCAAGCCAACGCATTCAGTTCGGTCATGCCACGTTTATCGTCGTTGGCCAAAGCGGATTCGGTCGAAGGTTTCGCAGCCTCGTTTGCCGGTTCTTGTGCCGGCGTGGGTTCCACACGTTCTACGACTTTAGCCTCTTCTGACTTCACGACCGCTCCTTCGGCCGCTGGTGTTTCGCCAGCCGTGGACTCGGTCGCTGCCGGCGTTTCTGTAGGCACGGCTTCCGTCTTGGCTGGCTCGGTAGCAGGGACGGGCTCCACAGTTGGCACCCACCAGGCCCGCGAAGCAAACGTCCAACGTCCATAGTGAAAGTAAGACCACTCGGAGAAGGAACCCGCTCCGACCGAAGACTCCGGTGCGTTCTTGCCACCATGCGCCACCCGAAACGACTCGGCCAATCGATCCATCGGTCCTTGGTCTTCCGTCAAGATCTTGGTCTTGATGCGTCCGCCATCCGTTTGGGAAGAGCCTTTCCATGTGTTGTACAAATTGTCCTCTGGACTAAAGCAGAGCACAAACGCGATGTTCGGGTGATCGAACATGAAATCGGCCACCGCGCGCGATTCGATTTCGGATACCTGGTGCGGTCCACTACCTTTAGCAAAGTAAGGATAATTGAACGTGAAGTTGCGATTGAAATCCACGCCATCGGCAGCGTCTTCCCCGAACAACTTGTCTTGATCCGTATCACGGGATTCCACTTCCAGCCGATAGCCACCTACTTCGTTTTTCTTTCCATCGATCGGGATCAACACGCGTGGGTCAGACGGGTGAGTCCGATGGGTCCCAAACTCTTCAGCAATCCTCAACATCGTGATAAAACCGTCACCATTCAAATCCGTCGGTGGGTCTTCACCCGACTCGAAGTCGCGATCATCATCGGTTCGGGTCAGATTGCCATTTCGTTCCCGTGCCGGTCCTTGGAAGTTCTTTTCCGTGGCGTCAGGATTTGGGCAAGGAATCACATAGACGGTGTAGTTAGATAGCAACTGTTCAATCGCCGGTGAATCGCCGGCGTTCAGCAAACGCTCGGCCATCCGCAAAGCCAATTCGCGCCCGACAACATGAGAAGCCTGAACGTTGCCAACCACCAAAATGGCCGGCCGAGTCGCCTGCGGATCAGAAGCAATCTTCAACAGCCAAACCGGTCGCTGGCCTTGCGTCTCTCCCAAAGAACTTAGCTCCGCCCAAGGCGACTCTGCCAAGACCTTCAGTCGAGTCTCCATTTCGGCGAAAGTGGCATAGCCTTGTAATGCAGCCGGAATTCCATCATCGGTCGCCTTTACGCCCTCGGTCCTGGCTGAAAACCCCGCCGCTTCGAGCCCGACACTGGGTTCGGTCCAGCCCATTGCCAAGCAAACCAACCATCCCACCACATTATTCATTTTCGAAGTCTCTAGTTCTATGGATGATGCTGCCCGACGATCGACCGCAATACAACCAAGGGGATCCCCGGAACGACACCCGACAACGGGCCAAAAACAGACTTCTCTATGATACTCGGCTCGGCGCACAGCACCATGCTAACGAACGAAAAAACCGCGTCGTGGATTTGGGTTGGCGCGACCCTTCTACAAAGATTGACAGAACAATCAGCGGCAGCGGAACAGACGCCACTGGGAATTCAACCCGATCCACGATTCGACTTCGTACTGAGCCCCAATCCCGTTGACAAACGAGCCAGGTCGGTCGGTTCCTCGCGGCTGGTGCTCCAACCAGAACGTTTGGTATCCGTCCGTAACTTCGAACCGCAGCACACCTCGCTGTCGATCGCGGTCAACCGCTGCCAAATAGCCGCGTTCGTCGCCAAGCTTGGCGGGACGCAACAAGATGAGGGTCTCGGGCGCCCCAATGGGATAAGCCATAAACGGCCCAATGAATGTACTTTCCCCATCATGTCGTGGCCATTCGCGGGACAAATCAGCAGCCACGCGATCCAAAAACTCCAGAGAGGGCATCGCCCTTTGGCGATGTCCCCACCAAGCAATCTGCTGCCATTGACTGGCCAAGGCCATCCATCCCGACACAAAAACAAGCAACACCCCAATAAATCGCAGCGATCGAAACCGCACCGGTGCCCACAGCAAACTGGTAACCAAACCCAGTCCCGATAGTCCGGCCACCAAGAGGATGCCTTGGACACCATTCACTAACGACTGGGTAGAGGTTGCCCCGGATGAAGGCCAAGCGACCGGCCACAAGTTATTTACGGCAATCCGCTCCAAGCGTGGATCGAAAAAATTCCAAACTGCCAAACCGAACCAACTCAACACATGAATCAGAATCAAAAGCCATACTATCAACCCGCGATGGCGGAGTACCGCCCCGACCGCGAGCGAAACATGGCCTTGTTCGATTGCCGATGGAAAGTTCGCTGGCATGACTGGCATCCGAGCCCTCGCTATTGAACCGCGGGCTTGGGTCGACAATTGGCCAACGCCAACAAAGCGAAGCTAGTGGCCAGCGACTTCTCGTTCTCCAACCAGCGTTGATTCGAGTTGCTCCACGAACCATCATTACCTTGCCGCTTGATCAAAGCCTCAGACAATTCACGGCGCCAATCGTGAGCACGATCCTGACCGTCAACCAATTCGTTAATTCCGGCAGCCTGCAAAGCCGCGCTGAAAGTTTGATAGTAAAAATAGAGTCCGGCTTCACCCATATTCGGATTGTCCTCCACGGAGTACGTGTCTTTGATCCATTTGAGTGCCGCGACCACTCTGGGATCATCCGCTGCGAGACCGGCGTAGATCATGCTTTTATAGGCCGCATAGGTCAGCGAACCATAACCACGGATCCCTCCGTCCGGAGTGTATCGCTCGGGATCGGAAGATGGATCGATCGATTCGGCCGGGATTTCGTAGTAAAAACTACCGTCTCCGATCTTCGCGGCAAACGGCGTCGTATTGTGCGGTGAAGGAAGATTCTGACAGCGCGACACAAAGGCCAACGCCGCTTGAATGTTGGGATCATCGGCGCCGGCGTCCAATGAACGCAACGCCTCGATCAAATAGGTCGTGTTGGACAAATCGGGACGCCCCTGTCCTCCATAACCAACCCCGCCATCCCAATCTTTGTTGGCCGCGGCCGTACCGATCCCGTATTGGTTCGCGACCACGAACTTCTTGGCGTTCTCCAACAACTTGCTGTATTTTCCATTCTTGTTGGCCTCCGCGAAACAGATAATCGACACACACGTCTCGTAATTCTTTAGCCGACCATTTCCATAGATACCTCCATCTGGCTTGACGTGGCCTTCCAGCCCTTCAAGCCCTTTGGCAATCCACGGGGCGTCAATCGCCTCACCACATCGCATCGCTCCCGTTAAAGCCAAAGCCGTAATGCCCGGCCCCAACTCTTGAGAAATCATTCCATCTTTTCCCTGCTGAGACTTGAGAAATCCAATCGCTCGTTCGATCGAACTCGACAACTCTTTAGCAGACTCTTGGCCCGAGACTGTCGCTATCGTCAGCCATCCCCAAATTCCAACCCAACAAATCCAATTGGCTCTTCGCGCCATTTCACTCTACCTTCTTTACGTTCGTAACGGGAAACCATTCCAGCGAAAGGACTCCTGCCCCCTTTACTAGACCGACCCTAAATCACATGGTGACAAAGCGCAAGTCTGCAAATATCACGCCAAGAAGAGACGTAGGCGGAGACGACCAAAAATCGCGAATATCAAGCAATAGCGCACATCGGGCGAACCCCCATTCGCCAACTCTAATGGCGATTTGCACACCACCGATGGCTAAAAAATCACCATCAGCACACCGACAAAATGAAATCGTCCACCCCTCTTAGGAATACAAAATCGTTTTCACGTTCCGTTATCGGGTTTGTTCGCCGATTTGATGTGGAACTCTCCCGTCAGTTGTCGAACAACGGAGCGAAGATACCAAACGGATAAGTCAGGACTAAAAAGCGATCGAGGCGTTGAAGTCGAGCCAACTCGGCTTTCAATCGCTCCACTTCTGCTTCCGCCCGCTGCCGCGTCTCGGCTTCGATTTGCCGGGCCCTGGCTTCGGCAGCAGCCATTTCGGAGTTCGTCAACACACGTTGATTCGACTTCGAGTCAAAGAAATTGAGTTCACCATCCGAAATCCTTAGTACCAATCCCAGTTCTTCACTAAATAATCCGCCGGTAGAATCAGCAGCGATCGCTTGGTACTCGCCGTTATGGAGTCGGTGACCTTGTAGGGGTGGTTCCAAATACTCACTTGTCGGATCGTGCATGAAGTATTCGCGAATCCCAAGCTTGGCGTAGATCCATGGTTTTTCCTCAGTGTCTTTCACCCGCGTTGACTTCGAGGTCGTTTCAATGACCACTTGTGGAACGACACCTTCCACCCAAAAACGATAAATGCGACGACGCGTCTGCGTGATTCCCTTGGCTACAAACGCATCCGGTACTACAAATTTTTTAGGATCTCCCTGTTCGTAGTAAACCAACAAATCGCCACTTACATAGACCTTTTGATTGTGATAGTGGTTCTTCAACAACTCGATCACACGAAACATCGCATCACGATGGTCATCGGTCTCGCCAATGGGACATCCATCTGACTCTGGGTAATCAACCGGTCTAAATTTCGCCAGATTCATGACATCTCTCTCAGACCTGAGTTGCTTGCTCGACTCCCCCAAGACCGCCCAACTCGCCGTTCCTTATTATTAAAGAGTCACAACGATCGGGAATACACATTTTTGGAGCAATGGCTTCTCGAACGACGTCTCAGTTGAACCAAATTGCAAATCCGATGAACTCGCCACGAAAAATACGTTCGAAGCGGTCCCAGGTCGCTGGAGCGGTAACCGGCAAGTCTTCCTGCAAGTATTTTTCTGCTCCGCTACCATGAAACCACAGCACCAAATCAAAATCTTGAGGCTCGACGAAAACTCGCTTCAAATTGACGCCCCGACGTGGATTGGTGCCACGCCAAAATGGGACCAGTTTCTCGCCATCCAAAATCGCTTCCGCCTCGTCCAAAAACTGATGCCAACCCACAATCATTTCTCGCGATACTTCAGCGCCGGGAAATGGGGGCTTCTGCCGAGGGCTAGGTATCCACTCGCGTTGGTCGTCCGTTTCTGCCTCCACCAACTTCCACATGTCGCGACTCAATTGAATGGTTTGCTTGACATGCGTCAGAGCGCGCGGCATTCGCTCGGGCTCTCGGATTGGAAATCGCATCTGGTGAATCCCTGCAACCGCGTCCAAGATCAGTTTCATATCAAAATCGGCCGAATGGGGCGGCTCTTCGTTCAGAAACTCAAACGGCGTTTGGGCCTGAGAAAAGACTCGCCGAGCGGTCACATTCCAAAGATCCTCTTGATCGTACGCCAACGCCAACTCGCACATCGCCATCAGCAAATGACAGTAACCCCGCAACCACTGAACGTCCGCTGCGTCAAAGCGAATCACAAAGCCGCGAGCAGGATCCAATGGCATTCGATTGCCAATCACCTGACGAAAACTTCCCAGCAAATTGTCGTGCGGGTCGGCAACTCCGTTCGCCTCCCAGTCCATGCCAACCTGCATCAGGTCAAGCTCTAAAAAAACATCGTTCGACTTGACGCTCGCCAATGTCGCTTCGCTGACTTGCAAAGAGTCTAACGTCTGTTGAATGATGGCACGAAATTGCTCGTAGCTAATTGGCTCTGGTCGCGGATTTTCCGGCGTGTCCAATCGCAACAACGGAACCATGCTGGTCAAGAACCCATCCAAATGCCCATGTCGATGCCACGACTGCCCGAGCTTTTCGATCGTTTGCAGGAATTGAGCCACCCCCAAGCGAAACTTCGCTTGATCATCCGTTTGGTCGGCTTCGATCGCAAGTTGACACGACTGGATGGCTTGCTCGTACTTGGCCTCGGCGACCAGCGATCCAAATTTGACTTGCGCCACTGCCGGCGACAAGTTGATCGTTGCTAGTGACCCAATCGCCAAGATCCACCAGAAATATTTTACAAATCGCATGACCTTCGTCCTTATAACAATTCCGTTGCTCGAGACAACGCACTCAATGGATTGCATTCAAACCAAACCAACACACAAATTTCCTCAGCAATTTATTCAGCAATTTTTTAGCGAAGTACACCTAAAATCGCTGTCGAAATTTTTCCGGGATCAGCGTGATTGCAATTGCTCATCACGACAACTCCCCGGCCTTGCTCTGGATAAAGTACCATTCGCGTCTTGGTTTCGTCCTGCGACCCACCATGCGCGACCCGCAAGTTTCGTTCGGTTCCATCCACGGCAAACCCCAATCCGTAAGCGCCGACCTTTCCGCCCGCCATCACTTGAGGTTGCCAAAAAACTCTCTTTGATTCTGCATCCATGAGCTCATTGCCGAGGAGAGCGGCTGCCCACCGACTAAAGTCGAGAGCATTGGACTTGTAGCCCCCAGCGGCATGTTTCCAATAGTGAGCAATGTCGGGAACTCGTCGAACTTCCCCGGACGTCAGACGCCGATACCCGCGCGACCATAACGATTGCTCAACAATGGGTGGATCTTGCAACGGAATATCGGCCTGCAAACTTTTTAATTGCCCGGTCGCTTTGATGCGACGAGCGACTTGCCGATGCCAAGATTCTTGACCTGCTGCTTGTAGGACAGCTGATAACAACACGTAGGCATACGACGAGTAGTCTTCGACTTCTCCCGGAGGATGGATCAGCGGCGAATGAATAAACCGCGCCACCGCAATGGCCGGGTCCCAGTCGGGTAGATCTTGCTCGATGGCCTCCGCTGCGTTACTGCGGGCCGGTCCGCCCTGTTGTTCAACTTGATTAGAAAATCGGGCAGCCAAAGGCGGACCTCGAACAATCTTGCCGTTGCTGTAATGCGGCATCCCACTTTGATGACACAACAACTGCCGAGTCGTGATTACATGTCCCTTGTCAGGAAAATCTGGCAGATACGTCCGAATGTCCACATCCAGGTCCAAGAGCCCTTCGCGAACCAATTGGGCAGCGATCACCGCGCCAATTGGCTTGGAGTTCGACGCCCAATTCATGACCGTCGTCACGTCAAGCACAACGTTCGCTTCACGATCCGCCCATCCATAGCCCTGGACGTAAACCACTTGCCCGCCTTCGATCACGCCGATAGCCACACCAACCAAATCTTGCTGTTCCATTTCTTCGGCGACCACTCGATCGATTTGTTGCTGAAGCTTTGAATCCAAGATCCAAGCTTCCGCGCTATCCGATCGAGCAGGCGACTGAGCAATTACCTGACCCGTCGCCAATCCGAAGAAAGCCATCACAACCAGGGTCATGCAAAACGCCACTGGCTGCAAGATTCGCTGTCGATTCATAGATAATTCCCGAGTTCGCCGGCCCTCCGACTCGAATCATCCTACCACAAAGTTGACGGAAGGTCTCTCGCGAACCCGGGTCCACGGTCACACAAACGCCGCGAGTCACCAATCGGGGGCAAGGAACTCCATAACCCACTCGCACTTGCAGTAGGTGAGAATTGGTTCAATCAACAAAGATGCTTGTTAGCGTTCTTCACGCGTTCGATGCCAACATCCCCGCGAGCTTCTGTCGCTTCGCGGCGAACAAAGACGATCGAGGGCGCTCCGGCAATCCTACAAAAACACCCCCGACCCAGAGGCTGAGATTACAACATCGTGCTTGGGCAAACGTAATCCGTAATCGGAAATTTTCCTGATTCTTCGATCGCTTGGAAGCCACCCACGACATTGACCAACCGTCCGAAGCCACGCGATTTCATGATCGACACAAAAATCATCGACCGATATCCGCTACGACAATACACGTATTGCGTACGTTCGCGATCCAATTTATCCAACTGCTCCCACCAATAATCCAAGGGAGCATTCACGGCTCCTACCATATGTTGGCTAAAGTACTCGCTTTCGCGCCGAACGTCCAATATCAAGGGCTTTTCAACTCGAGCCAACTCAGCCGCCGAGATCATCTGGATCTTTTCCACGGGCTGCCCTGCTTCGCTCCAAGCGACAACGCCACCTTGCAAATAGCCAAGGGCTCGATCGAAGCCAACTCGCGCCAATCGTATCGCCGCTTCCTCCTCTTTACCCGGAGCGGTGATCAACAACAGCGGTTGCTTCACATCGCGAAACACCACGCCCACCCAATTAGCAAACATGCCCTGGAGCGAGATATTGATGGAGCCCGGCACATGCCCGAGCGCAAAGTCGTTGGCATCGCGGGTATCCAAGATGGCAACCTTCTCCTGCGACATGGCCTCGCGAAAAGCGGCAACCGAGAGTGGTGTCGTGGCCTTGGCAATGACCGCATCCACGTTCTGATAACCGCCGATATTCATCAAGACGTTCTGCGGGAAATAACTGGGTGGCTGTGTCAAACCCGACAACACGGCTTCAATGAAGGCTTCGCGATCCAACGATGGCTCCAAAGCGTAGTTCACGCGTTTCTGATTCCCCAGCGTATCGGTGGTTTCTTTGCTCATGTTCTTGCCGCACGCGCTGCCAGCTCCGTGACCCGGATAGACGACGATATCGTCGGCCAACGGCATGATCTTGTTCCGCAGAGAATCGAACAACATCGAAGCCAACTTTTCTTGTGTCAGTTCCGCGACCACTTTTTGAGCCAAATCGGGGCGACCCACATCGCCGATAAACAACGTGTCACCGGTGAACAAAGAAGTCGCCTTGCCCGCCGGGTCCAGTAGCAGATAACAACTGCTCTCGGGGGTGTGACCTGGCGTATGCAGTAAACGAATGACACAATCGCCCAAAGGGAACTCTTGCCCGTCGCGAGCAATCTGCGCATCAAATCCAGTCTGCATCGTCGTTGGCCCAAACACGATTTGAGCGCCCGACTTGGCGGCCAAGTCCACATGCCCAGACACAAAGTCCGCATGGAAGTGGGTCTCGAATACATACTTGATCCGCGCCCCTCGCGACTCGGCCAAGTCCAAATACGGCTGGACTTCCCGCAGCGGATCGATCACCGCCGCTTCGCCGTTGCTCTCGATGTAGTAGGCACCTTGTGCCAAACACCCGGTGTAAATTTGTTCCACGGTCACGCTCATGACTGGTTCTCCTGAAAAGAGGTTGAAATATCGCGACATTTCGATGTATGCAAATTCAGTGCCAGTTGATCCAGGGGCGAAATGGGCTGGCATTCGACGATATTCGCCGAAAAGATGTGCGAAATGGGGCCACTCCCTGAGCCGACTCGCACACAAACCAGTCCGGAAGTTAACCGCGTGAGCAGAGCCTTGTGATTTCGAGTACTCCAAGCCGACGAAGTTAACCGCGTGAGCAGAGCCTCGTGATTTCGAGTAAACCAAGCCGACGAAGTTAACCGCGTGAGCAGAGCCTCGTTGGGCGGGAATCCGACCAACGAGGCGTCGCTCCGCGGGTCCGCCGCAAGCGCAACACCAAACCCCGAACCAAAAAAATCGCCAACTTTTGAAACAACCCCCATTCCGCGTTGTCTTCTAGCGAACCAACAAATCACCAGCGAAACCATCATGCCTTTGACTCCCGACGAACTTGGCCGATTGTTGGACCAGTACTGGGGCACGTTGGTGGCTTGGGTGGGGTGGGAGCATGCCTTTGCAGAAGACGTGGTCCAAGCCGCATTCATCAAGTTAGCCGCCCAATCACCGCCACCACTCAACTGTCCGGCTTGGTTGTTCCAAGTCAGTCGCCGGTTGGCGCTCAACGAGCTAAAAGCAACCCAGCGCCGACGTCAACGTGAACAAATCGCCAACGCTCAACGCCAAGCGACACGCTGGCCGCCGTCGTCACTGGATGCCGAAGAACTACGTGCGACCCTCGAGCGACTGGAGCCACAAGCGAGACAGATTGTGGTGGCTCGCATCTGGGGTGAACTGACCTTTGAGCAAATCGCCACCGCCGTCGAACTTCCCAAGGCGACGGTGTGGCGAATGTACCAATCCGCCATCGAACAATTGCGTTGTCATTACGAGCAAGAACTAGAGAAATGAGCGAACCCATCCCCGATGCCAACAATCCCGATGCCAACAATCCCGATGCCAACAATCCTGCTGCTCGCGAGCTTGACACGTGGTCCCCGTTTGAACAGCAACTGAGCGAGGTACCTTCCTCAACGGGACCATCCGCCCAGCGCCGTGATCGTTTGATGTACGACAGCGGTTTTGCAGCGGCCATCGCACAATTGGAAGTTCAGTTGCAGACCCAAAAGCACCAGTCTCGCAGGAGTCTTTCGCAGTGGAAGTTCTTGTCCCTGGCGATGTCGGTTCTATTCGTCACCTCGGTGGGGCTACAAGTGTTTTCCGGCCCCGCGCGGCCATCGTCTCTTGCGGTTATGAGCAAGATAACCGACAAGCCATCTGCTCAGAAGCCCGAATCGTCACCGCCGCAGATTTGGCCAGGCATGGCACCGGTGGTCGCTGATGCGAAACCGTGTCCAGACGATGCGTATCGCGTGACATCCGTTCGTACTCGATGGACCGACGACGAGCCGGCGCCCCAACCCATGCCCGCATTGCAAAACGCTCCACCAGTCCGCTCGATCGAGCCTCCTTTGCGAGCCACGGATTATCGCAGGTTATTCGAGCGGACTTGAGACCGCATGTCTTTCGCGGAGTATTCCGCGTACAAACTCAGCAAATTGTTGCAGCGCGCCCCATTCAATTCCAACCCCATGTCTAGTTGAGCTACAAAACAGTTCGATTGGGCATCGCCCTAACGATTCGGAAAGAGATTTATGAAGCATTCGTCTTTTCTGGTGTCACTATCTATAGGAGGGATCTGGTTTGGACTCGCGGTTGCCGCGATAGGTCAAGACGTGATCCAGCGAGAAATCGTGATCCACCCAAAGAAGATTTCGGAAAACGTGCTGGACGTTCGCTTGCTTCCGCGAGCCGCCGATCAGGAACCAGGAAACGCGGCCCCAGTGCTGCTCAGGATGACGTACGAGATGCATAATTGGATGATAAACGAACGGCCAAAACTGACAAAGGAGTTAGCAGCGAGTGATCACGATGACATGGAATTGCAGGCATTTATTTTCGATACATTTGCGCCGCAGATTATCCGCGCTGGCAAAATGACAAATGCGAATTGGGAGTATCCGTTACACAGTTCCCAGCCCTACTTGATACTGCTTCCCGATGCTCAATCAATGCATCAATTGCTTGGCGATGGCATGACGATTTGGATCAAACAGCAGATCAGCAAGAAAGACTTTCCTGCTTCCTTGATGGGCATTCAAGCCCAACTCAGCTGCGCTAGACATCTTGCGGCAACCCCAGTCATGGTATCTCAGATGTTTGGAAACAACGTCGCTCGGCAGGCACTGGACAATCTCGAACTGCTAGTCCAGCAATCCGCTGATATCGAAAACATGTACTGGGCACTAGCCATCTTGCCGCGCTCGATTGGTGATCTGTCCGCGACAGCCGAATGGGAAAGTTATGCGTTTCGCAAAATGCTACCGAGTCTCACCGAACCGCTGCCAGAGAGGGGTTCCAATAGTTGGCCGCAGATCGCCAGTGAATTCATCAAGATGATGGAGTACACGAGCCAGGAGAGTTACAGCGCGACCGAGATCCAAACGTTAACCGGCAAACTTGATCAATGCGCCAGTCGTTTTCTTAGCGAGGAATTGGGTTGGACAGACCAGCAGCTGCGACAGGTCTCCATCGAGGAACGTATCATGCGTTGGGTCATTGTTCAGCGTCACTGGTTTGATTTGCAAACCGAACAAATGACGGTGTCGTCGATTCCTGAAGCATTGGAAATATATCGGCAGATCAAAGACAAGAGCGAGAGTATCGTACAGGAAATCGGTTCGAAGCATGATCCTTTCGCGGGGATTGCTGAACCGATCATCAGATGCTTCCAATTCCACCGCCGTGTTCGCATCTTGCAGACGATCGAAGCCATTCGCGACTATGCCGCTCAGAACGCTGGCCAATTGCCTGAGAATCTGGAGCAACTGAGATTTCCGGCTCCGGCCGATCCATTTACTGGCCAAGCGTTTGAATACAGGAAGACCAACAGTGAAGCCTGGCTCTCCTATCCGCCAGTCGCCGGCGACCCCAACCCAACTCGAAGTTACCACCTGTCCATTCAACCGAAATAGCTCGATCATAGTAGCACGAGCGCCCCGATCGTGCCGACCATAGTAGCACGAGCGCCCCGATCGTGCCCGAACCTGCAAAAACGCCAATTTGCGTTATCGACGCGAAGCAAAATGCCAAGTGCCTAATTGTTTCGGTGAAACTTGCGCAAAGCAAGTCTGCTAAATGGACGAATCGAAACTCCAGGAGCGATCGGGGCGCTCGCCCTACTATTTGGAGCGATCGGGGCGCTCGCTCTACTATGCGCGACGCCCCAAGCATAGTAGCACGAGCGCCCCGATCGTGCCCGAACCTGCAAAAACGCTGATGTGCATTATCGTCCCGAGACACAAGGCTCGGAAATTGGACCTCCGTCGTATCCCCAATTGCGTTCCCTTGCCTGCTTCATTTTCCGAACGGAACCATCTAGGCTTGGGCATAAGGCCAGAATTGAAATCACACCGAAACCAAAGGTCGAACCATGAAGCGGCGCTCGGAAACACGGATGCTTGTTTTTTTCTTCCTCGCCGTCGCCAATTTTCTGTCTTGGTTGGCAGTCGCGGTGCCACATGCCACGGCGCAAGCAGTCAGTCCCACACAACCAACACTCAAAATCTTAACTCACAATGTTTGGTATGGGTTTACAAAAAAAACCGAACCACGGCACGCGCGGTGGCTGGCGTGGATGAAAGAGCAGGCAGCGGATATTGTCGTGCAGCAAGAACTCAACGAGTACACTCCAGCGCGATTGGCACAGGAGGCGGCGACATGGGGACATCCATATAGCGAATTGCTGAAGGAAGATGGCTTTGCGACGGGAATTACATCCCGGTTTCCGTTGACGGATGTCGAACGATTGCGAGACGGGTTTCATCATGGCCTGCTGCGCTGCCGAGTCCAAGGGTTATGGGTTTATGTCATCCATTTTCACCCATCCCATTTTGCACGGCGAATCGAAGAGGCTCGTTTATTGGCCGAAGATATCCGATCCTTGCCGGAAGCTGAGCCACGCATCGTCTTGGCGGGCGATTTCAACGGATTTTCTCCGATCGATCAAGCTCATTACGACCAAGACGAGCAACTTGTGCCCTTTTTTCAGATGCTGGATCAGCGTGACCCTAATGCTCGCAATCTAAATGCTGGAAAAATGGACTACGGTGGGATCGATGCGATTCAAGGGCAAGGATTTATTGATACGGTCGCACACTTTCGAAATCCCAAAGCGTCCTTTGCAGGCACGTTTCCGACTCGTTTGGTGAGTGATGAAGACCACGGCTCAGACCGTCGGCTAGATTATATTTTTGTCAGCCCCAATCTGCTGCCTCACGTTCAGCGAGCAGAAATCCTCCGGAACGAAACTACCGAACTTTTGTCCGACCACGTTCCGGTGACCGCGACGATCGACTTGAACATGCCACGCATCGAGATCGATCAAGCTCGCCGAGGGTTCAAACTACAAGGCACCAAGACTGCATTTACGCCTTGGGGCTTCAACTACGATCATGATCGCCATGGACGCTTGATCGAAGACTATTGGCACGACGAATGGGCGACGGTCGAGGAAGACTTTCGTGAAATGAAAGCACTGGGCGCAAATGTCGTCCGAGTTCATTTGCAGTTTGGGAAGTTCATGGCCAGCGCCAGTCAGCCGGATGCGAAGTCGCTAGGACAACTGAAAAAGTTAATTCGCTTGGCCGAGGACACGGGATTGTACCTCGACCTCACCGGACTGGGATGTTACCACAAACAAGATGTTCCGGATTGGTACGATCAACTGACGCAAGCAGAGCGATGGCAGACTCAAGCCGTGTTCTGGCAGGCAATCGCCAAGACCTGTGCGACAAGTTCGGCGATCTTTTGTTACGACTTGATGAATGAACCGGTGGTACCGGGCGGAACCGGGCGGCGCGACGACTGGTTAGGTGCCGCGTTTGGCGACAAACATTTTGTCCAGTTCATTGCGTTGGAGACCGGCGGTCAGCCACGTCCTGAAATTGCTGCAGAATGGATCGCGGGGCTGGCCGATGCCATTCGCCAAGAAGACACACAAAGCTTGATTACCGTGGGCTTGGTTCCCTGGAGTCTGGATCGACCGGGTTTGACATCTGGCTTCCCACCCGACAAAGTCTCGGAGCGGTTGGATTTCATTTCAGTGCACTTGTATCCGGAGCAAGGCAAACTGGAGGAAGCATTGGAGACACTACAAGGCTTCGCAGCTGTCGGGAAACCCGTTGTAATCGAAGAGATGTTCAATCTCCAATGTGATGGTCCGACCTTGGCCAGCTTTATAGAAAGGTCGAGCGATCAAGCCACAGGGTGGATCGGGTTTTATTGGGGGCAAACTGCAGAAGAATACGATCCACCGAGCACCATTCCAGATGCGATGATGCTGGCTTGGCTAAAGATATTCCAATCGCAGCGGCCAAAACCGTGAGCGATGAAAATGCTTAGGATTTCTCCCGAAATAAGTTCCGGATTTCGAAAGTCGAAAGCTCCGGAACGAGGTTCACCGGCTTTGGTGGTTGAATGATTAATGATGATTGAAGAATGAAAAATTGAAAATGTACCAAACGTCTCGTTTCAAGCATTTCGTGAGCATGGCTGTCAGCATTTTGCATTTTTCAATATCCATTTTTCATCACTCCTTTCTTTGTCGCGTGTCAACCCATTCGATCATTTGCCTGGCTGGCGGACGTTCGCTGATTGCGGTTTCGAAATGAAGACCGTCGAAGGATCATCTTGGAAGTTAGATCATTGCGGTCGTGCAAACTCTGTCGTTCAAGGAAGAATTTGCGGACGGTTCATCCGCAGTTCGGCTTTGCCATCCGTGGGAATTACCAAACGCAGCATTTTCTCGAACTGCCGCTCATGCCGTTCCGTGGCTTTGGCCGTTCCGTGTCTCGGCAGGTTCGACGATAGGGGGTTCTCGGAAGAACCAAGGCCGGACTCCCCAAATCGGGAAGCTATTTCGGGCCTATTCCGAAACCTGGGTCGGCACCTAACTTGCCGGACCTGTTTATTCGGTCAGATTCAATTCCGCTCGGCGCTCCCGAGCGAGATACTGTTCGGTCGTCCAAGAGGTCTTCGGGACACCGGCCATGACTCCACTCCGCTCCGCGTGGTCTCCTTGCGGGGACCACATTTGCCGTCGGTCCCCCGGTGGATAGGATAGCGAGCAAGCGTTGAACGGTCAGGGCATTTTGGTTGCTGGACTTGCTGGGAATACCAAATTTTCCGTAGAATCAAGGATTGTCGCGCGACGGTGTTGGATTCGCGGGATCCCAGGTTTGGTAGAGAAACGAATTACAGAGCATGAATCAAAAGAAAACGGCAATTTCGCCGACTCGGCAGGAAAATTACCCCGAATGGTACCAACAAGTTATCCGCGGCGCCGATTTGGCCGAGAACTCGCCGGTACGCGGCTGTATGGTAATCAAGCCCTGGGGATACGGGATATGGGAAAACATGCAGCATTATTTGGACGGCATGTTCAAAGCAACGGGTCATGAGAATGCCTATTTCCCGCTGCTGATTCCGATGAGCTTCTTGGAGAAGGAAGCCAAGCATGTCGAGGGCTTCGCCAAAGAATGCGCCGTCGTGACCCATCATCGATTGGAACCCAACGGCGAAGGGGGCCTGCGTCCGGCGGGGCCGCTGGAAGAACCACTGATCATCCGCCCGACCAGCGAAACGGTGATTGGCGCGATGTTCTCGAAGTGGGTCCAGTCGTATCGCGATCTGCCGATCAAGATCAATCAATGGGCCAACGTCATGCGGTGGGAGATGAGAACACGGATGTTCTTGCGGACCTCCGAGTTCCTGTGGCAAGAGGGCCATACCGTTCATGCCACCGACACCGAAGCTTGGGAAGAGACGCGACAGATGTTGGATGTCTATGCCGACTTCGCGGAAAACTACATGGCCGTGCCGGTGATCAAAGGTGAAAAGACCGAGACCGAACGATTCCCCGGTGCGGTTTCGACATTGACGATCGAAGCCATGATGCAAGACCGCAAGGCTCTGCAAGCGGGAACATCGCACTTCTTGGGTCAAACGTTCTCGCGTGCACAAGAAATCAAGTTCCAATCCGAGACCGGCGACGAACAATATGCCTGGACCACCTCGTGGGGCGTGTCCACTCGTTTGATCGGCGCCCTGATCATGACCCATTCGGACGACGATGGGTTGGTCCTACCCCCGCGACTGGCTCCGAAGCACATCGTGATTTCGCCAATTTATCGGGATGACGCTCAGAAGGCTCAAGTGATGGAATATTGCCAGAACTTGCAGCGTGAACTGACTTCGATCTGTTACGATGGCCGAGCCCTCCGCGTGCAACTGGACGATCGCGATGTCCGCGGTGGTGAGAAGAAATGGCAACATGTGCGAAAAGGCATTCCCATTCGATTGGAAATCGGCGCGCGTGATATTGCTCAGGACAGTGTCTTTATGGCTCGGCGCGACCAAGGCAATAGTTCGGCAATCACACGAGCGGAACTGGTTGCCAACGTGGTAAAGCTCCTGGACGAAATTCAGGCGAACCTCTTCCATCGAGCGGTGAAAATGCGAGAAGAAAATTCTCATCGCATCGACTCGTTGGCTGACTTCCGGGACTTCTTTGGCAAGGGCGACAACGAAGAGTCGTCGGAACAAGGCGGGTTTGTTTACGCGCATTGGTCCGAATCGGATGCAATGCATGAGGTTCTGAAGGAGCTGAAGGTTACTCCTCGCTGCATTCCGTTGAATGCCGAAGAAGAGCCAGGCAAGTGTATTTTCACGGGACAGCCGAGCACCAAGCGATTGGTGTTTGCCAAGTCGTATTAGTTGGTTTCGCCGGCAGGCGAAACACGGAGCTACATTCGCCAGAATGTGGCCGTGTAAGGGCGTCGACCCGCGCTTTGGTGCGTTTTGCTACGACGACCAGAATGTGGCCTCGGGCCAGGGTGGCATGCCGCGCTAACCAGCGATAGCGACGATTAACATTACGGAAGGTGACAGAAAATGGCGAACTCGATTGTGATTTTTGGAGCGTCGGGGGACCTAACCAGCCGCAAGTTGATACCAGCCCTGTATTCGCTGTTCTGTAAAAAATACTTACCCGCTGATTCAGTGATTGTTGGCGTGTCACGTTCGCCGTTCACGCATCAGGAATGGCGAGATGCACTGCGCGAGACGACGAAGCAGTTTTCGCGGCGATACACGGACGAGAAATGGGACGAGTTTTCCAAGCGAGTCTTCTATTTCGCGGGCGACGTGGGCAAGCCCGAAGATTTTGTAAAGCTTCGGCAACAACTGCAAGTCATCGAAGCCAACGAAAACGCCAATCGGGTTTATTATTTGTCGGTAAGTCCCAAACTATATGCTTCGACCATCGCCAGCATGGGGCAGGCACATGCAGTTCCAATCGATGGCATCAATGAACCACCATTAAAGGGCAACAAAAAACGCCGCGTGGTTATCGAAAAGCCATTTGGTACGAACTTAGAGACCGCGAAACAACTCAATCGCCAGACTCACGACGTCTTGGATGAAAGCCAAGTCTATCGCATCGATCATTATTTGGGCAAAGAGACCGTGCAGAACCTCATGGTCCTGCGGTTTGCCAATAGCATTTTCGAGCCGATTTGGAATCGTAACTATATCGAAAACGTACAGATCTCCGTGGCGGAAGAAGTCCAAGTGGGACGACGGGGAGACTATTACGATACCTCGGGTGTGTTGCGGGACATGTTCCAGAACCACTTGTTGCAGTTGCTGGCGATTACGGCGATGGAAGCCCCGGCCCAGTTCAACGCGGGGTTGGTTCGCGATGAGAAAGTCAAAGTGCTGCGGACCGTACAACCCATGAGTGGAAAAGAGATCAATCGCAACACGCTTCGCGCTCGGTACACGGGCTACTTGGACGAGCCAGGGGTTCCGGCCGACAGCACGACGGCGACCTTCGCTGCCTTGCGACTGCAACTCGATTCTTGGCGGTGGAGCGGTGTGCCGTTTTATCTCCGCAGCGGCAAGGCCATGAACTGCCGCACCACCGAGATTGTGATCCAGTTCCGGCAGCCCCCGACTTTGTTGTTTGCATCGCCTAACGCTCTTCCCCCTCAAGCCAACCGGCTGATCATTCAAATTCAACCGGCGGAAGGAATCCAGTTGCAATTCCAAACCAAAGTGCCGGACGCCGGGATGAAGATTCGGTTGACCGACTTGGATTTTCGCTTCCAAAAGGAATTTACGGGGGAAATGCCGGACGCCTACCAACGACTTTTGTTGGATGCGATGAACGGCGACGCTAGTTTATTCATCCGCGGTGATGAAGTAGAATTGGCGTGGGGAATTATCGACCCGATCCTGGAGCAATGGTCCAGTGGTTCGGGTCCGCCACTTTTCGAATACGAGCCGGGGAATTGGGGACCGACAGAATCCAACGAATGGATTCGCGGTTTCGGCCACTCATGGTTCGATGTTTGTCCCTTGTTGGCGTAAATGAAAGTCAACTGCGGAGTTAAAGCATGAACTTCATGCGTTGGGCAGTTCTGTTACCTTTTTTCCTGTTTTTGTCCGCATGTCAGTCCGAAAAGCCGTCTGGATCAGGCGACGGTAGCGAGCGACCGCCGTTCGTATTGTCGGAGCCAATCCCGCTGCCGGGTAATCACCACGAGATCCCGATCACGATCGATCCAAATCGAAAATCGGGCGATGGCCAGAATCAGGATTCCAAATCCGAAACCGAAAGCAAAGCAGGCGGCGGAGATCCGAACAGCAAAACCGACGACAAACCGAAAACGATGTTTGACCCCGAAAATTTGCGAGTCAAACCGGGCCACTGGATTGCAGTGCAAAGCGAAGGTGAATCGACTCAAGAAGATTTTTCAGGGCAACTGCAATACTCCATGCGGCGTGGTGATTTTGATCCTAGATTAATTCCTGGGACCCGGTATTTTCAACGCAGCCATCGCCCGGCTAACTTGGCGAAGGAGCAAAAGAAACGGTTTGAAACGCCGTTATTTGTCGTGCGTTCGTCTCCGATGAACATCTTGCCTGAGTTGTTGACCCGAAGTGGTGGTGTCGTCGCGAATCGGCCTGAACGATTTCTGGGGCTAGAAAACCATCAATACCACTGTGTTGTCCTGTCGGATCGACCGGACACCTATAATTTCTTGTCCGTTTTGCCGTCCATTCGCAACTTGAAGTTGAATCAACTGTTGGGAGAGGGGCAAGACTTTTCGGACGACGATCCGGGAATGACGGTACAGGATTACTCGAATTCAGGAACCACGTTTCATATCGATTCGTTGTATTACAAACTGACGCTTTCGCGTTGGGAATCCGAAGTCGAGCTACCGTCAAACGCTCAACAATGGACGTCGATCGCATACTTGCTATGGAGCGACTTTGCCCCGGATCGATTGTCGCCCGATCAGCAGGTAGCGCTCGTCGATTGGCTGCACTTTGGTGGCCAGTTGATTGTAAGCGGAGATGGATTGGACGCACTCAACAGTGGATTCTTGAAGGAATATCTGCCGGTTCGGCCGGTTAGTTCCAAAAACGAGTCCTGCAATGCCCTATTGCCCATGATGGAAAAATGGGGGTTGCACCGAGCTGCCAATGGCCAATTGATTCTACCGGCTTTTGCGGACACCGACACGTTTGTACGAAGTGTGTGGGAGTTGGAGCCTTCAGCCAGTGAAATTCCCGGCACGAACGGGTTGGTCGTCGAACGTCAGATTGGCAAAGGGAGAATTGTTGCCACGGCATTTCCTCTGAACATGACGCGATTGCGCGGCTGGACCAGCCTGGACCACTGGTTCAATAGCTGCTTGTTGCGTCGCCCTGGGCGAAACCATCGGAGCGAAGATGAAATCATCAACATCCAACAACCGTGGCAGATGCAAGGTTTTGGGCCGCTGGTCAACGACGAGACCGACCGGGCTCCTTCCACGTTAACGGGATTCAACTGGTTGGGCAATGGTTTATCGGCCCACCTGCCGAGCGTTTTTTCCACAATCAACTTTGCCTCCCGCGATTGGCGAGTCTATGAACCAATTTCAACCTCGGGGGGTGATCCGGAAACTTCCATTAACCAGGTTTATTTGCCCGCCTTCAACCGCGAGAGCAGGCGTTTTGCCCTGGGCTCGACCGAACGCTCGCAAGGTGAATGGGATGACTACAGCGAGATCTCACGG
>JAEUIP010000539.1 GCA_016795075.1 Planctomycetaceae bacterium | reverse complement strand
GGTGTCGTAGAAGGCCTACGAGAAGGCAAGCAGGTATGCTACCGCATTGCACCAATCATCAAGCGGGCATTGGCTAAGCAGGAAGGGAAAGCCCTCAACTTTGGATGCTGTGAACTGCGATTCCCTGAGTCCGTCTTGGCCACAGCCAAGTCTCGTGCACTGCATATGGTCCACTCCTGAAAGATGATGCAAACGTAGCCATGCCACTGACTCTGTTAGGACAACACAATCCCCTCGCCTCCCCTTCCGAGCAACTCAAACTATTGGAGCAAGCCGGGTCCCACCTTTCCTTTGAAGTGCAACTGGACCGAGCCGGCTTGTCCCCTCTACACGCCACGGGGATTTCGGTTTTCCAGATCAATATCGGCAAATTCTGCAACCAGACGTGCGGACACTGCCATGTGGATGCAGGCCCTGATCGTACAGAGATCATGTCACGGGAAACGGCCGAGCTGTGCGTTGCCGCGCTTGCCCAAACCGATATTCCCACGGTGGATCTTACCGGTGGTGCGCCGGAACTTAATCCGAATTTTCGGTGGCTGGTGGAACAAGCCCGGCGACTCGACCGGCATGTGATGGACCGCTGCAACCTGTCCGTGTTACTGCTCCCCTCCCAAGCTGACTTGGCAGAGTTTCTAGCCCATCATCAGATTGAAATCATCGCCTCGCTACCGTCATACCGAGCCAGCCAAACCGATGCACAACGAGGCGAGGGGATCTTTGAGAAATCCTTGGAAGCACTCCGCCTCTTGAATCGACTCGGCTACGGACGACCAGACAGCGGTCTTGCCTTGAATCTTGTCTACAACCCCGTCGGCGCATTCTTGCCGCCCAAGCAGGAAGCGATTGAAGCACAGTTCAAGAAGGAATTGCTGACCAAGCATGGGATTGAGTTCAATCG
>JAEUIP010000538.1 GCA_016795075.1 Planctomycetaceae bacterium | reverse complement strand
CAGCCTGTTCTATCAAGGGGCGACGACGGGGATCGACTTCGTGTGGTAGCCTACGGCACACCTGCGACGCTTGGCTGGCCCTGAGCGGAGCCCATCTCAAGACGGTGGAGGACGTGATGCTGCGTTCGACCGTCACCCTGAAGATGCATGCCTACGGCCGTTTACTGCCTGGGGCCGAGGCCGAGGCAGCGGATCGATTAGGGGTAATGGTTAGTCTCCGGAACGCAAGCGATGACGCCGAAGAAAATGTGCTGCGCATGACCGGAACAGACGGCGGATTGCGCGCCGCGCGTGGCGCAGCAGTCGCGACGCGATTCGACGCACCGGGGAGCAACGGCGTGCGAGGGGCAAGGAGATCGCGCTGCAGAACTGAAATCGCCTAAGCCGTTAGCGATCGGGAACTTGTGCGATGACCTGCAAGAAGATGCGGTGCTAGTCGCAAGTAGCGGAGGAGGGATTCGAACCCCCGACACGCGGATTATGATTCTGCGGGCCGAAATCTGCAACGCGTTGACGGATGCGGACTTAGAAAAATCGACGCAAGGACGTTGCACCTATTGTTGCACCCATGTTGAAATTAACGCTGAACTGGCGGAAATCATTACCGCATGGCCGTCATTTTCCCGTCGGCAGCGCCAAGCCCTTTCCCTGATGGCTACGGCATCAGGACGCAGCCTCGATACCTCTGGCGGCTAGGGCCAGTTCCTCAATTTAGTTTCGTAGACGGGTTCGCCTACTGCACCGCCATCATGGTAGCGATACACTGCCCGTATGTCCGTGTGGCCAACATACTCATCGTGCGGATTCTTGCCACCGGATCGTTCGCGTTGACCCGATACGACCCAGACTAGCGACAACTTGTTTGATGCTAGGAACTCATCGAGCGCATCGCGACGTACTAG
>JAEUIP010000537.1:298-950 GCA_016795075.1 Planctomycetaceae bacterium | reverse complement strand
TCGATCGCACCACTCGCGATCGCGTTGGCGGTTGCCTTTCGTGAGAAAGATGCAAAGGCAAAGATCGCGATACCTTGGTTCATCTTTCTGTTCGTAGCCGCCGCTGCAATACGCACGTTTGCACCTGTTATCATCCAGCCGAGCGTTTTTGACGCTCTCGTAAATCTCGCAAAGGCGGGTTTTACGGTCACGCTGTTTCTGATCGGCATCAGTCTCTCGCTCGAGATGCTCAAAAAGGTCGGTGTCCGGCCTTTTCTACTCGGAACGATCTTGTGGATCATTATCGCCTCTTTATCCTTGTTGGCCGTACTTAACTTTGGTTAACGAACTGGTATAATACTCGTTTCGGCTATCGGCGAAATTCGCGTCCGTAATGAGTATCAAGCAGATCAGTGTCCGCGGGGCACGCCAGCACAACCTCAAGAACATCGATATCGACATTCCACGCGATAAATTCGTGGTCATCACCGGACTGTCCGGTAGTGGCAAGTCTTCGCTCGCGTTCGATACGATCTATGCCGAAGGCCAACGTCGTTACGTTGATTCTTTGTCCGCTTACGCACGTCAGTTCTTAGATCAGCTCGAGAAGCCTGACGTTGATTCCGTCGAAGGCCTCTCGCCCGCAATTTCCATCGAACAAAAGACCGTGTCA
>JAEUIP010000537.1:0-288 GCA_016795075.1 Planctomycetaceae bacterium | reverse complement strand
GAGTTCAACAGTATGTACAGTTAATGAGATCTACGATTTTCTTCGGCTGCTGTTCTCTTCGATCGTCATATCACTTTGTCCTCAGTGTGACTCGCCGATCACACGGCAATCGACGGATCGCATTATCTCCGACGTTGCTGCCCTTCCTGAGGGCGAGCGAGTGATGATACTTGCTCCGATCGTTCGCGGGCGAAAGGGCGAGTTCAAGAAAGAGTTGTCAAAGATCGCGAGTGACGGCTACGAACGCGTTCGGGTTGATGGCGAGATACGTCTTCTTGACGAAGATAT
>JAEUIP010000536.1 GCA_016795075.1 Planctomycetaceae bacterium | reverse complement strand
CTCGGAGCGAAATCGGCCGCGTGGCTGACCCGCCTTCGTACGCGGGCTTGAGGACAATTCGATGAAGGCAACATCAGACCGTAGGCCCAGCCAGGTTGGCCCACGTCCAAGCTGTGGTCCGCGTAGGCGGGGAGCAAAGCATGTGGCGGGTGTCGCAGACACCTTACTATCAGCGTACCCCGAGACCGGCAAGCAAGTCTGACGGACCAGCGTCACTGCGAACCATACCAAGGCCCTCAAGGCGGCGGCGGAGTGGGAGGCGGAGTTGCTGGAAGGTCGATACAACCGACCCCAAACTTTACATGGCAAGCGCTCCGCGACCCGCACGATTTGGCGGTTCTCGACGGCACGAATTCGGCGAAGGCGGACGAACGGCGGGACGGTCGCGAGCGAGAGACCCGACCACACGCTGAGGCGACGGTTGGGTAGCAGGATTGGGTAACAATGACCCAAGGAAAGAAGTGGACAGGGGCGGGATCGAACCGCCGACACATGGATTTTCAGTCCATTGCTCTACCAACTGAGCTACCTGTCCCCGGGCATCATTGCCAGCGAAACGGCGCATCCTAAGAAGCGGGACCGCCGGTGTCAATGATCGGCGACCGCTTGGCGAGAAGAGTTTTCGGCTCGCTCAGGCCCCGTTGCCCAGTCGGCGTCCGCCGACTGTCATAACCGGTTCGAGCGTTGAAACTGGACGATCGCCCCGCTGCTTGACACGCCGGAAAAGCGGCAGCTACGATGAAGTGTCGCACGGTTGGCCGCAAGGCGTCGCGCGGCGGTCGTTGGCGCTCCCCGAGGCAGGAGTCGGCGCGACTGTGGACGGCTCACTCTGAGCAAGGCGACGGGCGCGCCCCGAGCCTACGGTCCGGATTCGGAACATTGAAGTTACTCGAGGCACGCCACGCGATGATGGCCGTCGATGCTATCGATGCGCGCCGCTGCGGCAGGATCGCA
>JAEUIP010000535.1 GCA_016795075.1 Planctomycetaceae bacterium | reverse complement strand
TCGATGGATCTCACCGGACTTCCTCCAACACTTCAGCAGCAGGAGAGTTTCTTGTCAGACGAAAGCCCTGATGCCTACGAGAAAGCCGTTGATCAATTGCTGATGAGCAAACACTACGGTGAACGCATGGCTGTACCGTGGCTTGATGCTGCGCGGTATGCCGATTCGCACGGGTACCAGGATGATGGCCTGCGTACAATGTGGCCATGGCGCGATTGGGTTATCCATGCATTCAATGAAAACTACCCGTTCGATAAGTTTGCGCTCTGGCAACTGGCGGGCGACTTGCTTCCGAACCCGAACAAGGAAATGATTCTTGCCACAGGTTTCAACCGCAATCACAAAATCACACAGGAGGGAGGCGTAATTGACGAAGAGTATCGCATCGAATATGTAACAGATCGCACCAACACCTTTGGTAAAGCATTTCTGGCGTTAACCTTTGAATGCGCCAAATGTCACGATCACAAATACGATCCGATCAGTCAGAAGGAATACTTCAGCACGTTCGCATTCTTCAACCAGATAAATGAAAAAGGCTTACTGGGCGATATTCAGCTCGCATCATTGGCTGACCGGCCGAATATTCGAATTACCCGGGATGATATTGAAGGCATCCTCAGCTTCATCAACAAAAAACAAGAAGACGAGGTGTCGGTTATGGTCATGCGCGACAGCGCAGTCGTGCGGCCAACCTATGTGCTTACCCGCGGAGTATACGATGCGCATGGCGAAGAAGTAACCTTCGATGTGCCGAAAGCCATCTATCCGTTTGATGTGAAGGTGTACGAAAAGAACCGCCTCGGTTTGGCGAAATGGTTAATCAGCAAAGACAATCCATTAACAGCACGGGTGTTTGTGAATCGCATCTGGCAGGAGTTTTTCGGACGCGGCATTGTTAAAACCTCCGGAGATTTTGGAATGCAGGGCGAATTGCCAACCCACCCGGAATTGC
>JAEUIP010000534.1 GCA_016795075.1 Planctomycetaceae bacterium | reverse complement strand
TCGGCCAGTACCATCGACACGAAGCGCGCCTGCGCGTTCTCGGCGGCGGGGCGGGTCTGGGTGGATTCGACCGGCGCGGGGTCGGTCATGGCCGTGTCGAGGACCACGCTCGGATCGATCCCGAAGTACATCGCCACCAGCGCGAGCACGATCGTCCCGATGCCGATCTTGCCCCCGCCGCGCAGGCCGCGCCCGCCTTGTCCGCGGCGGTCCTCGACGTTGTCGCTCTCCCTGCCGTTGCGGAAGTCCATGGTGCGCTCCATTCGTGGGGAACCTCTTCAGCTTAGTGAGTGCCGAGGGGGCAAGGCAAGCGCAAGCCATCCGCGCAGCGGCTCTCCGGCAGGCGCGACGCAAGTCGCGAATGCGGCGCTTCCGCCCACGCCGCGCTGCCCGAAGGCCGGAATCGCGACTTGCGTCGCTCCTACGTGAACCAAATCAAGGCCATCGCCTTGGATCGTCGCCCGGGCAGCGCGCCACGCATCGCCCGATACCGATGCCGATACCGATACCGATGCCGATGCCGATCCCGATGCCGATGCCGATCCCGATGCCGATCCCGATGCAACTGTGATGGTGTCGTAGGAGCGACGCAAGTCGCGATCGCGGCGGTCGAGAACCGGCGCGGCCACGGGCGCCGCGGCCGGCAGCAGAGCTTCCTCCGAGTATGCCTTTATTAGATTTGCACAAAACAACTTTGTGACATACCATCACATCCCCAAGCGACTCCCCACTCCGGGGTGTCGACGGATGCCGTGAGCCTGGCCGCCGTCGGCCGATGCTTGCCTCGGGCGCCGCCGTTTGCCCGGCCACCGCACGCGCTGCCGAACCGCAACCGGTGCGCGGCCGCAACCCGCGGCACCGGCAGACCCCCAGCACAACCAGACCAAGGAGACGAACATGAGCGCACAAGTGCATGCTCTCGCGGCCCCGACCCCGCGCACAGCCCCCGCTGCCGCGACCGCGCGAGCGGCCCCCCTCGCCGCC
>JAEUIP010000533.1 GCA_016795075.1 Planctomycetaceae bacterium | reverse complement strand
CAGAGAAAATCCAACTGGATCAATTCGCCAGTGATATTTTGGCAGCCGTTGAATACGCTTCCGAAGTGGACACTCTCTCATCGGCAGGTAATACACCTCCGAACATTCACATTGAAACCGATATGGCTTTTGGTGGCATGATGGCCACAGGTGCCAATCGACACTCTTACCGCTGGACCGCCGATCCTGAATTTCACACCCAAGTCAATTACGAGAAGCAAACACCCTGCTTGCTCGAAGTGGGACCCGATCTCGGCCCCGCAGTTTCGATCGAACCCAATCAAGTTTTCAGCAGCTATCGCGTATGGGTCCTTCCGCATGATAGCACAGATCGCGAACGGAAAGGTCTGGCGGTCCGAAGGCTCTATCGTGTCATCGCCCCATGGGTTACCGAAAATCCATTGATGATGCATCTCATTGCCTCGGATGAAGAATCCGTCAAGCGTGCTATTGATCAATGCGCAGATGTTGGTTTTGAAATGCTCATCATGAGCTTTGGCAGTGGGTTTAATGTGGAGGATAGACGCCCCGAAAACCTTGCAAAAGCCAAACAGTTTTCCGACTACGCACACAGTAAAGGGATCGAAATCGGGAGTTATTCTTTGCTTGCTAGTCGCCGCATCAGCGACGAACATGATGTGGTGATGCCGCCCAATATGAAACCCATCTTTGGAAATTCACCCTGCTTGGGAAGTGTTTGGGGAGAATCTTACTTCCAACAACTCGATCGCTTTTATCGAGCAAGTGGTTTCACGCTATTGGAACATGATGGTTCTTACCCTGGAGATGTTTGCGCCAGCGAAAAGCATCCTGGCCATAAGCACTTGGAAGATTCCCGCTGGCGACAATGGGATAAGATTTCAACTTTCTACCAATGGTGCCGCGGCGAGGGAATTTATCTCAATGTGCCTGACCACTATTTTCTAACAGGCTCCAATAAGACCGGCATGGGTTATCGTGAAGTCAACTGGTCACTACCTCGGGCACAACAAGTAATCCACACT
>JAEUIP010000532.1 GCA_016795075.1 Planctomycetaceae bacterium | reverse complement strand
CTTGGTGCTTACTTTCTGATTATCATCATTTTATATTTTGTGGCTTGTGCCAGGCGCAGGCGGCGACCATGCCAAAATGGTAGGGTGGGTTTTCAGAATGGGGTGGAGACCTCACCCCCGGCTCCGGCTCCGAGGGAGATGGGGTGACTTAACGCTTGGTCTTGTTAGCGCAGTGAGGAGGTGACTTCGAGTCACCCCGTCACTACACAGCAATCCGTGTTACCCCCATCCGCGAAAATCCGTCTTCTATCCGCGCTATCCGTGTTACCTGTGTTCCTCAATCTTCCGATACAACGTCGTCAGCCCAATATTCAGCAGCCGCGCCGCTTCGGTTTTGTTGCCTTTGGTGTGTTGCAGCGCTTTGTGGATCAGGTTTTTCTCGGCCACGCCGAGGTCGAAGGGAGAGGCATCGCCAGCATCAGCGGCGGCGAACAGGATTTCGGAGGGCAGCAGATCGGCCGTGAGGGCGTTGGAGGCAAGGATAACGGCGCGTTCGATCACATTTTTGAGTTCGCGCACATTCCCTTTCCAATCGTAGGCGGCTAATTTTTTCAAAAAATCGGGCGACAGCGCGGGCGTAGGCCGGTTCATTTTATCGGCAAAAAAACGCGCAAAAAAGGTGGCCAAAGCCGGAATATCCTCCCGGCGTTCGCGCAAGGGCGGCAGTTGAATGTGAAAAACGGACAGCCGGTAGTAGAGGTCGGCGCGAAAATGCCCCTCGCGGCTTTCTTCCAGCAGGTTGCGGTTGGTAGCGGCGATGATGCGCACGTCAGTTCGGATTGTTTTGGTGTCGCCCACGCGCATGAATTCGCCCGTTTCGAGGGCGCGCAGGAGTTTGGCCTGCAGTTCGGGCGGCATTTCACCGATCTCGTCCAGGAATAAAGTGCCGAGGTGCGCTTCTTCGAACAAGCCTTTTTTATCGCGCACAGCCCCGGTAAACGCCCCGGCTTTATGGCCGAACAGTTCGCTTTCCAGGATGTCGCGGCCGAGGGCGCTGCAATTGACCGCTACGAAGGCGTG
>JAEUIP010000531.1 GCA_016795075.1 Planctomycetaceae bacterium | reverse complement strand
CCCATCGGGTGCTTCGCACAATTGACTCCTGACACCTTTACCAGACCCTAAGTTTTGGATTTGACAAAGCACTAGGCCCATTGGCATGGGGTCAGTTACCACAAAGGATTAACGAGATGAATCAACTTCGCCACAACGGTTATGCACTCTTCGTTTCCGGGGCCAAGTTCACGCTTGGCTGTCTGCTCCTGTTAACCACCATAAGCGTCCGGGCGGTCGTGGGGCAGGATGAAACAGACAACGTCCAGGAACAAACCGACTCGGTCCCGACCCCCGAGTTCACCGAGTTTGTGGAATGGCTACAAAATGCCGAGCAATTTGCCCAGAAATCTCCCACTTGGCGATTGGCTGTCGATACAACCTTGGCAACGGGCGAAGAAGAGTCGACGACGGCAGAACTGCATGTAACTCTTGATTGGAGTTCGCCTTCGTTTCGCTTGGACGTTCGAGAGAAAGACGTCCCGCATTATCTCGCGATGTATCACGAGGGATCGTTACTGCGTTATTCTCCAACGGCACAAAAATTCAGCCGCTATCCAACGCTCGATCCCCTCCACGAGATGCCAACGTGTGGCTTGACGCATTCGTACTTGGACCAAGCCGGTGTCCCGTTTTTGTTGACGGCCAATCCAAGTTCCGTTGTTCTCAACAATCTCTCTCACGTTTCTGATTTGGGTGTTGATGACATTGGCCGCCACTTTAGCGTGACGTATCACGACGGGCACCGAGGCGAGTGGTGGTTTATGCCGGAATCGCCGCGGCTTCCGATTGCGATTGAAATCGAAAAAGAGATCCAACTAGCCGAAGGACGCGAAGTCAGCTGGAGTCGTACCGCCAAGTTGAAGTGGGATCTCGAGCCGACAGCGAATAAAGAGACTTGGACGTTTGTGCTTCCCGCGGCCGCCCAACAGGTTGAGGACTTGACCGCTTCGGTTAGCGGCCAAGGTACGGAGGTTCTGGTTGGTCAAACGTTGCCAAAATTGAACCTGACCGACCTACAATTGCAGGCCATCGCCGACAACCAAATCAAACAACCCACGCTTTTGTATTTTTGGGCCACCTGGGCGGCACCAAGCGTTGAGCAGATCCCGGATGTTTTGAAATTCGCCGAACAACTGGA
>JAEUIP010000530.1 GCA_016795075.1 Planctomycetaceae bacterium | reverse complement strand
AATCGCCACAAGGTCCGATCGTACAAATCTTGTCGTTCGATAAACGGCAGAATCAAGACTTTGTCCGACATCTGACCTTGCCGGGTTTCCGACCCGCCGTTTCCGTTCGAGACGTTGCTTCCCCAGCCAAACGCGACAGGGAACTTGTTGTGAATGTCGTGGTAGTTGTGGTGTGCCAAAGCAATGTTGTGCAGGTTGTTCTGGCACTGGGTTCGACGAGCGGCTTCACGAGCCATTTGAACAGCCGGCAGCAGCAGGCCGATCAGAACTGCGATGATCGCGATCACGACCAACAGTTCAACCAGGGTAAAGCCCTGGCGGGAAAAGTTTCTTCCCATGGAGGTACTCCTTCAAAAAAAGACTGAGGCAAAAATGACAACAACAAACTTCCCCGAGCCAATCCGAAATCACCAAAGAAAGCAAGCTTCCCCGATCCCGTCTCGGTCCTCACTTTTTCATGTCGGAGTACCGACTTTTTGATGAAAAAGTGTTTGTTTTGGATGGAGTCGCCGCCGATTCCTAGCAGTCCGTGATTCGGCTCAGAACCTTATAGTAACGTTGTGTAACAGAAATGCAATAGTTTGTATCGCTATGTTAGTGAGAATTCCCAACATTATCGACGCTTTATAGCCGGATCGCGTCTGTTGGAGCGGCAATTCAAGGTGGACACTTGGTATGACAGCTCGTTGGAATTGAAAAAATGCCGGAAAAACAGAGGTTTTTGCTAGGTGCCGCCGCGCCGGCGCGCACACTTCCCATGGCTCACGGTGCACCGCCGGCTACAAGTTAACAATGCTCAACAGATTCGAGCTTAAATGGCCAACTGAGTTTTCATATAAGAAATTGCCGATTCGACCGCTTGATGAATTTTACCGGGCTCTTTGCCACCGGCTTGGGCTAGGTCGGGCTTTCCGCCGCCCCCTCCGCCAACAATCGGAGCGATCTCCTTGACCCACTGTCCTGCACTGACGCCCTTATCGACCAAATCCCGCGTCACGCCAGCGACCAAGGTTACCTTGTCCAATCCTTCACCGGCGATCAACAGGACCGCCGTCGACTGATTGAGTTTCCGCAGCTGGTCGATCAATAGACGCATGCGATTGGCATTGCAGCCGGCTGTTTCGACCACGATAACCTTGGATCCGCCCACCATGACCGCTGAAGGCAACAGCGAATCCATCGTCCATTGGTCCGCTTGTTTGAATGCCGCAATTTGGGCTGCCGTGGCGGTTGCTTCCTGCAGCATCACTCGGAC
>JAEUIP010000052.1 GCA_016795075.1 Planctomycetaceae bacterium | reverse complement strand
TCATCGTAGGACAATTGATCGGCGGTCACAAAAAAATCATCAAACTGCAGGATATCCCCAGCCACTTTGATGCGATCCCCAGCATGCTCGACGATGCCGACGATTTTCTTCTGATCCGCAGGTGACAATGTTTCCCAACGGTCGCCAGCCACTAGCCCGGCTTGCGCCAAAAATGGCACGACCATTCCTGCTCGTTCGGCCACCGGCAATCGTTGAAAGTGCCGAGTCTGAAACGACATCAACTTTTCCGGATCAAAACTCGCCGGCGACTTCACCACCCGCTCCAAGGAAAACGCCCGCGTCATTTCTTCGACCGAAAAATCTTCCGTCTTGTCATCCAACGACCACCCCAACAGCAACAAATAATTGAGGACCGCCGAAGGTGTATAGCCCAGCCGACTATAAAACTCGACCAAGACCGGATTAAACGACTCAAGCGAACTCTGCCACCCCAGTCGTTGCGCGATCTGATTCCCATGATCCACCATCGACTTGAACTCGGCCCGTTTTACGTAGTTGTCAATCTTGCGTTTGCTCAGCTTGCTCTTGCTGCCTGGTTCCGCAACAAACGGAATATGCGCGAATTGTGGCATCGCAGACTGGTCGTCCAACAATCCTCGAAAGATAAAAATCTGTCGAGGCGTGTTCGGCAAATGTTCGATCGCGCGAATCACATGCGTGATCTGAAACTCCACATCGTCAACGACCGATGCCAAGTGGTAAATGAACGATCCATCCGCGCGCTGAATGACATGATCCTGCTCTTGACTCCATTGATACGACTGTGGACCGCGAATCAAATCCTCGAATTCGCACGCTCCCTCCGACGGCATCTTGAGACGCACCACGGCCTGACGACCTTCGGCCAACCATTGGGCTTCTTGTGCGGCAGATGTCGCCATCCAGCGGCGACTGTAACGAAAATCTTGTTTGGCGCTTTCCGCGGCCGCACGCTCCGCTTGAACTTCTTCCGTCGTTGCATAGTCGCGATAGGCCAGTCCTTTCGCTAACAATACATCCACCGCACGTTGGTAATGTTCGCTGCGTTGACTCTGAAAGTAAGGCGCGTACGGACCACCCACTTCTGGTCCTTCGTCCCAATTCAAACCCAACCAGCGGAACCCCGCCAAGATCGGGGCCAATGCCTCCTGCAAGTTCCGCTGTTGGTCGGTGTCGTCCACACGGAGTAAAAACTGCCCCCCGTGTTGTCGAGCAAACAACCAATTGAAAAGTGCGGTCCGCACTCCGCCGATATGAAGGTATCCCGTGGGACTGGGAGCAAATCGAGTTCTAACAGTCATGGACTTGGCAAAACTTCTAAGGCACGATCGAAAATTGAAATATCGGCCTTTTTCGCTGATCGCTGGCAGGCCGCCGCAAGCGTGGTTCGCCACGCTGCACCCATTATGTCAACTTTTGGAAACTCCGCCACCGAGCCACCCGGTCGCCATAGGTTGCCTTCGTAGCGACACTAGACCAGGCAGGTGAGAGACGGAATAACAGCCACCCTCAAGCGAGCGTCGCTGCCGGAGTATCACACCGTGACACCAAATAAGAGACTCGCCACGGTACTAAAGGCTCGCGTATCCATGCGGATGATGCAGGTGCCAATGCCACGCGGTCCGAACGATGTTGTCAAGTGAAGAACACTGCGGACGCCAACCGAGCAACCGACCTGCGCGCTCCGGTTTGGCCACCAATTGAGGGGGATCACCCGCTCGCCTCGGCCCAAATTCGACTCGGATGTCCCGCCCGGTAATCTGTCGACAAGCGGCAATGACTTCTTGGACACTGTAACCATGCCCTGTACCCAGATTGACCTCGACCGCTTGCAATTCATCTAGTCGGAGAAGTGCCAACTCATGGGCCGCTGCCAAATCATCAACGTGGATATAGTCGCGAATGCAGGTTCCATCCGGCGTCGGATAATCCGTCCCGAACACGGTTACGTGCGACCGCTGCCCCAAAGCCACTTGCAGAACAATTGGAATCAAGTGCGATTCCGGCGTATGATCCTCGCCGATGTCGCCAACGGGCGACGCGCCCGCCGCATTAAAATAGCGCAAGGCCGCGTACTTCAATCCATAGGCCCGGTGAAAATCCTGAAGCATTCGCTCCACAGCCAATTTCGTAAAGCCGTACGGATTGATTGGAGCCTGTTGCTGCGATTCGTCGATTGGAACTTCTTCCGGTTCCCCGTAAGTCGCGCAAGTACTGGAAAACACGATCCGCTGAACACCAGTCGCGCGCATGGCTTGCAGCAACCGGAACGTGCCAATGATGTTGTTCTCGTAGTACTTGGCGGGCTCCGTGACCGACTCCCCCACCAACGCAAAAGCCGCAAAGTGGATCACCGCCTCGATCTGGTGCTCGCGGAGAGTTCGCTCCAACAAGGATTGGTCTTGCAAATCGCCTTCGACCAACGGGACGCCCTGAACCGCCCGCGCAAAGCCCAAGCTGAGATTGTCGTACACGATCGGTTCATGTCCGCGACTCACCAAGTAGCGAACGGTGTGGCTGCCTATGTATCCTGCCCCACCTACGACCAACACTTTCATGGCTGAACTCGACTCCCGTTAGGTGCGTCGCCCCACCCCACGGATCTATCCTGCCGCGCGAAGACGCGATTGGGAATGCCACGCTTCGTGCAACGACGCCACGACGCGGTCTTGTTCGCTGTGGGTCAGGCCCGGAAACACGGGCAAAGATAATACCTCGCCACAGGCACGCTCGGTATGCGGCAACGATCCCTCCGGATAGCCCAAGCTGGCGAAACAACGTTGACGGCTCAGCGGGGTGGGATAATAAACCGCGGCTCCAATTTTTCGCTCGGCCAACGCGGCCTTGATTTCATCGCGACGACCGTCTGGGATGCGGATCGTATATTGATTCCAAACATGGAAACAGTTGGCCGGCTCCGTTGGCAGCCCCAAGACGGAATCCAATTTGCAGTCCGCAAACAATGCTTGATACCGGGCAACATTGGCTCGGCGTTGTTCCGCCAACGAGTCCAATTGGCGACACTTGATCCACAACGCCGCGGCTTGCAGCGAATCCAAGCGACTATTGAGCCCGACGTATTCATGCCGGTAAGTTTCGGTCATACCGTGATTCGCAAATATCCGCAGTTGAGCGGCCACTTGATCGTCGTTGGCGGTCATAAAGCCACCATCGCCGAAGCCACCCAGATTCTTCGACGGGTAAAAACTAAAACACCCGATGTCGCCGATGCTTCCCACCGCCTGTCCTTGAAACCGAGCCCCGATCGACTGGGCACAATCTTCAATCAGCCACAAGTCTTCGGTCTCGCAGATTTCTCGAAAGGCCGACATGTCGCAAGCCAACCCGAACAAATGGACCGGAATGATCGCTTTGGTGTGATTGTTGATCAACGAACGAACATGGACCGGATCCATATTGAAGGTTAGTGGATCGATATCGGCAAAAACCGGCGTTGCACCCAACCGCCAAACCGCACTGGCGGTTGCAAAAAACGTAAAAGCCGGACAGATCACTTCGTCGCCTGGCTCGATCCCGGCCGCCATCAGCGCCAAGACCAACGCATCGCTCCCGGAGGCACAAGCAATCGCGTGCCGCGACTCACAAACCCGAGCCAATTCGGCTTCCAGATTCTTAACGTGCGGTCCGCCAATAAAGCCCCCTTGGTCGTAGATCTGCGCCCACAGTTGCAGGACCTCGTCGCGAATTTCGGCGTTCGTCCGCGTGACATCCAAAAGCGGAACGGCCGCCATCGGAGCTGGCGTTCCTGAAGTTTGGGGCACCGCGATGGTCGAATTGGGTGCAAAGGCCGTTAACTGGGCCGCGGAAGTCGAATGTGGAGCAGCGGGAGTCGATGGGGATGGGGACATGGACTTGGTCTTGCCTCCTGCAAAACGTTCGGTTCGGAGGTCAACCTGCGTGGCAAATCCTCTCGCCACAGATCGCAGACCGACCCCAACCGTACGGTACGCCCCCCCCAAAAATCGGTCAAGAGAAGCTTTGGACATTTTTTCCAATCGCGTTCCATCCTGCCTCCCAACAGCCGATCGCGACAGATAGCCAAGCGCCCCATCCATCTTGAGCGTCCCGGCCGAAAATCCCCAACGCTAATCTTGAAACAACAATTGGGCGAACTCCGGCAGATAATGCTCGCGCCATTTGATCCAAGTATGGCCGCCGTCCGTCTCGTGGTACACGACGTTGAACCCTTTGTCCTTCAAGACACGAACTGTTTCCTGGGTCGTACCCAGCAAAAAGTCGTCTTTTCCGGTCGCAAACCAGAGCACTTGGAGGCCTTGTTTGACCTGCGGATCTGCCAACACCGCCGCATGTTGCTCTTCCCAAGTGGCCGTCGCATCGCGTCTCGGACCGCCCATGCCAAAAACTCCAGAACTGAACACTCCGACATATCCAAAATCTTGCGGATGTTGCACAAAGGCGTCCAAAGTCTGCGCACCGCCCATCGACAGTCCGGCAATCGCACGCTTCGATCGTTCATTGAGAGTGCGGTATCGATTTTCAATCAGCGGCCGAAGGTCTTCGAGGAAGTCGCGTTGAAACTCGGCCATCTGTTTCCCGAGATCGCCCCCGCCCGGACCGAACGAAAACGGCCCTGTATGTCCCATCGGCATTACCACAATCATGGGCTTTGCTTTTCCTGCCGCAATTAAATTGTCGAGCACCCACCCCGCACGTCCCACCGAACTCCAGGAAGCGTCGCCATCACTCGCTCCGTGCAACAAATAGAACACAGGAAATCGATCCGAGCTGGCTTCATAACCCGGAGGCGTGTACACGTGCGCCCGGCGAAATCGTTGCAACGCTTTGGAATAATAAGTAATGGCCGCTACAGCGCCATGCGGAACGTCAGTCAAATCGGATACCTTGGATCCTGGCACGACCATCAAGCTAAATGCATTGTTGTTCGATTCGCTCATCGTCGGATTGCGTGGATCAAGAACACTTAGTCCATCGACCACAAACTGATAGCGATAGGAGCCCGCTGGAATGTTCTCGAGCGACACCTCCCAAACTCCCGCTTCATTCTTGGTCATCGAGGACCCCGGCGAAAACGGAGTCGTGCTCGGCAAGTCACTACTATTCAGCAAGACAGCCTCAGCCTGCGGCGCCCAAATTCGGAAAGTCACCTTTCCACTATCCACTTCGACCGATTGAAACTCCGGCGGGCGCGACGCTTCGCGATCCTGCGCCACACCGTTTGAAGTACACACAGAAAAATACAAACAAACCATCAACAACAGATTCAATCGCATGATGAAGGGCCATCCGAGATAAGAGGATCCAGCACTCCGAATATCAAACGACGCCAAGTTGATGCTGGAACTCCTTGGCGTCTCCCGCTCGGCGCAAATTCTACAACGCACGGCATCGCCGTGCATGGACCCAAACAAATTGGTACGTTCGACGCGGATTCGTGGGCGAATACACTCGCACAGAATAGCACGAGGCTTTATCCCCAAAGGGGACAAAGCAGCGAAGGATTTCGTTCCTTCGACTTGTGTCGGCCTTTCAGGCCTTTCCTGATTGAGGTGCTATGCTAACCGGTGGCTCGCGCACACCGGCAGAGGCTGTTTCGGCCTGTCCGGGCCTGTTTTTGCGGGCGAAATTCCTTCACGGCGTAGCCAAAGGGGGCCCTGTGGAGGGCCTGCAAGATCTCGAACAAAAATGCATGAACGGAGACGGTCAAACATCTCTTGGTACAGCGCCTAGTTGGTCAACGGCGATTTTAGGAAAGCCAAAAGGTCGGCCATCGCGTTTGGACTGATCGTTTGCTCAAAGCCTTCCGGCATCAACGACACTCCCGTGCCACTCAATTGCTCAATCTCGCTCCGCAAGATTGTCCGCGCCGTTCCATTGGCGGGCGTCAAGGTCAAGCTATGGGCCGACTCGTTGGATAAAACACCCGTCAACACTTCGCCTGTGTTCAATAGACAAGCAAACGATTGATACCCAGGTTGGATATCCGCGTTCGGATCCAAAATATTCGCGAGCAGCTTTTCCGGGGTATGGCCCAGAACCGTTGCCAAGTTCGGCCCGACATCGGAGCCCAACTCGCCCCGCCGATGACAACTGGCACATGACGTCACGTACACAGCTCGGCCACGTTCGACATCACCGACCAACTCCAACGCCTCGCGATATCGGACCAACGCCTGCTTCGGTTCCAATTCTCGGCGATAAAGTTGGCGCGCTTGCTCGACCACCCATGCGTCGCGATGCTGCAGCAATTGCGTCCGCTGAGCCAAGTCCAAACTGTTGGCCAGGATTTCGCCCTCCACAATTCGAGTGACCAGGGCGCGCGTCCAATCGGTACGACTTAGCCAAGCGTCCAATACCTGGCTGCGCAGCGCTGGGCTGAGCCCGTCCCAAGCCGCCCCAAAGATCTCGGGCACGTTCTCGGCGGCACTGGCGGCCAGATGCCGAACCACTTCCGCCTGCAATTGGCTATCCACTTGAGGCGTTAAAGATTGGCCCAACACTTTTACCGCTCGCTGCCGCTCTTCGACAAATCGCGTCAACAAAATGGCAGCCGGAAGCTGGTCTTCCATCGTCGCGTCAACCGCTTCAATCCGATCACGTGCCACCTGTACCACTCCTTCGGCCTCGGCAATCCACTTATCAAGTTGCGAACTGGGAACTTCTTGACTCAGTTGCGATAGGCTAAGGTTCAGGCGTTGCACGGCCCCCAAAAAATCGCTTAGCTGCCGACATTGTTCGGCAAACGATCCACGTAACGAATCTTGGAGCATCCACGCGATTGCCTGCGAGTTCTTGCTGCTCAGGGAATGCCGCAACAACGGCTCGCGAAACGCCGCCAACGCTTGCCGATCACCCGACAAGATCTGCCGAGCAAAAACTTCTTGGTGCGGCACCGCGGAACTCATACACGCGGCCACCACCAATGGATCACGATAATCTTGCTGGGCAATCAACGCCAACGCCTCGCCGGCCATCGCCTCCGACCATTGGCCACACGAGAGCGCTACTTGAAAACGGACCTTGGCATCCGGGTCACGTGCGAGCCGTATCACTTCATGAACCATGGTCGAGTTCGAAAAGGCTTCCGCAACTCGAACCGCATTTTCACGCACTCGCGGATGTGGATCGCGCAGGGCGGAGACCAAAATCGCCTCCGGTACGGTCTCCCAAGAATGCAACAAACACAACGCCTGAACTCGAGCTTCCGGATGACTTGCTTTCTCGATCAAACGACGCAACGTTGGGATCGCGACCGCACGATCGCTCTGGCCCAGGAGCTGTTGGACCTTGTCTCGCTGCCAATCGTTTGGCGAATCCAACGCCTGCACCAACTCCCCAGGCGACAAGCCAGCAAGCCGAGGCCAAGGCCGCGGCGGAGCATCTTCTCGGACGACTCGATAGATTCGTCCATGATGTTCGCCCAACCGATAATGGGGCAACAATTCAGCTCGGCCTTCCGGCGTCAACCAATCCGGATGCTCGATCATGTAGCGATACATGTCAGCGATCCATAAAGCACCATCCGGCCCCGTCCTCGCCATGACCGGACGACACCAACGGTCCTCGCTCGCAAAAAAGTCCAATTGCTCTTCGCCAGGACTTCGCCGCGACATGTAACTGGGCCCCACATCCGACAACACATGATGCTGCACCAAATTATGGAACGGCTCGCAAGTGAACCCATGCGCGTCTGTCCCCGGTCCGAACAGCCATGGATCATTGTAGATCATGCCGCCGCAAGCTGACGTGAAACGTCCCGATTGATCGTAGCTGTGATAACGCTTTTCCGGCGGGCTGGCGGGAAACACCGGCGGACTTCCGGAACCCGCAACATGCCGAATGGGCGACGGCGCCGGGACATAGGGATTGCGCTGCAAGTATCGCTCGGGGATGACATAGTGCCACAACGGATTCGCGTTTTGCGTACCGAACCAATGCCCCCATGCATCGCGATTGCGTCCAAACTGGGACGGCCCCGACTCCACTTGCATCTCGCGCGTGGTGGGATGGAATCGAAAATCGCGGCTGCCCACCGCCAATCGCTCACCGGTGCGTACCGAAAGCACTTGAATCTCGGTTCCGTGCCCCGCGTGATGTCCCCCATTCGCGCAATAAACCCATCCATCCAAACCCCACCGCAATCCGTTGACACGCAGTTGTTGATTCCCTTCATTGAAACCTGAAAACCAAACCTCACGAACATCCGCGTGGCCATCTTCGTTGGTATCCGCCAAATACAGGATCTCCGGAGCAGCGGTCACCAACACGCCTTGGTCCCAGGTCAAAATGCCGTTCGGAAAATTCAAGCCTTCGGCGAACAACTGACTGGTTTCGAACCGACCGTCGCCATCGCGGTCTTCCAATCGTCTGATCCGCCCTCCAGCTTTTCCGGCTCCATCCATGCCCGAAGGATAGTCGGCCATTTCAACCACCCACAACCGACCGTGCTCATCCCAATCAAACGCAACCGGATCAAGCACCTCCGGCTCTGCCGCCACCAATTCGACGCGATAACCTGCCGGGACTCGGATCGATGCCAACGCCTCCGCGGGAGAGCGCGGTTGCGAATCCGGTTCCGGCGTTGCAGACGAAGCCTTCTTCGCTGGCTCCTGCTCCACATGTTTGATCGCCACCCCTGCCGCAGCAAACAGCGACTGGACCTCGTCCAATTCCAACGGCCGGTCGAACACGGCCAAATGTGCCAATTGACCTACCAACGGAGCAAACGAATCCGCCCGCGCGCCGACAAACAACGACTGTGGTTCCGCGACCGTCGATGCGATCGTGGCGTCAATTTCGGGCGATGGCCAACCATTGAGATACACTTGAACCCGCGGGCCACTTCTCACCACCGCCAGATGGTTCCAAGTACCCGTCGGGATCACCGTACGCCCAACCAATACTTCGTTGCGTTCATTCCCATTGAAGAACAACAACTTGCCCGTCGCGTCGGGAAGGTGAGTACCACCGATCCCCAAGTGGTCACCGCGAGCTTGCGGATCTTGATCAGGACCAACCGACATCAAATAAGCTGCGACCGGCTGCGTCTCGGGACGTGTTTCGCACCGGAACCACACACTTAGCGAATAGTCGTGCTGCAGGGCCAAGTTGTTCGTTGCCAAACGTCCGCCGCGAAAGTCCGCAAAGACTTGCTCGGTCAACTCCACCACGCCTTGTGTTACCACGTTGGATGCGCGACTTGTTGGTGAGTCGGACTCGGAGACACGCTGCAAACTAGCGTAGAGTTGCGGACCAAGTTTCTCGATTGAAGTTGGATAATCCGGGGCGAAGTTCGGAGGATTGACCCGAGACCGACGCTGCTCCAACATCCGCTGATGTTCGATGGCTCGACGCGTTTGCTCGGCGGGAACTTCCGATAAGATCCACAGCCGTTGAATCTCTTCGCCGGTCAAGGCTCGGTTCCAAACCGCCAGTTCATCGATCTTGCCCAAGAGCTGCGTCCCAAACTTCAACCTGCCGTTCGCTTGGTCGGTGGACGGTGGTTCCACTTGGTTCCGAATCACGGGCTCCAACGACCCGTTGAGATAGACACGCGTCTCGTTACCCTCACGCACCAACGTGGCGAAGTTCCAATGATTCGCTTGGTAGATTATTTCCGAACGTTTCCCCGCATAATCGAACTCAACTTGATGGTCGTCAAATTGTTCGGCGATCAACTGGGAACCGTCCGGCAAAGACATCAGGGTGCCGCGGCGTTGCCGAGCCCCGCTGCGTTCCCCCAACCAGAACCAAACCGTGATGCTAAAACTGGCGCCCAGCTCATCCAACTCGGTCTCCACCTGCCCGTCCGCCAAATGAACCGCGCGGTTGATTTGCAACGGCCCGGAAAACGCCGAGGTCTGCAGCTCGGTCTCGGCTCCAACGCCCGAACCACTGCCGACCCCCGGCAAGTACCAGGCGAAACCCGGCGTCAACATGGCCGTTGCTCGATCCACGACGGCGTTGCGTGCCTGTTGGCCTTCCGCCTCGTTGAGCCGCCAATAATCGGTCGGCTTCATGGCCAACACCGCTCGAGCGTACATGCCATGCTGGTCCAACATCGGTCGACGGCTTTGGCCTGTGACTTCTTCTAAGGCGGTCACCAACGTTTCGACAATCTTGGGCTCGGCGTCAACTTCCAAACCAGCGGTTCGCGCCGGCCATGTCGTGTAGCCGCCCAACACGTGCTGCTCCGGCGGAGGAATGTAACCCTCCGCTCCATTCGCCAGTTCGATGTTGAAGTGCTCCTTCGCGGGTGAGCTCGCTTTCAACTTGAGACCTGTCAGCGCGTATACCTCGTTCGGCAACGTCGCAATGGTTAGATCGCCAATCCGAATGGCTTGTAATTTGATTTCGGTTGCTTGCCGTTCATGCAAGATGATTGCCTCCCGCGCATAAACTTCCGGCAGGCTCTTGGGAACATCGTTTTCGATTTGGGCCGCGATGGGTCGCGCCCACTCCAAACGCTCACGATCGGGAACTCGATAACGCAGCGGCAATCGCTTCTCAACCACCGCCAACTCCGCGTGATCGCGGTACTGGATCGATTGCAATGCTTGTTCCGCAAACCGAGCCACTCCTTCGGCGTATCGCTGCATGTCACGTGGTTGCGCCGGCCCACCGTAATCCATCGTCGCCAAATCACCGCTGGTCCCTTGCGACATCGCACAGACGAAAGGGCCATTCCCGTCCCCCGGTTGCCCCAACAAGTCGGCAATGTACTTCGCGAACAGTCCAAAATAGTCCGCGGAAATCGCCGGGGCTCCGTAGTAGTGTTGGCCATAGTTCGCAATCACGGCCAGAGGAGTGCCGGCACGCGTTTGCACCGACAAGATCGATAACTCGGGATCGACCGGCCCCGATGGTCCAATGATGTCGGGACTCTCGTGACCTGGATGCATATGAGCCCGGCCGGTGGCCTGGCCAAACGGATCCACAATCATTCGATCCGGATGCCTCACCCAACGACGATTGTGCGTGTGTTGCCAATCATCAATGTTAGCCCATCCAATCCGCGCCGGTTCCAATCGCGAACGCGCCAACAGGATCGACTCGGCAATCTTGGGCGGCAACGTTGCCGCGTATGCCGCATCCAATCGCGTTCCCAAGCAGCCCATCGCTGCCGGCGCGGAATGCGTATGAGTCGCGGAGATCATGATCTGTTCCGTGGGCAATCCACAAGCCTCGGTCACCAACCGTTTCGCTTCATCCATCAGGTCCTGCGGCATCATGCACGTATCCACAATGACCATCGCCAATGAAGTCCGACCGTCGTCCATGACCACCGTTCGCACAAACAATCGATCTTGGACTTGATCCCCACGCCCTTCCAAAAAACCACCCGCGATGATTCGCGGCATCTCGGTTGGCGTGATGTCCACGGCGGCCGCCCCAGCTCGAAAGTTTTGGTTGGCCCCCTCGCCGCCGGCATGAGCTTGGGACGGTTGTTCTTCGTTCGTCGAGTTCGCGGGAACTTTATCGGTCCCGGGCGATGCGACCAGTTCGTTCAACATCTCCAAACACTGTTCAACGACCAATTCACCGGTGCCAACTTCCGCGAAACAATGCAACCCCATCCAAGTTTGATAACCGCCGTTTTGAAATCCCTTTCGATCGGGCAAGTAGCCCACGTAATCGTTCGAGAGCCCACACACAAACGTGTTCGGAAATGGCGAACGACGTTTGATCTCCAAGCCCAACACCGTGAAGTACTCCGCTGGGACCGCGACCAAATACACGTCGCCCACTTGCATCACTTGCAGCCACATCGTTCGCTCTTCGCCCTGCTGCGGCTTGAGCTGCCGACGACTCTCGCGAAAGACATTGATGATCGGGTCGGCATGGGCCGTGGCATACTTCAGGCAATAGTCCATGACCTTTTTGTCTTCGACTTGGTCGTCAAACATACGAATCGAGAAGGGAACCTCTCGGCGAATCCCAGCCAACCGAGTCGACTTCATCGGTGCGGCCTGCGTCAGCGACTCGGTGAACGCTGCTTTGATCCGACGGACCATCTCGTCGCAGTCCAAGGTCAAGTTGTGCGTCGAACCGGCGGCTCCGGAAAGAAACGCCACAGGCATCAAGTGCTCGTCGGTGAGCTCCTGTGCCGCGAGACCGTAAAAACTGGGCGACCGTCGACCCGTCCGAGTGCCAATGCAATGTGTCGAATGATTGAACCACGCGGCTTGCAGTTGATCCTGGGCCGAACGAAACGCCAGCACGGGAAAATCCGGATCAAACGGATCGGTTGGCCCAACAACGTTGTCGCGTGGCCCAATCCAATAGATCTGTCCGTCGTCCAGTTTTTGCCGACTGTTTTGCCCAACGGTTTCTTCTCGCCCGCGATGAAACAAACCACGACTCGGTTCAGCCGCCCGAGCTTTTTTCTGGGCCAAGATCGCAGCTTCAACGATCGCATCCACCGCGCGCAGACAGACCTCTTCGTCGCGTTGGTAGCCATGGACTGTGACGGTCGAAGGCGCGTGATGCGTGTGACTGGCGTTGATCATGATCCGCTCCAGCGGTAGACCACAAGCTTCGGACACACGTGTGGCGGCCAAGTCCATGGTGTCGCGGTGCATCATTAGCACGTCGACCGCAATAACACAAACCGCTCCTTCATTCTGGGGACCGTCGCTTTGGATGTAGGTAGCAGTAGCTTGTAACTTGCCTTCTTGTCCTTGCGTGAAGCCAGGTCCAATGCCACCACCAATGACCATCGAGTCCTCGGCCAGCATTTCAACACTGGCCGCACCGACTCGCCACGGATATTCTTCCTCCACAGTTGGACGTGCCCGCGCCTCTTCCAGCCCGACCAAACCACAAAGCAATACAAGCCAACAAGCCAAACTCTTGTTCATTGCAGTCCACTCCCAAAGACGCATCATCAAAAAGCGCACGCCCCGCGTTCCCGAACGCGTTGAAGTATTTCCCATGGCGAAAACAGTCCCGAATGAGCCGAAACAACCCTAGCCGGTGTGCCCGAGCCACCCGTTTAGCGTCGTCTCTCGCCCAGAAAAGGCCTGAAAGTCCGAGACAATTTCCGATCATGCCAACCACATCGTACCACGTGCGCCCCGATCGTGCTGTACGCATCGTACAACGAGCGCCCCGATCATGCCGGACCTATAGCAGCACGGGCGCCCCGATCGCCCCAATCGTGCCGACCACATAGTAGCATGAGCGCCCCGATCGTGCCGAACGCGTGGTAACTCGAGCAACCCGATCGCGCCGAACACATAGAAGCACGAGCGCCCCGATCGTGCCGAACGCATAGTAACCCGAGCAACCCGATTGTGCCGAACACATAGTAGCACGAGCGCCCCGATCGTGCCGTACGCATAGTAGCACTAGCGCCCCCGATCGTGCCGAACGCATAGTAGCACGAGCGCCCCGATCGTGCCGGAAGCATAGTAGCACGAGCGCCTCGATCGTGCCGAAGTCAAAGTAACCCGAGCAATCCGATCACAACGTCAGCACAGTAACCCAACGTTGCCATTTCTCGAAACACTGACCCACGTTGGTCTCTTGCGTCGGCCGTCACTCGGGCGCCGGTTTCCAAACCGCAAGGGCCTTCGGCCCAACGGGCCAGTCCTAAGTCAGCCCAGGGCAGAGTTCGCGGAAACAACCCCGCGTGAAGATGCAAACGGTACCAACCCAATGAACGACTAACCAACCAATACGACCTCGGACCGCGAACGTCGCCCTGGGAGAATTCGCCACCAAGACCCAACCCGCCACCATTGGCTTACCGCCAATGGGGCGATGAATGGACAGCTACAGAACAGGCTCCAAGGTTTTGAAGGCCGTAGGACCGACTGTGCTTCAGGCACGTTTGCAAGTAGGCCGATCGGGATAGTCGCACGAGCGCCCCGATCGTGCCGGAAGCAGAATCGCGATCAACGATCAAATCAAGACTCGGGTATCAAGAGCAAGACCTACTTAAATATCCCCTGGAGCGTTCGAGTCGCTCGCTTTACTATCGGAACCCCACGCGACTTGCTCATCAGACCCCGAAAGCAAAACAAACCTGTTTACCCGCCATCGGTGGTCTCTTTGTATCTGCGGGTCGGAGTTTCTGTACACAGCACCCCAAACACGGTATCGCCCCAACGTGGAGATTTTCTTGCAATCAGTCCACAATCGGTTATGCTAAACCTGCGTCGATGCTCCAACACGAGTACCAACAGGGTGATCATGAAAAGACAACGTCGCTACTTGAACTTGATTTCGCTTGGAGCGGGAAGTGCGTCTTGTGATCATTTTCATCTGCCGATACACCAAGGAAATGGACAAAAAACAAATTGCGATCAATCACTCAACGGTTTGTACGCCTCCGATCCTAGAAGTCGAACGATCTTGATGCTACCCGTTTCAAACCCCATTGCAATCGACCGTCCATCGTACGTAATGGCAACGTGCAAAATCCTGCCTTCATCTTCCGTTCCCAAAATTTCCGCAATCTTGCTGCCGTCAAAACGATAAAGTCCACAGTTAGTTCCCCATGCAGCTACGATCACTCGTGCCAATGACGATACGTCGACGCAATCTGGATTTACATCGCGATCTTCGAATTCGATTGCCCTAATTTCTTTTGTTCGTGTATCAAGCTTATAAAGTCTGCTTGGCGGATAGTTCTGTTGACGTGTTTGAAACACGCCGATTTCACGTTCAAACCAACATTTACTGAATTCAATCCCCTTTTCGATCGAGTTCGCGTCCGTACGAAAATTCTTCGCGTTATCGTCAAGGTCACAATAGTCGAGCGAATCTTCATTCCAATAAAGTATGGCTTGGCGCGTGCGCATTTCTCGAAGATCGGAGGTAATACGAAACAATCTAGATTTCAATACACAATGTCTATAGTAATTGACGAACAATTCCTTTAAATCGTTTAGCTCGCCTCCCAAAATCGAGCCTTCTTTCTCCAAGTACTCAAAAAGTACCTCATAATATTTCGGAGCAGGCATTCCAAGCACATCACGAAAGTCCAGACCGAAGACATTTGCGACAACGAGTCCACTGTCCTTTTCGATTATTCTCAAACCGATTTGATCTATTCCATTCGGGATATCGTTTCGATTTCCGCCAAGTGACTCGACAATCAAAATGTTAGTCGCTGGAATTTCCATTATTGAAAGAATGTTCTGCAATCGAACTCGCCACCGACAAAGTAGCTCCTGCCCAGAATGGTACGAAAGTGTTCCATCCGTTCGAATAACGAGTAATTGATCATCTTTCAGCCAAACAACGTTGGTCGCGGGCGAGTTGCCGAAGTCGGAAATTCTCATAGTCGGACTAATCTGTCCGTACAAATAAATGTCTACAATTGCGATTGCGACTAGTGACGATAAAGCAATACTAAAATACCTTATGCGTGATCTAGCTTTCATTCTTTTATTTCTAGAATAGGGGTTGGTAATGGAAAACTGTCATCGATAGGGCAGCAGTCCGCACGGTCTTTTAGATGGTCCAATCGGTGATCAGTGTCCCACTTGCTCCCGGAGCGTTCGGGGCGCTCGCTCTACTATGTTCGGCTCCCAGAGCGTCTAAGCACGGAACAGGTGTCGTGACTCATTCGCGAGGAACTTGCGATTCGGGTGCTATGCTCAAAAGAGTCACGATCCCTTTTCGGAGCTGTATGGTGGAAGGTCACAGGCAACACCCATTTCGTCCTCGCGGCGAACCATCGACACGAGGTTAGCATAACCGATCGAGGCCTGGTTGTAGTACCTGGCTCGGAAGTTGATGGGCCCGATTCTTCGTCGTGCCAACGGCTGTTGTAGCCAAAGTGGTTGCCGAAGGAAGAGGTATTACGGACGGTGGTGTAATCGTGGGCGGGATTAGTTCTTGCCTTTGGACCGATCTTGGTAGGCCAAGAGTCTCAAGGCGTTGAGCACCACGACGAGTGTGGACCCCTCATGCAATAACACGGCCGGACCTAACCGCAGTCCAAGGATCGTCGCTGGGACAAGGAACGCGACCATTCCGAGACTGATCCACAAGTTCTGGCGAATTATGCGGCTCGTCTGTCGACTCAATCCCACCGCAAACGGCAGGTGACTCAAGTCGTCTGACATCAGGGCGACATCGGCCGTTTCCAACGCCACATCGGACCCGGCGGCTCCCATCGCAATCCCAACGGTCGCGTTGGCCATAGCGGGCGCGTCGTTGACACCATCCCCCACCATCGCGACTCCTCCCTGACTACTGAGTTTCTTGATCGCCTCGACTTTGTCTTCGGGCATGAGGTCACCGATGGCTTCGTCGATCCCGACGGCTCGGCCTACCGCGTTCGCAACTTGTTGGTTGTCACCGGACAGCATCACCATTCGTTGAATCCCCACTTCCCGCAATCGGCGAATGACATCTTTGGCCGCATCGCGTGGCGTGTCCATCAATCCCAACGCTCCTAGGTAAGTCGCTCCTTGGCGAACCACCATGGTCGAACGTCCATTCTCTTTCAACTTCGCGACGGCCTCTTGCAACTGCTTTGGTAGCGGCTGGCCCGCGATCTCGACGAACAGGCTGTCTTTCCCAATGTAAACTTCCTGACCGTCCACGATCGCTTTGACGCCACGGCCCGTGATGCTTTGCACGTCTTGTGCTTGGCGAACGACATCGCTCGACAATCGCTCTTCGCCTCCCCGCACCACGGCCGCGGCAAGCGGATGATCGCTGAGACGTTCGACCGCGATGGCAACTTGAAGTAACTCTTCTTCCGTGACACCCTCGGAACAAACGACATCCGTCAGACTGGGCTTGCCGACGGTCAATGTGCCCGTCTTGTCAAAAGCAATCGCGCTCAAGCGGCCCAAGTTTTCCAACGGGGCACCGCCTTTGATCAACACTCCTCCCCGAGCCGCACGAGCCACTCCGCTCAGCACGGCGCTTGGTGTCGAAATCGCCAAGGCGCAAGGACTAGCGGCGACCAACACGGCCATCGCGCGATAAAACGACGCACCGAACGGTTCGGCGACCACGACCCAAGCGAATAAAAGCAAAAAGACCGAACCCAACACGACAGGCACAAAATATCGTTCAAACTTATCGGTGAAACGCTGGGTTGGAGATTTTTGTGTCTCCGCGACCTTTACCATTTGCACGACACGCGCCAAGGTGGAATCACTGGCAAGTTTGGTGACCTGAATTTCAAGGGAACCACTGTTGTTGATCGTGCCGGCAAAAACCCGATACTCCGCCTCAAGCCGGTCGGGATCCGCGGCGGCTCGGAGTCTGTCGACGACGGGACGTTTTTCCACGGGCAAACTCTCGCCGGTGATTGGAGCTTGATTGACGCTCCCTTCTCCACTGATCACGAACCCATCTGCTGGCATTCTCTCGTTTGGCTTGATCACCACCACATCGTCGATGCGTAGCTGCTCGACGGGCAATTCTTCTATCTGACCGTTTCGTCGGACCAATGCCGTTTGTGGAGCGAGTTCTGCCAACGCTTCGATGGCTCGTTTGGCGCGACCCATGGCGTAATGCTCCAACGCATGACCGAGACTGAATAAGAAAAGCAGCAGAGCCCCTTCCGCCCATTCCCCAAGCGTCGCCGCGCCGACGGCTGCCACCAACATCAGGAAATCAATTTCAAACCGACCGACACGCAAACTCTTCATGGCTTCGCGCAACGTGTAGAACCCGCCAAAACCGTACGAGCCCAGATAGAGGCCGATGGGCACCCACGGATTGCTGAAAGCAAACGAGAGCAAAAAACCTCCCAGCAGCAAAACGCCACAACACGCCGCAAACATCAATTCGGTTCGCTCACCAAATAGGCCATGACGCGTCGGTTCATTGACCTGCGACGGACCACCAGCGATGCTGGGTTCGCGACGCATTGACTTGGGCTTTGCGTCGACTATTTTCACCCCGAGTTTGCTCAGTTCCGCCAGGATCGCTGGTTCGTCAGCTTGCTTCCGGTCGTACTCGATACAGATCACCCCGGCCGGAGATACCGCCGCCTCCAAGACGCCTGTCACGTGTTTGGCTCGCGCCTCGATCATCGACGCCTGCTTCGCGTACATGGTCTCCGCGTTGATCAAGAGGTGACCATACCGCAATTCCAGTTCCGCTCCGGCACGACGAGCGATTTCGCGTACTTGAGCGATCGACAATCGGTCGGGATCGTAATGGATACAGACTTCTTCGAGCCCCTGCTTGGCATCGCCAACAAGGTGCGCTGAGACGATTCCCTCTTGGCTTTGCAACGAGTCGTTCAAACGTCGGACACATGCATCGTGAGCATTCGGCACTGCCGGCAGCACAAGGGCGAGCTTTATCTTTGTCTTTTTGGTCATTAACAGCCACTTGTTCTGTGACACCAACACTTGATTCTCAAACGACTTGTAACCAACCGCGAAAAGCTCTGCAAGTTATCAAATACTCTTCGCATGGAACGGTTGCCGTACGAGCCAGCACGATATCAGATTCGTTGCCCAACCGATATTGGCTCGATGGAAACGGGTCTTGATTCAGGCCACACGACACCTGGCCTTGTCCTAAAAGGGTCTGCCGCTGGTTTCACACTTGGGAGGGCAGAAGCCATCCCAGCCAAAGAGACATCACCGGAGAGGGGTAGTCCCAGCTTGAGACAGAGTCTAGATCGCCGTGTAGTGGATTCCACCAAGCTGCTTTCATACTTCCCGCTACATATTGGCGGGGCCGCAAGGAATACAAATGCTATGGAAAGTAATCGAATCGCTCCGCGAGTCGTTCGCGTGGGCGAACTGTTCCGTTCGAGCCTTGAACCTGTGTGGGAGTGCAACCCAATGAGCAAACTATTACGCGGCGCGGTCGCTGGTGTCGGTGCCTGGAAACTAGGCGGTGGTTGTTTCACAACCATTCTTATCTTTATCGTCTTATGGTGGTTGTTAGGGAACTTCGCGATCTTTCAGTGACGGTCGCCCGCAAGAGGGCCTCCCGTCAGGAGACGTTCCCTAGGAATCTGACTCATTAGGAGACTGCCACGTGCTCGAACCCGCAACCATACAACCTGATCACGAATTCTTGACTGATGGCGTGCCTCGACAGCCTGCCGCTCACACGGCCCCCAATAGTGTGCGACACTTGCGATTCTATAGTCATTCGCCCCTGTTTTACTGGTGGCCGGTTTGGGTCGTGGGTTACACGATGGCCATTATCACGTATGCGTTTGGCCAGGAGCATCTGATCGGCCAGACTCGAACTTGGATCCACTCGAGCAGTAATCTGGGCGTGATCTTCTTTTTTGTGCTATTCCTAGTGATTCTGATTACCAACGTTTCGGTTCGAGGACTAGCTTCCGGAATGATTATTCTGAGCCTCGCGTTCGTCACCGTCCTGTTGGCTTATTTTGGGTGGTGGGACCATGTCTTGAGCTGGTTTGGGGGGCTGGAAATCAGCCTTAATCTGGGCGCCTACTTTTGGTTCTCGACCCTAATGCTGATTGTGTGGTTGGCCAGTGTATTTGGACTGGACCGCATGAGTTACTGGGAAATCAAGCCAGGTCAATTGACGCTGCACACTCTCTTTGGCAGTGGTTCCCAGAGTTACAACACGCAAGGAATGGCTCTGGACAAACAACACGACGATCTGTTCCGACATTGGTTGATCGGACTGGGTTCTGGCGATTTGGAGATTCATACTTCCGGCGCGAGCCGTCAACAGATCAATGTACGCAACGTGTTGTTCATCGGGTCAAAAGTCCCGGTTATTCAAAAGCTGATCGCGGAGTCCCCCGAGGGGGAAGAAGTCAACTCATGATCCAAGTAGTTCTTCACCACCTGCCCAACCCATCGCAAAGAAACCTCTCATGAAAATCATTGTCATCGTCGGTCGGATTCTTGTCGTGCTTGGCGTGATTGCCCTGGTCATCCCAAGTTTCAAGTACTTCACAACAGAACGAGTTGCCAACGTTGGCCTGTTTCAGATCGACATTTCCCAACCGCATACGGTTGTCCTGAATCCGATTGCGGGTGTCATCGTGATCGCTGTCGGTGTTGCGTTGCTGGTATTGGGAAATCGCCAAGAACATATTTAGTGGCGAGCCTTGGCCGGGGCCCTCGTGGGCACCGGCTTGGCCAGCGCCGAAATTATCGACCGACGGCTTCGGCCGCTCGATTGACGCTTTTGCTAACTTTGGTCAGAACCTTGTCCGCATTCACTTCTTCGGCGAGGTTTTCTCCTAGTTGCTCGACCGCGTTCATGTAGCCAAGTGAATTGGCCCACGAACAGAGCGTCCCATAGGAGGCAATCTCATAATGCTCGATTTTCTGTGCAAGGCCGATGAGGATGGCATCCATCACGTCAGGAGAGGCATCCTTTTCCATCATGGATTGAGCTTCCTCGATCAATCCAGCCATCGCATCGCACTTCTTGGCCCTGGGACTTTTTTCGGTCTCTTCAAATGCGAGCTCCACCCGTTCGACCTGCTGTTTGGTTTCTTCCAGGTGCGTGGTTAACGCGGTGACAAGTTTCTCATCGGTGGCCTTTTTGATCATTTTTGGCAACGCTTTGAGCAACTGTCGCTCGGCGTGGTAGATATCGCAAAGACCGTCATGAAAGGCATCAGCCAGACTATCCAAGGACATGTTTATGTTCCTAACAAATACAGGGCGGAGCGATGCCCAACTCGATTCGCTGCAAACAATACAATCGAACTTCAAGTCGTGACAAGCAAGTTTCCACGCCCATGTGAACGTTGATAAAAACACGCCAACACTTCGCCGACGACACAACTATGGCGAAAAGCCTGACCAAGAAAATCGATTTTTACATGAAAGCAACCTAGCGGAAGTTGCCATTTCTCCGCTGTTCCCGAGACGATCCCGCCAACCACTGGTCGGAGGCAATGCAACGCTTCCCAACACTCAAGAACTTGTTGTTGGAACGATGCAACCGTTGAACGACCAATCGCCTGCCTGAATCCGCCACGGCCAAACAGCATCCTGCTCGATGGTCCATTCGCCACAAGACTCCAAGAATGTTGCTGTAGAAGGCAACCACTTTTTGAGCAGTTCGTCGAGTAATTCGGGACTGACGCCTGCCGGTCGCCTTGCGTACCCGTAAGCGTTTTGTCTAGGAGACTTAACATGAATCGCATTTTGAAAAGTGTTTTGGTGGTCGGCGCGACTATCCTGGGAATCTCGACATTGATCCCCAATGAAGCCTCGGCCCAATTGTTCCGCTGGCGTGGTGCCTTTCGAAACTCGTGTCAACCGGTTTGCTGTACCCCAACTTATCGCCACGGGAACCATGATGGATACAGTCACTATGGCACGGCTCCATCCTATGGCCACCATGGAACGGTCGGTTGTTGCGAAGGCACGATGGGCGCGAACCATTTTGGTGGACAACATGATGATGCCTACGGGCAACATCAACAAGACAGCTATGACGCCCAAGGGAATCGTATGGGGAACGCATGGAACAACCAGCCACTGTTCGACGCACAAGGGACCCGAGTTAGTTCCGATCAATTCAATGGCCAACCGCTTTTCGACGCGCAAGGAAACCGCGTTGAAGTCGGCAACCAAATGAATAACCAACAACGATTTGACGCGCAAAGAAATCGCGTCGATATGAATAGTCAATTGAACAACCAAGAACAATTTGACTCACAAGGAAATCGCGTCGATGTTGGCAACCAATTGAACACCCAATCACCAGTTGACGCTCAAGGAAACCGAGTCGATGCGGGTAGCCGGTTGAATAGCCAATCACAGCTCGACATTCCGAAGAACCGGGTCGAATCTGATGTGCGAAGCAACCAAAACGGTACGATCATTACGAATCCCATTCCGAGGCCACAAGTTGCTCAGGGTGCAAGTGACGTGATTCCACCAACTCCAATTCCAGGCATCCGGCAGTAGGCTCCCAACGCTATTGCCTGAGGTGTTTGCTGACTCCCATCGAGTCGTCAGCTAAAATCTTTGCGGGGTGAGATCGGCGTTCGATCTCGCTCCGTTATTCTTTTGCTCTCCGCCAATCCGCTCGTTCGATGAACGGTGCACAGGCAAATGCTGCGGAGTTGCGAGCGATCACCGTGACCGAAGCTTTCTCCACGGCTTCGCAGGCATTGATCGGGGCTTTGAGCATCCCTGTTTCATAGCGGGGTCTAATCGACGCGTTGAAGCGGCTTCTCAGCTGGACCGGCGATGACTTTCCCGGTAACGTCAAACCGAGCGCCATGACAGGGACAATCCCAACTTGATTCTGCTTCATTCCAATGCACGATACACCCCATATGGGTGCAGACGGCTGACAACTTCGTGGTTTGCCCTTCTTCGTTACGATAAACGGCGACTCGTTGCCCGTTAAGTTTCAGGACGGTTCCCTGCCCGGGATTGACGTTTTCGACTCCACGATTCTCGCTGGGCATCAGTCGATCCTTGAGCAAATAGTAAGGGTAATCAAGATTCTCCGACAAGTAGTTCCAAATGCCGCCACGCAATTGCAAGCGATGGGGGCTGAACAAATCGTGCCAAGGATTTTTACGTCCCATCAGAGCGTCACGAATCATCATGCCAGCCAACGTGCCAAACGTTAGCCCATTGCCAGAAAATCCGGTCGCGACGAATTGACGTTGGACAACTTGACCAATCAAAGGCAGTCCATCGTGACTCTCGAGAACTTGTCCGGACCAACGCCGATCAACGCAGGCCGTGGGCAAAAAACGATGAAGTGTCGTTTCGAGGTCCACAAAGTTATCACTTGTCCGTTCGGCTTGACCGGTCTTATGATCATTGCCACCGAAAATGACATAGTCTTCGAGGAGATGATGATCGACGCGCAGGTAGTAGTAGGGTCGGCTCGTATCCCAAAACAGGGCAGCGGGCGCGGTGTTGGGTGGCAGTTTGGCGCCGATCACGTAACT
>JAEUIP010000529.1 GCA_016795075.1 Planctomycetaceae bacterium | reverse complement strand
CCGCCTGCGCCACGCCCTCGAGACCTTCTCCCTCAGCCTCCTCGCCGCCGCCACGCTGGCTGCGTGCACCGGCGACGACGACACCCCACCGCCGTCGCCTGCAACCGAAACCGCCCCGGCCCCGCAGGCCCCCGCTCCCGAGCGCACCCCGATCTCGCTGCGCCTGGAGCGTATCGGCGGCTACGCGACCAATCTCTTCGGCAAGAGCGCTGCGGAGATCCCCGCCTACGACCCCGCCAGCAAGCGCGCCTTCGTGGTCAACGCGGATGCGGGCGCGGTCGACGTGCTCGACCTCGCCAACCCCGCAACGCCGATCTCCGTCGGCCGGCTCGACTCGCAGGCCCTGCTCGCCGGCTCCGAGATCAACAGCGTCGCCGTGCGCGATGGCGTGGTCGCGGTCGCGATCCAGGCCAGCCCCAAGACCGACAAGGGCCGGGTCGCGCTCTACCGCGCGGCTGACCTTTCGCTGCTGGGCAGCGTCGAGGTCGGCGCCCTGCCCGACATGCTCACCTTCACGCCCGACGGCAAGACCGTGCTGGTCGCCAACGAAGGCGAGCCGAACGACGACTACTCGATCGACCCCGAGGGCTCGATCAGCGTGATCGACGTCTCCACCCCCACGGCCCCGGTCGCCCGCAGCGCCGGCTTCACCGCCTTCAACGGCCAGGAGAAGGCGTTGCGCGCCCAGGGCGTGCGCATCTACGGCCCTGGCGCGAGCGCCGCGCAGGACTTCGAGCCCGAGTACATCGCCGTCTCGGCCGACGGCGCCACCGCGTGGGCCACGCTGCAGGAGAACAACGCGCTCGCCCGCATCGACGTGGCCAAGGCCACGGTGGAGGCGATCCTGCCGCTCGGCGACAAGGACCACGGTGTGGATGCGAACGCGTTCGATCCCTCCGACACCGACAAGAAGGCCGTCATCCAGGCCTGGCCGGGCGTGCGCGGCCTCTACCTGCCCGACGCGATCGCCTCATACACCCACCAGGGCCGCACCCTGCTGGTCACCGCCAACGAGGGCGACGCCCGTACCTGGGGCGAAGGCGACGACGCCTACTGGGACGGCGACGCCAGCAAGGGCTTCGTCGAGGAGTTCCGCGTCAAGCACCTCACCAACACCAGGGGCTGGACCAGCCGCAAGGGCGACGACCTGCCGCCGCAGCTCGACGCGCTCGCCGACGGCGGCCTGCTCGACCCGACCGTCTTCGCCTACTGCGGCGCAGTGGCCGGCAACCCGGGCAAGTGCCGCGACGACGACCA
>JAEUIP010000528.1 GCA_016795075.1 Planctomycetaceae bacterium | reverse complement strand
GGTAATTCCCACTGCTAAGAAATGAGTGATGAAAAATGGAAATTGAAAAATGCGAAATGCGGACAGCCATTGCGTGCCCACGGAATGCTGGAAACGAGACGTTGGGTACGTTTTAAATTTCTCATTTTTCAATAATCATTAATCATTCAAACGCCAGAGCCAGCGAGAGTCATTCCGAAGCTTCCGACGTTCGAAATCCGGAACTTATTTCGCGACAAATTCTTGGTGAGTGAATCCTGGGCTCAACCGAGATGAACTCGGTTGGGGCCAGTGCTGCCGCGACACGCACGCGACACGCACGCGTCTTACCGTCAACGACGATTCCTTCCAGTGTCCGCAGCATAAAGAATGTGACGTTCTGATTTCTCATGGAAATCGCAAAAATACCTGTCAGCAGCCTGTCGGACTTCCGACTCGGTTGAACATTGCTTTGATGAGGCCCAATGCGTTCTTAGGCATGATTTGGTGCGAACGATCCCCGCCCACATACTCAACCCGGAGATAAACTCGATGTTTCGAAAATCAATCACCGCCAAAATCGCACGTACGGCCGTTTTTGCCGTCCTGGCGATAAGTGCTTTGGCACAGGCCCAGTCAAGCTGGGGTCAACAGGCAGGGCTGACCAACCCTGGCTTTGAGGCTCCACGCGTTGAAGAGGGGACTTTCGTACTCGCCGACGTACTCCTCGACACCATGCCCGGATGGAAGACCACCGACACCCACTTCGAAATCTGGGGTACGGGATTTAAGGGAGTTCCAGCGCATGAGGGTACTCAGTTCGTGGAACTCAACGCGTTCATCGATGGGACTCTGTATCAGGATTCTACTGGGATTCAACAAGGCTCCGTGCTCGAGTTCACGTTTGCTCATCGCGGTCGCAACGGCGATGACACCATGAAGCTGACTATCACGGACCTGGGGGCTGACAACTCCCTAGGTGGAGGCGACGATACGGTTCTCTTTACCAAAGAATACACCACAGGGAAGGACGCCTGGGCCGTTTACGACAGCACAACCGAACAGCAAATCGTGGGATTGGGAAATACCGTACGGTTCGGTTACGGAGCGGTCTCCACTGCCACTGGAGAGCTGGGAGAAGGGAATCTCCTGGATGCAGCGAACTTTGGGATCGGGGTGGTTTCTGCACCAGCGTTTTCTGCCATAGAGTTCAAATTGATCCCGGCTGGCACATTCCTAATGGGTTCTCCAGATAGCGAAGAAGGCCGTGACGATGATGAACGACAGCATGAGGTGACGATCACAC
>JAEUIP010000527.1 GCA_016795075.1 Planctomycetaceae bacterium | reverse complement strand
AATTGAAGACCGTCAACGTATCAGCGCGGAAGTTAGACCATGGCAGTCCGACAAATTGCTGTCGGTCAAGGAAATGTCTTCGGACTGTGCATCCGCAGTTCGGCTTTGCCATCCGCTTGAATTATCAAACGCTCGCATTTTGCCGCTTTGCGGCTCAGGCCATTCGGCGGCTCAGGACATATGGAGTCTTAGCAGATTCGACGCTTGGGGTTCTCGAATTAACCAAGGTCCAACTCGCCCCAATCGGGAAGTTATTTCCAGACAATTCCTTAGCGGCGATCGAGTAAGTACTTTTGGATCATCTGATGCACGCGACGTTGATGATAAACGACTAGGAGTTGGCGTTGATTGATCCTCGCGCATTGCAAATCGTATTCCCCGCCGTTTTCGCTCCACGTGTCGGGTTCGATATTTTCCATGATCGACTGCGGAATCGCTTCCAAATCCAATTCTGACGATGGTAATTCGAATACTTCCGCATCTACCGCATCCAGGCCAGCGGTTTGAACCGCCATACGGATCGGTTCCGGTACCCAGCTCATCCGCCAGGTGGAACGGATCGGGGGGCAACGAAGTGTTTGCGTCAAGCGTGCCAAGAAACGGGCGATCGCGTATTGGTGCGGGGAAGTCGTGCGACTGATCAAGACTCTTCGCGTCCCGAATCTTTCAATCAGACTTGTTGCAATTCCGCCATTTACTTCCCACCATTCCGGACCGACCAATTCTTCGAGTAATTGAGAAACGACTTCATCTTCCACTTCCAATTTGGTGATATCGTAGAAGATGGGGTATTGATGGAAGTTCTCCTCATGGTCGGCTTCCGTCCAGAAATCGGCTGGCAGTTCATGAACGGGCCACGAATCGGCTGAAAATTCGTCCACATCGGGGCCCCCCGTTTGGGTCGGTTGCGGAAGAAAGATCGCTCGCGAACTTCCTACGGCGTCCTGCTGTCGTGTCGGCCAACTTATCGGCTTGGAATGAGTCGCCCAACGATTTTCTACAGGATCATCCTGAGTGACAAACACAGCCAATCGTTCCAGAAATCGCCGAATTTGCCATTGAAGATACGATTGCTGACGCACGACCAACAATTGGCGATTTCCGATGGTTGCGTTAGCCCAAGACTGGCGGACACCTGAAATTGATTAAGCGGCTAGGTTTTTGTCATGGTCATGTTCGAATTGGTTCGGCGTTTTGTATCCCAAGGTTTGATGGATTCTTTCGGAATTGTAGAACGTTTCAATGTACTTGAAAACGCTCCATCGGGCGGAGTCCATATCGGAGTATGATTCGAACTTC
>JAEUIP010000526.1 GCA_016795075.1 Planctomycetaceae bacterium | reverse complement strand
AAGCACCCGCCGGGCCGTTCCGGCAATTGACTCCTGACCCCTTTACCAGACCCACCCAAAAATTTAGTAGTGACAAAGCACTAACGGAATTTCGCGTGCAAACGTTGAACTGTTTCAGTTATGCAACGTGTCGCCGCTCCAGATAGTCGCCTTTCCCAGTTTCAGCTATCTTAGAGAGGACGTTTGCGTTGGACTCGATTTCACGAGGCCACACGCTCTTCCGCCTGCTCCGACCCCATTCGCCGATCAGAAACAAGCCAGTTGCGTGAACGCTCCATTTGATCCATTTTTCGCAATCCGGTTGGGGACGAGCCCATGGTCGGTGCTGATCCGGCTACTCGTCCTGAGTTGGATCGGAGCGATCGCGGCAACTTCCGAACTCCGAGCGTCGTTCGTTGACGAGCAACAAACAAACACTCCGACGGACGCGAGCGTTCGAACCGTGGAGGTTTCGCTCGGGATTGAGGGACGAGTCCGGTTGGGATGTTGGACAGAATTACGAGTCCATTGCGAAGGCGCACCAACGGATGGAGAGATGATCATCCGGGCACTCGATTCGGATGCGAACTGGGTCAAGTACCGTTGGCCGTTGGTGGAAGTCGCTGCGGTGGGAAACTCTTCAACTCCGCAGAAGTTGACTTACTTGGGCCTGTTTCGCTTGGGCCGCGATGATCAGCCGATTGAAGTGACGATTCACGATGCGTCAGGCGCGGTCTGGGCCCGGAGCCTGATTGATGTCGCCAATGATCCTCAAGTGCACGTGCATGCGGCCAACGACCGATTGTGGTTGTATCTGGGGCCAGATGTCGATCTGCGTCGTTCCATGGGTTGGGTCGAAAACGATCAACAGGCTGGTGCGTATCATTTGCTAAACATCGACCAAGCGGCGTCGCTGCCTTTGACGGTTTGGGGTTGGGACTCCGTGGAGCGAGTCGTGAGTTGCACGGATGGACAAGCCTGGGCTCAAGAGATGAACCAAGGCCAGCGTCAAGCGCTGGGACAATGGCTGGTTTCCGGCGGTCGAGTCTCACTGGCGTTGTCCGATTCGTGGGAGTCCTTGTTTGGCGAGTCAGGCCCGTTTCGAAACTGGGTCGGTGATCTGAAATCGAATTTGGCCACCACCACCGATAGTTCGCAAATTGAATTATTGGTCACCTCTCGAAGCCAATTGATTCAAGACCCCGAGACGCAAAACTTATCTTATGCGTGGTTTGATTCGGACGTTCAGCGAGCCGTGCTGGTAGTGGACGGCAGACCCGTTCTGATCCGACGCAGTTGCGGGTTGGGTCAAATCGACTTTTTGGGCTTTAATCCCGCATCGGAATTGCTGGCGAAGTGGCCTTCACGTGGCGCTCTACTGATCAAGTGGCTGGATTATCGCAAGGCGGAACCAACTCGGTTGGCGACGGCGTTTGGGTACAGCGATGTAACCGGCCGAATGCGTTCGGCTTTGGAACAATTTACTCGAGTTCAAGTCATCAGCTTTACGGCTGTCGCTTTGATCATCTTGGGTTTTGTCGTGCTGTTGATT
>JAEUIP010000525.1 GCA_016795075.1 Planctomycetaceae bacterium | reverse complement strand
AGTTCGGGCAACACCCCGGAAATCTTGTCCGCGCCAAAGCGGTGAATCAAAGTCAATCGACCGGGCTCGTTATCCGGATGCAACACATCCAGCAAACGCACCAGATCGTCGGGTTTCATCGAAGGCCCCACTTTGACTCCAATCGGGTTCTTGATGCCGCGGAAGTATTCGATATGAGCGCCATCCAATTGCCGAGTCCGCTCGCCGATCCATGGAAAATGAGTGCTCAAGTTATAGTAACCCGTGCGCCGGGGCACGGGCCGGGTCTGAGCCTGCTCGTACAGTAAGTGCAAACCTTCGTGCGACGTGAACACATCGACGGTACTCAACTGGCTAAACGCGACACCATGTACGGCTTCCATAAAGCGCAGGGAGTCGCCAATTCGGGCCACCATTTCGCGATAACGTTGAAACTGCAGCAAGTTCTGGGACTCGTTCATGAAGCCCAGTTCCCAATTCTCCGGATGATGCAAGTCCGCAAAACCGCCGCTGCATAACGCGCGAATAAAATTAAGTGTCAATGCGGCTCGTTCGTATCCGCGCAACAAAAGTTCGGGATCGGGACGACGCTCGGTCGGCGTGAACCCGCTTCGATTGACAATGTCGCCGCGATAGACAGGCAAGGTCACTCCATCCCGAGTCTCGGTATCGGACGAACGAGGCTTGGCGTATTGCCCGGCGAAACGCCCCACGCGAACCACGCGTTTCATCGACGAAAACGCGAGGACCAAACTCATTTGCATCAAGACTTTCAAATTGCGAACAATCGAGTCCGTGCCGCAATCGTCCAAGTTCTCGCTGCAATCGCCACCTTGCAACAAAAACGCGTTTCCAGCAGCAGCCTCCGCCAAAAAACCGCGCAGTTTATCGATCTCCCAACTGGTGACCAACGGAGGCAACATCCCCAATTTCCCGACGACCTCCGTCAATGCTTGCGGGTCGTCATAAACGGGTTGTTGAGCCGCCAACTTTTGTTGCCAAGAAGTCGGGGTCCAGGTGTTGGGCTGATTCACAATTTGCTTTCTGTAGTCGGAGCCGCGGACAAGTCGCGACACGAAGGAAACTTATGACGATGGTGCTTGATGATTTTGGGGTTGCCGAGTGCTTACGGGGCGCGAGGTTCATGCGAAGCGGCTGTTTTTTGCTGGTGAGCGTCCTCTGCTGGTCGGCTACTCGGGGCAAAGTGAACCGGGAGGCTCATTCGACCATCGCCCTCGCTCGACGATCAACGCCGCGTCCATTATGCAAGGCCACCCGAAATTTGGCCAGAACATCAAACCCGAACCTCTCACGTACTGGCTCGGTGCAGTCCGCAAAATACGAGTTATCGGAATCGAGGCTTTATCCCAAACAGCGTCTGACCCTTGAAGGGCAGGCAAAATCCCGAACAACGAACATGATCGGAGAGGATTGCCCCCTTTTCGAACAAAGCCGAGCGCTATGGCAAATCCGAAACTTAGGGTCTGGTAAAGGTGTCAGGAGTCAATTGTGCGAAGCACCCGATGGGCCGTTCCGGCAATTGACTCCTGACACCTTTACCAGACCCAGGAGTCAATTGTGCAAAGCA
>JAEUIP010000524.1 GCA_016795075.1 Planctomycetaceae bacterium | reverse complement strand
CGCCGCTAAGCGTTTACCCCGAGCCCCAAAATTCACTCCGTACCAAATGAGTTCCACCGCCAGTTTCCGATCAACGCCTCGCCCCCTCTTCTCTGCGTTCTCCCCATCTCTCGCGGTGTATATTTTCCGCGACGACCGGCGGGAAACCGTTGGCGTTCCCGCGGGCGGAATTTTCCGTCTGAGACATCGACGAACAAGGCTGTGCACCTAGTTCATTGGCACTTTCATGTTCGTACCTTTCGTGTCTTTCGTGGTTCCAAACATTTACCACGAAAAACACGAAAGTCACGAACGTGCAAATGCCAATGAACCAGATGCACATCGTTGATCGGGGAGTCATAAGAAACTTCCGTATCCTGATCAGTGCACTCTTCACAGTAATCGCACGAAAAAACCGAGTCAGCGTTTCCGCCAACTCGGTTTGACGAGTTTCAAATTGTAGGAACAAATCGCATCTTCGTACGGTCGGATCAAAAAATCGGTTGTCCGCACAACCGTGGTTACGGCGAGTCGGTAATTCCCTAGTTGGTTGGATAAGTTCCTACTATGGGAGCCGGTCAAGCCAGTTGATCAGTATGTTTGATTCCAAGCGTCCGAACGATGCGACTCATTCGGTTGATCGTGTGTGAACAGTGACACTTCCCTCGCCACCCCCTCTTCCCGGGAAATCCTCCGATGGAGCGGCTTCCAAGGCGGTGGCGAATCAAGTGCGGGGTTCTAGGCAGCTGCCTTCGCGGGTGGACCCTGGCCGGAGTCCAATTCCTCGCGGAGGATCAACAGGTCGCTAGGCGCCTCGATCCCTAACCGCACTTTGTCACCGGAGACTCGAACGATTGTTAAAACAATGTCGTTCCCGAGTCTCACTCTTTGACTTTCCTTCCTGGAAAGCACCAGCATAAATCCCTCCCTGTTATGTTGTAACGATTAACCGGCTAAGGCAACCGTTTTTAGTTCTTCTGCCAGTCGAGCAGCGCGTTTCAATCGCACGCGACCCAAACGTTGTCCGGACGAACCATAAAACAAAATGGAATGTTGGTCGAACTCCCAAATGGCCATCAGCCGCACGTTACGCGGGCCGTGGAGGCAAAACTGGAGTCCCACCGCATGTTCACGTCGCACCAAGACTCGCTCGGTGGCCGGAAACATGTCCATTTCCAAATCGTTCTGTTGGCACAAGGTCCGTAACACGAAATCGCGCACTTGTTCAACGCTGTTCAACTGAACGTTGGCATGCGTCATCGCGAAAATGGCTCCCTGATTTGTTCGCCAATACTTCAGAAACATCCCAGACCGCCCATCTTGTTCTGTTTCGCTAAGCTTACTTATCGGCGAATCCTCTGTGTTAAGTTGGTGATTTTGGAAAATTTGAAGGTTCTGTAATATGACCAAAACGAGACCACCGAGCAACGCGCACCATCAGAAAATCTGGAAAAATACTTGCCGCGTGATACCGGCCCACGCACGTGATTGCAAAACGCTTGTTTGCAAAATGTGAGTAGCCAATGCCCTGGCGGCGTCGGATGAGGGCTGGGAGAACGGGGAGAGTTGATAAGGTATTGAAGTTGGGTTCGCTTGCGGACCTGAAACGCTTAGGAATTGTCTGGAAATAACTTCCCGATTTGGGCGAGTCGGACCTTGGTTAATCCGAGAACCCCTAGCGTCGAAT
>JAEUIP010000523.1 GCA_016795075.1 Planctomycetaceae bacterium | reverse complement strand
CAATCACGATTTCCGAACCAGTTCCACTATCAAACGTGTCGTCCCCAATTTGGATTCGACCGCCGTTGGCAACGGTCACACTGCCCACACCACCGTTGGTCGTGGCATTTTGAGCCCCCACAAACAACCCCGCACTGCTATTCCAGCGGGAGTTCGTTCCCGACACTTGCAGCTGACCGACCGCGCCTGCATTCCGGGCGACATAACCAGTCGTGTTGCTTACTAAACCACCATCCAGAACGTTCAGGGTTCCATTGCCCGTATCGCCAACCGTGAACTCCGCGGAACTGGTCCACTGCGATCCGGCTCCAGTCACCGTCGCGGAACTGGTGGATGACCCTCTCAAAGAAATATAGGCCCGTCCACTGGAAACTCGACCGCCAGAATCAATGGTCAACGTGCCATTGCCATAATTGCCAACCCAAACTTCGCCACTGGCGTTGAGATGCGACGACGTTCCACTTACCAAGCCGCTTCCCGAGGCACCCGAGTCTCCACCGAAGATGGTCGTCGCACCATTATTGACATTGACGATACTGCCTCCCGTGACGTTCAACTGGCTACCGCTGCCATTGATTCCTACATTGACCGTGCCCAACGAAGTAAGAATACTGCCAAATCGGACGTTTAAGATTCCACCTGATTGCAGTTTGAGCGAGCCCGTGTCCAGGTTGAAGCGACCGGCCGCTGACACTCCCAAATTAAAAACGCCACCCGTTTCGACTAGTGTTTCTCCCGAAACAGTGTGACGGTAAATGGTCCCTCCATTGCTCCGAAAAGTCACATTCCCTGCCGCGACTTGCAGCCCTGCGGTCGCCGTGTTCCCCGTGAGATTATCCCAGTTGACGATGTAGGTGCTATTGACGCCAAACCGGGCTGTCGCGGCGGCCCCCGGCCGAACCCCACCGTTCCAATTGGAATTAACGTCCCAAAAACCACCGTTTACGTTTTGCCAATTGATGATCTGGGCATTTGCCGAATCCCCCAACGACGCCACCGTCAACCCTAGCATGACGATTGCCCAGCCTCGCACGGCAATTGCCACGCCATTCCTGTACGAAGATGATTGGTAAAGAGAACAATTCATCGGCATCAAATCCTGTTTGCAAGAACCACGACCCGGACTCAGGACAAATTCATTCACATTGCCCGTCGAACCAGACCAAACACCCTGTGCGCCTGGAAATACCTTACACCCGGGATTCATCGAGAATCCTGAGGCTTGGTAAAGGGCGCACAGTTTGCCTTATTGGTATGTCCTGCTGCGAAAACTCGTAAAAGACAACTTTTTTTGCGATTTGATTGAAGTTTTCAAAAATCATGAGCTTCGGAGCGATGCGGTTCGGAGTTGGGCAAAAAAATACGGTCGACGTCAAGCGCGGCCGCTCTGGACGACTGCCCAGCTCCACTTCCTCGGAGATAAGGTCACCAGATGCGGGAGTTGGGGAGCGAATTTGCGTTGGGTCGCAAAACGCTTAGGATATTGTCTGGAAATAACTTCCCGATTTGGGCGAGTCGGACCTTGGTTCATCCGAGAACCCCGATCGTCGAATCTGCCGAGCCACCAATTGGACTAAGCCACCAAATGGCCTGCGCCGAAAAGCGGCAAAATGCGAGCGTTTGGTAATTCCCACTGCTAAGAAATGATCGATGAAAAATGGAAACTGAAAAATGCGAAATGCGGACAGCCATTGCGTGCTCACGGAATGCGGGAAA
>JAEUIP010000522.1 GCA_016795075.1 Planctomycetaceae bacterium | reverse complement strand
ATTGCCGGAACGGCCCTGCGGGTGCTGCGCACAATTGGGGTCTGGTAAAGGTATCAGGAGTCAATTGCCGGAACGGCCCTGCGGGTGCTGCGCACAATTGACTCCTGACACCTTTACCAGACCCTGACATCTTACCAGCCCCCAATTTCAGGTTGTGATAAAGCACGACAATGTCGATGGGCACGGAATCATTGTGGTCTTAATCCCCCTTTCGACGTTGGAACCCCGCGCACTATAATTGCCCGCAAATGTAGGCAGGCGGTCATGTTCAAGTTGAACACCGATCTTTCAAACCTCGTATTATGCTGATCGCTTTTCCAGGCGAGCCCCAGCAACCGAAATGGAGCACCGAGTTATGGCAGTCCGATTGGGCATCAATGGTTTTGGTCGTATCGGCCGAATGGTCTTTCGAGCGGCCGTCAAACATTTTGGCAGCGATCTGGAAATCGTCGGCATCAACGACTTGTTAGAACCGGACTATTTGGCGTACATGTTGAAGTACGACAGCGTCCATGGTCGGTTTCACGGCGACGTTGCGATCGATGGTTCGACCTTGGTCGTCAACGGCAAGCGGATTCGCTTGACTGCCGAACGCGATCCGGCCGCTCTGAAATGGGGTGACGTCGGTGCGGACGTGGTTGTTGACTGCACGGGCCTATTCCTCACCTTGGACACTTGCCAGAAACACTTGGACGCCGGTGCCAAGAAGGTCATTCAAAGTGCTCCGTCCAAAGATGATACTCCGATGTTTGTTTTTGGTGTCAATCATCAAAAGTACGCCGGCGAACGCATCATCAGCAACGCATCGTGTACCACCAATTGCTTGGCTCCGTTGGCCAAAGTCATGCATGACTCGTTTGGAATCAAACGTGGTCTGATGACGACGGTTCACGCAGCGACGGCGACCCAAAAGACAGTCGATGGCCCCAGCAACAAAGATTGGCGTGGTGGCCGTGGGATCTTGGAGAACATTATCCCCAGTTCCACGGGTGCTGCTAAAGCCGTTGGGCGCGTTATTCCAGAACTCAACAAGAAGTTGACCGGTATGGCCTTCCGAGTTCCTACGTCGGACGTGTCCGTCGTGGATCTTACTTGCGAATTGAATACCGAAACCAACTACGAAGCCATTTGTGCGGCAATGAAAGCCGCAAGCCAAGGTGCCTTGAAGGGTGTCTTGGGATATACGGAAGACAAGGTGGTGGCCACCGATTTCCGCGGCGAGTCCTGCACCAGCATTTTTGACGCCGATGCTGGAATCATGCTGGATTCGACATTCGTTAAGTTGGTCGCCTGGTACGACAACGAATGGGGTTACTCGTGCAAGATTTGCGAAATGGCTAAAGTCATCAGCAAGTAAACTCCCAGTGGAGTTAGCCGTACAAAGAGTGGTCGGATGTTTTCCGGTCACTCTTTTTTTGTCCCCATAATAGTTGGCGTTACTAACAATCTATTTTGTTTCGATCGCCGGCGTTTTTTGCGACAACAGGTAGGCCAACAAGTCATAAAAATCGGTCGGCGGAAGCATTTTAGCGACATCGTTGGGCATGGGCGAAAGAGTCGATTCTTGTCGCTCGTCAATGTCCGATTCGGGAATTCGAATTTCTTTGCCATTTGCGTCGGCGATGGTGACAACCGCTCCCTCTTGTCGCAACACGATGCCCGTGACCACACTTCCGTCGGTCTTCAAAATATTGGTCGCGCGAAACGCTTGGTCGACGTTGCGATTGGG
>JAEUIP010000521.1 GCA_016795075.1 Planctomycetaceae bacterium | reverse complement strand
GGAACACAACTGATCCCGCCTTTTCCCGCCTTTGGAGACCCTCGTCTATGAAGCGTCTTGAAGTAACCCTGCGATCGCTTCGCTCGCTCCATGTAGCCCAACGCCGAAGCCACGTATCATGCCAGCCGAACCGAACCGGTGGAGCGTTGGCGTTGATTCTGCTATTAACGATTTTGATTCTGACGTTGGGAGCTTTTGCCATCAACTTGGCACAAATGCAGTTGGTTCGCACCGAAATGCAAGTTGCATCGGACGCTTCCGCACGAGCGGCGAATCGAATCTTCGCCAGCACGCGTGACTTGGCACAAGCCCAGACCATGGGGCAACGCCTGGCAAACAACAATCCTGTAAACGGGCGCAACCTCGTTTTACGAGCCAGTGATTATGAGCTAGGCACTTCCGTACGAAACAATTTGCAGCAACGGTATCAATACGTACCCGGTGGACCCAATCCCAACTCGATCGTTTTACGCACCGAGATGTCGAGTAGTTCGCCGAGTGGTCCCGTCAATCTGTTCATGCCTGGTTTCTTGGGACCCTCAACGACCGATATTCGTATGGAAGCACGTTCCACCCAAGTTGAATTGGATATTGCGCTGGTGATCGACCGCTCTGGTTCGATGGCGTTTCGCGCCGATCAACTCGCGGTCTTGCCTCCGGGCTGGAATGGTGGAGCCCCGTTGCCTCCTGGCTTCAACTTCAACATTGGTCTGCCCGTGCCCAATCCGTCGCGTTGGATCGATACCATCGGTGGTGTTCAGGTCTTCTTGAACGAATTGAATCAAACCGCCCAACTAGAACATGTGGCTCTTGTGACTTACTCCGCAGGAGCAAGCGTCGATTTGCCTCCCACCTCGAACTACAACAGCATCGTCTCGCGTCTCAACGCGTATTCGGCCAGTTGGAGTGGTGGTGGAACCGATATTCGCAGCGGGCTGCGAGCGGCGAACAATGCCTTGGTCCACTCCAATGCCCGACCGTGGGCTGTCAAGGTCGTCGTTCTCATGACCGATGGTCGACGAGATGCCGGAGATGAAATCGCACAAGCCAGGACTCTGGCCCGAGACGGCATCATGATCTTCACCGTTACCTTTGCCCAAGATGCGGATCAAGCCCGTATGGTGACGGTGGCGAATGTCGGCGGCGGCAAGCACTACCATGCCAACAACTCAGCCTCGTTGAGTACCGTGTTCCGCGACATCGCTCGGCAAATGCCGACCTTGGTAACTCGTTAGTTAGTGAAATCGAACGGGTCCCTTCGACAGGACTCGGGGCAGTAATGAAATGTCGAAATAGAACAGTTGCTCGGCAAACGCTGGGCAGCGTACAGGGAGAATCAAAAATATGAACCGGCAGTCAATCCCAAATCCTCGGTCTACGAAACCGCAGAGACCATCGCGTCTCGGCGCGAGTGTTCGTCGCCAAGGAGCGAACACCGTGGAAATGGCACTCGTGGCACCATTGATTTTTATGGTGTTCTTCGCAGCGGTCGAATTCACGCGAATTCACTTCTTGCGACACACGGCCAAGAACGCGGCTTTCGAAGCGGCTCGCGATGCGATGGTTCCCGGTGCATCGAGCACGGAGGGCGAGGCTCGTGGCCGCCAATTGCTGCAGTCGTTGGGAATTGCTAATCCGACGGTTCGTTTGACTCCACAGGTGATCTTGGAATCGACAACGTCGATCACCGTGGACGTAACGATCCCAGTTTCCGGCAACTTGTTGTTGGACCCCGTGTTCTTCACGCAACCAAACATTGTGGAACAAGTGACGCTCCGCACCGAACGGGCTCCGATGGTGCAGGCTCGTAATTTGCCGGTTCCTCCTCCTCC